>JAGOKC010000033.1 GCA_017994835.1 Aquabacterium sp. | reverse complement strand
CAGCGGCAGCAGCGGCAGCGTGATGGGGTCAGAAGGAAGAATGGGGTGTCCAGACATATAGGGCTCACTTTCTCTGATGCCCACTTGGGGCCTCATCGACAAAACACAAGGGCACCGCGAAAACCAGTTTCACAGGTTTTCAGCGGTGCCCCACAGAGCGCATCAAGCACGCTCAGGCACTGGCCTTGGCCTGTTCCCGGTACACCAACAAAGGCTTGGCGTTCTCTTCGATCGTTGATTCGTCCAGAACCACTTTCTGCACGCCTTCCTGGGCGGGCAATTCGAACATCGTGTCCAGCAGAGACTCTTCCAGAATGGACCGCAAACCGCGCGCCCCGGTCTTGCGGGCCAGCGCCTTGCGGGCGATGGCGTGCAAGGCCGCCGGACGAATTTCCAGCTCGACCCCATCCATGTTGAGCAGTTGCTGGTACTGCTTGACCAGCGCATTCTTGGGCTCGGTCAGGATCTGGATCATGGCATCTTCGGTCAACTCACCCAGGGTGGCGACCACCGGCATACGCCCGATCAGCTCAGGGATGATGCCGAACTTGATCAGATCCTCGGGCTCGACTTCGCGGAAGAGCTCGGAGGCCTTGCGGTCGTCCTTGCTCTGCACATCAGCGCCAAAACCGATGCCGGACTTGACCGAGCGGCTCTGGATGATCTTTTCGAGACCATCGAACGCACCGCCGCAGATGAACAGGATGTTGGTCGTGTCGATCTGCAAGAAGTCCTGGTTCGGGTGCTTGCGACCACCCTGAGGGGGCACGGAAGCCATGGTGCCTTCGATCAGCTTCAGCAGAGCCTGCTGCACGCCCTCACCCGACACGTCGCGCGTGATCGAGGGGTTGTCGGACTTGCGCGAAATCTTGTCGATTTCGTCGATGTAAACAATGCCACGCTGGGCCTTTTCCACATCGTAGTTGCAGTTCTGCAGCAGCTTTTGGATGATGTTCTCGACGTCTTCGCCCACATAACCGGCTTCGGTCAGGGTGGTGGCGTCCGCGATCACGAAAGGCACGTTCAGCAGACGCGCCAGGGTCTGGGCGAGCAAGGTCTTGCCGGAGCCAGTCGGGCCGATCAGCAGGATGTTGCTCTTGGCCAGTTCAACCTCGGCCTTTTTGCCTTCGCCCTGGCCCATGTGCTTGAGGCGCTTGTAGTGGTTGTACACCGCCACCGACAAGGTGCGCTTGGCACGATCCTGTCCGATCACGTACTGATCGAGGCTGGACTTGATCTCGGAAGGAACCGGCAGGTCGTTTTTGGCCGGACGAGTCTGCTCGGTTTCTGCAGCCACTTCATCACGGATGATGTCGTTGCACAGTTCGATGCACTCGTCACAGATGAAAACCGACGGGCCGGCGATGAGCTTTTTGACCTCGTGCTGGCTCTTTCCGCAGAAAGAGCAGTACAAGATCTTGTCGCTGGATGAGCCTTTTTTATCGGGCATGTTGCGGGCCTGTCAAAGTGTAGGCAAGGTGGGATCGACGCATGATAAGACAATTGGGCCGGCAAGCCAGCCCGTGCCTCAAGCGCGCTTGTCGATCACCTTGTCAATGAGTCCGTAGGTGGCAGCCTCGTCGGCTGACATGTAGTAATCGCGCTCGGTGTCGTTCTGGATCTTGTCCAGCGGCTGGCCAGAGCGGTCAGCCAGGATTTTGTTGAGCTGCTCGCGGGTTTTGAGGATCTCGCGGGCGTGGATCTCAATGTCCGTGGCCTGACCTTGCGCACCACCCAGAGGCTGGTGAATCATGATCTTGGAGTTGGGCAACGCGAAACGCTTGCCCTTCTCGCCAGCGGCCAGCAGGAAGGCACCCATCGAGGCGGCCATGCCCATGCACAGGGTGGACACATTCGGCTTGATGAAGTTCATCGTGTCGAAAATGGACATGCCGGCACTCACGCTGCCACCGGGCGAGTTGATGTAGAGCGAGATGTCCTTGTCAGGGTTTTCGCTTTCGAGAAACAGCAACTGGGCCACGACGAGGTTGGCCGTCTGGTCATTGACGGGGCCGACCAGAAAGATCACGCGCTCGCGCAACAGGCGGCTGTAGATGTCGTAGGCGCGCTCACCACGGCCCGATTGCTCAATGACCATGGGCACCATGCCCAGGTTTTGAATGTCCAGTGCGCTCATGTGCTTCCTTCAGTCAGGGCACCCCGTTGACGGGATGCCGCAGATGTGTATGTCGATTGATTATGACGTGCAAAAAAGCCGGCTCGAGGGCGAAGATTCCCGTCGCCACAGCGAATCGGTTTTCCGTTGTTTGCACGCACAGCCAGCACACAACCCAGGTTGATGCGTCAAAACAAAGGCACCTGCTCCGTGAAAGGAGGCAGGTGCCTTGCCTGCCTTGCGTCACCTGAAAAAAGGTGTCGCGAAGGCCGATGTCAGCCCAATCAGTTGCCTTGCTGGCCCATCAGTTCTTCAAATGACAGCGCCTTGTCGGTGACCTTGGCCTGCGAGAAGATGAACTCGGCCACATTGTTTTCGATCACGACAGCTTCGACTTCAGCCATGCGCTGGCGGTCGCTCATGTACCAGGCGACAACCTGAGCAGGTTGCTCGTAGCTCTGTGCCAGCTCTTCGATGTGAGCTTGCAGTTGCTCGGGCTTGGCTTGCAGCTTGTTGGTCTTGACCAGTTCAGCCACTGCCAGACCCAGGCGGACGCGACGCTCAGCCTGTGGCTTGAACATTTCGGCGGGAATCTGGGCCTTGTCGGCGTCGGCAACGCCGCGAGCCTTCAAGTCGGCGCGTGCACCCTCGAGCAGGCGATCGGTTTCGGCATCGATCAGCGACTTGGGCAGATCAAAGTCCACGGCCTTCAGCACGGCTTCCATGGCGGCAGCCTTGTTGCGTGCAGCAGTGCGGAACTTCACTTCGCGCTCAAGATTGCGCTTGATGTCGGCGCGCAGGGCGTCGATGGAGCCATCGGCCAGACCCAGGCTCTTGATGAACTCTTCGTTCAACTCGGGCAGTTGCTGGGCTTCGACCTTCTTGACCGTGACCAGGAAGTCGGCTTCTTTGCCAGCAACGTCCTTGCCGTGGTAGTCCTCAGGGAAAGCCAACGGGAAGGTCTTGGAGTCGCCGGTCTTCATGCCGCGCACGGCCTTTTCGAACGCTTCGAGCATCTGGCCTTCGCCGACCAGGAACTGGAAGCCTTCGGCCTTGCCGCCTTCAAAGGGCACGCCGTCGATCTTGCCTTCGAAGTCGATGGTGACGCGGTCACCCTCGGCGGCACCTTCGGCAGCAGGACGCTGGGCGAAGGTACGGCGTTGCTTGCGCAGGATTTCGATGGTGCGGTCGATGGCCGCGTCGTTGACTTCAGCTGTGGCGCGTTCGACTTCAGCGGCGCTCAGGTCGCCGATGGTGATTTCGGGGTAAACCTCGAAGGTGGCGTCGAATTGCAGCTGACCGTCAACCGGTCCGCCTTCTTTCTCGGCGATGCTGGGGTGACCCGCCACGTGCAGGCCGGCTTCCTGGGCTGCCTTGACGAACGCCGCACCGAGTTGGTCATTGATGACCTCGTACTGCACGGAATAGCCGTAGCGCTGGGCCACGACGTTCATGGGCACCTTGCCGGGACGGAAGCCGTCGGCCTTGGCAGTACGGGCCAGCTTCTTGAGGCGGGCGTCGACTTCGTTCTTGAGGGCGTCGGCTGCCAGCGACAGCGTGATGCGGCGCTCCAGCTTGTCGAGGGTCTCCACGGTGATAGCCATGTTGTGAACTCTCAGTATGAGTAAGAAATGAATGTGTCTGGTGCGCGGGGGGGGACTCGAACCCCCACACCATTGCTGGCGTCAGGACCTAAACCTGGTGCGTCTACCAATTTCGCCACCCGCGCCTAGACTGTGAAAAAGTTTGGCCACCTGGTGGCGGCCAAACTGGCTGAATTGGTCTGAACCGCAGATTCTAACGCGGCTCAGGCCCTGTTTGAGACACGCTCAAGTTGGGGTGGTTTCAGGACGCTTCACACGGAACCAGGCGGCATACATGGCGGGCAGCGCCAGCAGGGTCAGCACGGTGGCCACGATCAGTCCGCCCATGATGGCCACGGCCATCGGCCCCCAGAAGTTGCTGCGGCTCAGCGGGATCATCGCCAGCACGGCGGCGGCGGCCGTCAGCACGATGGGACGGAAGCGCCGCACTGCGGCACCCACCACGGCATCCCAGGCAGGCACGCCCACGGCACGGTCCTTCTCGATCTGGTCGATCAGAATGACGGAGTTGCGCATGATCATGCCCATCAGGGCGATCACACCCAGCAGCGCCACAAAACCAAAGGGGCGATTGAGTGCCAGCAAGGCCATGGCCACACCAACGATGCCCATCGGACCCGTGAGGAAGACGAGAACGGCGCGCGAGAAGCTTTGCAGTTGCAGCATCAGCAAGGTGAAGATGATGAACAGCATGATGGGCAGATTGGCAAAAATGGCCCCTTGCCCCTTGCTGCTTTCTTCAACCGTGCCTGCTTGCACCACGCGGTAGCCTGTCGGCATGCGCGCTTGCATCTCGCGCATCTTGGGCCACAGCACGCTGCTGACGGTGGGGCCTTGCACGCCTTCACGTACATCGCCCTGCACGGTGATGGCAAAGTGTCGGCCATCACGCCACAGCACACCTGGCTCCCAAACGAGTTTGGGCTTGGCCACTTGCAGCACCGGCACCATGCGACCCAGCGCCGTGGGCACGTAGGCGTTGTCCAGGGCTTCCAGTGTCAGGCGTTCGGACTGGGGCGCGCGCAAGGTGATGTCGATGAGGCGATCGCCCTCGCGGTACTGCCCCACGGTGGCACCCGAGGTCAGCACACGACTGGCCTGGGCAATCGACTGGGTGGTGACGCCCAGCGCGCGGGCCTTGTCCTGATCCACTTGCAGGCGAATGGCTTTGACCGACTCGTTCCAGTTGTCGTTGATACCAACCATGTCAGGGTGCGCCCGCAAGATGGCCTTGGCTTCATCAGCAAACTGCCTTAGGGTGGTCACGTCTTCACCCACGATGCGGAACTGCACCGGATAAGCAACCGGTGGGCCGTTGGGCAGCAGTTTGACGCGAACACGAAGTTCAGGGAATTCGTCAGCGATCAGGTGTGGCAGCTTTTGGCGCAGAGATTCTCGCAGCGCCAGATTTTCTGGCACGACCACCATCTGGCTCACGTTGCTTTGAGGAAAGATCTGATCCATGGGCAGGTAAAAGCGCGGCAGGCCCGAACCAACCCAGGTGCTGACGGTGGTGACGCCTGGCTCCTTGAGCAGACGCTGTTCCACACGACGCGCCATGTCTTCGGTCGCATCGAAACTGCTGCCCTCAGGCAACCACAGGTCCACCAGAATTTCAGGGCGGCTGGAATCTGGGAAGAATTGCTGCTGCACCTTGCCCATGCCCAACACCCCCAGCACCAGTGAAGCAATGGTCAACCCGATGGTGATCCAGCGGTGTTCGACACACCAGTTCACTGCAGCCTTGAAGCGGCTGTAGAAAGGGGTGTTGAAAAGGTCTTCACTGCTGCCGTGGGCAATCTTGGGCTTGGTCTTGAGCAGTTGTTGCCCCAGATAGGGCACGAAGTACACCGAGACAATCCAGGAGATGATGAGCGCTGCAGCGGTGACGGCAAAGATGGCGAAGGTGTACTCACCCGTGGCCGAATTGGCCATGCCAATGGGCAAAAAGCCCGCAGCGGTGATGAGTGTGCCTGTCAGCATGGGCATGGCGGTCAGGTCATAGGCTGCCGTGGCAGCATGCACCTTGTCATAGCCCTCTTCAAGCTTGTGCACCATCATTTCAACGGCAATGATGGCGTCATCGACCAGCAGGCCCAGCGCAATGATGAGCGCTCCCAGCGAGATCTTGTGCAGCCCCACACCCCAGTATTTCATGATGAGGAAGGTGACGGCGAGCACCAAAGGAATGGTGATGGCCACAACCAAGCCAGGCCAGACGTCGAGTCGCCAGGGTTTGGTGTGCAGTCCCAGGCTCAGGAAGCTGACGGCCAGCACCACAAAAACGGCTTCGAGCAACACCTTGACGAATTCACCCACGGACGATGACACCGACTGAGGCTGGTTCTGGATTTGCGACAGTTCAATACCGACAGGCAGTTCGTTGCGCAAGCGCTCGGTGGCTTCAGTCAGGCTCTTGCCGAGGGCAATGATGTCGCCACCCTTGGCCATGGACACGCCCAGGGCGATCACTTCCTTGCCCTGGTGACGCACTTTGGTGATGGCGGGGTCTTCGTAGCCACGTCGGATCGTCGCAATGTCGCCCAGCTTGAGGTTGCGAGCCTGGTGGGTGACAGGATGGATGACGCGAATGGGCAGGTTGCGCAACTGCTCGACAGACTGGATCGCGCCATTGACGCGCATCTGAATGTTGTTGCGGTCGCCCGCATAGACACCAGCGCCTTCCACAGCATTTTGTGCGTTGAGCTGGGTCAGCACCTGCCCCATGTCGATGCCCAGTTGTGCCAGGCGGCGCTGCGGAATTTCGATGAACAGCTTTTCAGGCTGCACGCCGAACAGTTCGACCTTGGCGACATTGGGGACGCGCAGCACTTCGGAGCGGACGCGCTCGGCAAACTGGCGCAGTTCTTCCTGCGAGAAACCGTCGGCGGACAATGCATAGATGGAGCCATACACATCGCCGAATTCGTCATTGAAGAAAGGACCGAGCACGCCCTGCGGCAGGGTGTGGCGCATGTCGCTCACCTTCTTGCGCACCTGATACCAGAGGTTGGGAATTTCCTTGGGCGGCGAGTTGTCCTTGACCATCATCAGGGTGAAGGACTCACCCGGCTTGGTGTAGGACTGGATCTTGTCGGCGTAAGGCACCTCTTGCAGGGTGCGCTCGATCTTGTCGGTGACCTGCTCTGCCACTTCCTGCGCCGTGGCACCGGGCCAGTAGGCGCGCACCACCATCACACGGAACGCAAAAGGTGGGTCTTCGTCCTGACCAAGGCTGAAGTAGGCTGCCACGCCCAGCACCATCAGCACGACCATGAGGTAGCGCGTAAGGGCCGGGTGCTCAAGTGCCCAGCGGGAGACGTTGAAGCGCTGGTCCTTCGACCAGGATTGACGGGACATCGACATGAAGAGGCTCCCCGTCGATCAGGATGCAACGCCGGAGGCTGGCGAGGCCGAGGACGGTGCAGGTACGGGTGCAGGTACTGGTGCAGCAGGCTGGTTCGTCGCGTTGACGGACTGATAACGCCGCACTTTCTGGCCGGGGGTCAGGACGTGGACGCCGGCGGTGACGATTTCCTGCCCAGGCTGGATGCCTTGCGAGACAAGGATGACGTTGCCGGTGATGTCGCTGGTGGTGACGGGCACGGGATTAACGGTCATGTTCTTGCCATCGAGCACCCACAGCGCCGACTTGCCGCCACGCTCGGCCAGCGCATTCACTGGCACGCGCACGCCACCAGCGGTACGCACCGGGGCATTGAGCACCACAGTGGCCGTCTGGCCCAGGTCAAACCCTGCACGGCCGACATCGGCCTTGACGAGATAGGTGCGGGTCATCGGGTCGGTGGCGGCAGCCACTTCGCGAACCATCACAGGCACCCAGACTTGTGTGCCCCAACGGCGGGCCTTGAGTGCACCGGGTTTGCCCAGCAGGGCACGCACGGTCGGGCCCATGTCTTCGGGAACAGAAAATACGGCGTCACGGGGACCATCGTGGGCAAGGGTCAGTACCGGCATGCCGGCGGCCACCACCATGCCTTGTTCCAGGTCCACCCCGGTGATGACGCCAGGAGCGTCGGCCGTGAGGGCGGCATAACTGGTCTGGTTGCCTTGCACACCCGCTTGGGCCTGAGCTTGTCGCAGGCTGGCATGGGCTGCCTTGTTCATGGTTTCGTGGTGCTCGAGTTCGGCGGCACTGATGAAGCCTTGCGACTTGAGTTCGGCGAAACGCTTGTAGTTTGCTGCGGCCTGGGCGGCTTGCGCTTCGGCAGCGGCCAAACCAGCCCGTGCGGCTTCCTGCCCCAACCTCAGGTCTTGCGGATCTAGCTGAGCGAGCACCTGACCTCGGGTGACGGCTTGACCAAGTTCGACCAGACGCCGATTGACCTTGCCGCCGACACGAAAACCCAGCCGGGATTCGGAACGGGCACGGATCTCGGCGGAGAATTCGCGCTCGAGCGCCCCGCCGGTTTCAGACAGCACCAGGGTGCGGACCGCCCGCACGTGTGTCTCTGCAACGGGTGGCTTGCTGCAACCTGCCAATCCGATGGCCATCATGACCAGGAGTACGTGTTGAGAAGCCTTGGACCAGCGCAATGTGTTCATGTTGTTTCGCAAAGAGGAAAGCAAACCACCCCTCCACACTGGCGTCCAGGCAACGGGGTCGGCAATACAGGCTCAATCGTAACTGACCCACGGGTCATTAATGTAGAAAATAGCCCTTGCACCTGTCAATCAAGCAATTGAGACAATGTCGGTGCGCCTTTGATTTGATGACATGAATTCAACCGACTCCCCAGTTCCCCTTGTTGCCCGCCCAACAGCCGCCCCTCGCCCGGGCAGCAGCCTGTATCACGCCTTGCACTGCGCGCCACCGGCCCTGCGTCCGGCGCTGCAGTTGTGGCTGCATTGGTGGCATGAGGTCAGCCGCATCCCGCTGGACGTCAGTGATGCGGGTGTCGCCGAGAGCAAGTTGCAATGGTGGGCGCAGGAGGTGCGCGACAGCTTGGCAGGTCAACCACATCACCCTTTGATGCAGGCGCGTGCGGCCATGCCTGCGTTGGTGCAACCCAGTGTCTGGCCTGAGGTGGATGTGTGGACGCAGCAGCTTGAGGGGCTGATCCAGTTGGTGCATCAGACGCGCTGGCTCGACGATGCCGCCCTGCAACGCCACAACCGCATGAGCACAGGTGCCGCATTGGAAGGGGCTGCGTGCATTCTGGGTGGCAGCAGTGCGGCCGCACGCTCTGCAGCGCGCCTGCTGGGTATGGGATTGCGTCAGGCACATCAGGTGGCGCGGTTGGGTCTGGATGCGCGACTGGGTTGGGTGAACGTGGCAATTGATGTGCTGCAGACCCATGATGTGCGCGCCCACCAGTTGAGCAAGCCGGACCCCAATCAGGTGCCCGCAGGATGGGCTGGATTGCTGCAACACCTCACGCAACAGGCACACGCGAGCATTGAGCAAGGTTTGACGGCCATCAACGCTTTGTCCGCTGCCGAGGTTCAGGCCTTGTTACCACTGCGCGTGCTGGCGCACATTCACCTCGCCCAGTTGCAGGAGATTGCAGGCAAGGGCGATCGCATCCTGCACGAGCGGGTGCTGCTGACACCTTTGCGCAAGTGGTGGATCAGCCAGCGCGTGCGCTGGGGCTGGTTGCACTGATTGGTTGCGTGCGGTGCGTCAACGGGGCTTGGCAGATGCAGGGATGCGGCTGAAAGGTGCCGCCAAAGGCTCTCCTACAAAGAGCCCCTGCTGAGGCCAGCGCACGCTTTTCCAGTAGGCTTCCAGCGCGGTAGCCCCCTGTACATAAAACAAGAGCAAGGCCTGTGGATCAGGGAACTTCTGAAGATGCGCGCACGGCTCGCTGGTGGTGCCGTAGCTCGCTGTGGCCCCAGCGTCGATCCATGAGAGCACGGTCATCTGGTCGTGCGTGGTATCGAGGGCACCACCGAAGGAGGTCAGGTGATCCGCCAGCGCACCCGGCACGAAATCAATGGTGTCAAGGTGTTCAACCTGCGTCCGTCCCGTGAGATAGACCAGCACGCGATCAGCGTTGTGCAGGGCATCCGTTTCGTCCAGACGGATCTCCACGCCAAACTGAGGAATCAGTCCGGCGGGTGGAAACAGCAGGCGTCGCTGGCTGCGGATACGGTCGGAGGTGCTGACGTAGTGAACCTTGACAGGCAAGGCCCCACGCAGGCCCAAGGTGTGATCCGAGCGCACGCCACGGTCGATCAGCGCTTTGGCCGTTGCCACATCACGGGCGGCCAACAGCATGCTCAGGCGCATGTTGTGGTCATCGAAAGGTCGCGTGGAGATGCCACCGAAATAGCTGGAGGCGCGACTGCTGCCGCATGTGTTACTGCACAGCCGGTGGTCGTAGCCCAGGGTCAGCGCACCAGTGATCGAGTTGCAGTTCACGCCAAAAGGTTGACGCCAACTCAGTGCCAGACCCTGCACACGTTTGCCAAAAAATTCGTCCACCTGCCTGGCAAAGCTCTCGAATTCACCAGGCGACAAGGTGGGTTGCACAGGCAAGCGCACCTTGAGGATGCGCGATGGCGGGATTTTCCGTGCTTTCGCGTAGTAAGCGCCAATTTCGACGGAGTACGGATCATCTTCGTTGACGATCAGGCCAAGATCTTGTGCGGTCAGGTGTCCGTGGACGCGGGGAGCACGCGCCCAACGCCGCACGGGAGGTGGCGCGGGCATGGACGCGCCAGGTGCCACCGGGCTTGCGCCGTTTGCCACCGCGGATGCAGCATCGCCGCCTGCAGCACGGTGGTGGTCAGCAGGGCTGGCCGCACTGGCCACCGGAGTTGAGGGGCCCGCAGCGTGGGTCTGGGCAGTGAGCCACAAAAGGCCAAGGCACAAAGCGCGTAAAACAGAAATGCTCATCCAGCAAGGTCCAGTGAAGTCAAGTGCCATGAAATACCGAATCGAGGAAATCCGATAGCGCAAGCACCCTCATGACAGTTGATTATTTCCCCGTTCCGGTGGAATATCACCTACCAAAATCTCCTTCGTCGAAAGAAATGCCGATGAGCGATGCGCCCACCCCAACCACATCCGTTCAGGTCATGAGCCGGATGTTTGCCTTGATCGACGTCCTGGCCAATGAGGGGCAGGCTGTCTCTCTGAAGGTGGCCAGCGAACGAGCGGGATTGCACCCGTCCACTGCTCACCGCATTCTGAACGACCTGGCATCAGGTGGTTTTGTCGAGCGCTGCGGCCCTGGTCACTATCGATTGGGGCTGCGTTTGCTGGCCTTGGGCAACCTGGTCAAATCGCGGCTGGATGTGCGCGAGCAAGCGGCCCGGCCTATGCAGGAATTGCACCGCCTGACCGGACATCCCGTGTCACTGTATGTGCGACAAGACGATGAGGCCGTCTGCGTTGAGCGCACGTTGGCAGATCGGCACGGGGTGCAACTGACCAAGACCGACGGGATGCGCGTTCCCCTGACGCGCAGTGCGCCCGGAAAGGTGCTGTTGCTCGATGAATCCGGGTTGTTGCTACAGGCCTTGTGCCAACTTCAGGCAGACAGTCTGGAGGATGTGCAGCACGAGTTGAACACCTTGCGCACTCAGGGCGTGGCATGGCATCACGAGGCTTTCGGCGTGGGTCAGCACATGGCTGCCACGGCGATCCATAACGACCTGGGTCAGGTCATTGCCAGCCTGGCGCTGACATGGCAAGGTGGCGATCTGCGCGGCGAATGGGCTGATGCCCTGCAAGCCACAGCCCAGCGCATATCGGCTGCACTGGGTTGGCAAGCACCGCTGTGAAGATCAGGATGCGATGAGCTTGTCGGTGGCAACGCTGCCCACCGCGCCCTTCATGGATGATTCCTCAATCCAGCGGCGAACCCGCTCGGCATCCGCCTGCCGGGCGTATTTGCCCGAAGAATCGAGAAAGACCATGATGAACTTGCGACCCGCCATGCGCGCTTGCATGACAAGGCAGCGCCCCGCTTCAACGATGTAACCGGTTTTTTGCAGCCCAATGTCCCACGCAGGATCACGCACCAGGCTGTTGGTGTTACGGTACTGAAGCTGACGCCGGCCCAGGTTGACGGCGTGCTCAGGCGAGACAGACAGGTCACGGATCAGAGGGTGGTGGTAAGCCGCCTTGACCAGGGAGGCCAAGTCTTTGGCGCTGGACTGGTTGGCGCTGTTCAAGCCAGTCGGGTCCACATAACGGGTGTCGATCATGCCCAGGCTGCGTGCCTTGGCGTTCATGGCACGCACAAAAGCATGAAGCCCGCCGGGGTAGGTGCGCCCCAGGGCGTGCGCTGCACGGTTTTCGGAAGACATCAGCGCCAGGTGCAAGAGTTCCCCACGGTTCAGGGTGGCCCCGACCGCCAGACGCGAGCTGCTGTTTTTCTCGGTATCCACATCGTCGTGGGTGATGGTGATGATCTCGTCAGCGGGCAGATGGGCCTCAACCATGACGAGCGCCGTCATCAGTTTGGTCAATGAGGCAATGGGCAGCACGGCTTCGGAATTCTTGGCGAACACCACTTCGTTGGTGTCCTGATCCATCACCAAGGCCACGCTGGATTTCAGGTCGAGGGGATCAGGGGTTTGGTGCAGGCCGTACAACTGACCATACGACATCCGGGTGGTGCCGACGGCTGCAGCCATGCCGCCAAACACGGGTGTGGCCTGCGATGACAGCGATGCGCGCACGACCAGCGGACGCGTCGCACGGCGGTCGATAGAGGTCGCCACAGCATGACGCACCCCGGCGCGCTTTGAGTTCTTTGCATACCGGGCCTCGGAGCGAGCACGGGCCAGACGCTCGGCGCGAGTCTCTGGCTGCGTGTGCTTGCGCGTCGAAGACTTGACCACACGCACTTTGCTGGTGCCCGCTTTCTTGGCCAAGGTTCGCGCCTTGACAGAGGCAGATTTGGCAACCGACTTCTTGGCCGTGGCTTTCGAGGCCTTGGCACTGGCCTTGGTGGACTCGGTGCGGGCGGCCTGTGCGGGCAACACCATGACCAGGCTCATCACCGATGTGAGAGCCCAAATCAGCCAGTTTTTCTTCCAGTTTGCGTGTGCCACGGTACAGCCCTTTCGTCTTGCAGAAAGTGTAAATAAAAAGGCGCGCAAGATCAATAACTTACGCGCCCTTTATCAAGTAACCTGATGAATCAGGTTCTTGCTACCCCTTTCAACCCTGTGCCGCAACCTTTTCAGCGTTGCTGTGCAGCTTGTTGAGGGCCGACAAGTAAGCCTTGGCAGAGGCGACCACGATGTCCGGGTCGGCACCCACGCCGTTGACCACCCGCCCGCCCAGTTGCAGACGCACGGTGACTTCTCCTTGCGATTCTGTGCTTCCTGAGGTGATGGCGTTCACCGAGTACAGCAGTATTTCTGCGCCACTTTTCACGATTGTCTCGATTGCCTTGAGGCTGGCATCGACCGGACCGTTGCCATCGGCCTCGGCAGTGTGCTCGGTGGCACCGGCCGAGAACACCACACGTGCGTGCGGGCGCTCGCCGGTTTCAGAGCGTTGCGACAGCGCGACCAGGCGGTAGTGCTCGTGCTCGCTGGTGACGCTCTCGTCGCCCACCAGAGCAATGATGTCCTCGTCAAAAATATCGCTTTTGCGGTCGGCCAGTTCCTTGAACTTGGCAAAGGCGGCGTTGACTTCGGCTTCAGAGTCCAGGTCGATGCCCAGATCGTCCAGACGTTGCTTGAAGGCATTGCGGCCCGAGAGCTTGCCCAGCACGATCTTGTTGGCGGCCCAGCCCACGTCTTCGGCACGCATGATCTCGTAGGTGGAGCGCGCCTTGAGCACGCCGTCCTGGTGGATGCCGGAGGCGTGCGCGAAAGCGTTGGCCCCGACCACGGCCTTGTTGGGCTGCACCAGGAAGCCGGTGGTCTGCGACACGAGGCGCGAGGCCGACATGATCTGCGTGGTGTCCACACCCACATCCAGGCCGAAGTAGTCGCGACGGGTCTTGATGGCCATCACGACCTCTTCCATCGCGCAGTTGCCCGCGCGCTCGCCCAGACCGTTGATGGTGCACTCGACCTGACGGGCACCGCCAATCATGACGCCGGCCAGTGAGTTGGCCACGGCCATGCCCAGGTCGTTGTGACAGTGGACCGACCAGATTGCCTTGTCCGAGTTGGGCACCATCTCGCGCAAGGTCTTGATGAAGTTGCCGTACAGCTCGGGGATGGCATAGCCCACGGTGTCGGGGATGTTGATGGTGGTGGCCCCTTCAGCGATCACCGCCTCGCACACGCGCGCCAGAAAGTCCAGCTCGGAGCGGTAGCCATCTTCGGCCGAGAACTCGACATCGGCTGTCAGGTTGCGGGCGAAACGCACCGACTGCCTGGCCTGCTCCAGCACTTGCTCGGGCGACATGCGCAGCTTCATCTCCATGTGCAGGGGGCTGGTGGCGATGAAGGTATGGATGCGCGCAGAGTTGGCACCCTTGAGCGCCTCGGCGGCGCGGCTGATGTCGCGGTCGTTGGCTCGGGCCAGCGAACAGACCGTGGAGTCCTTGATGACGTCGGCGATGGCCTTGATGGCCTCGAAGTCGCCGTTGGATGCTGCAGCAAAGCCCGCCTCCATCACATCGACCTTCATGCGCTCGAGCTGGCGGGCGATGCGCAGCTTTTCTTCCCGCGTCATGGAAGCGCCCGGCGACTGCTCGCCATCGCGCAGGGTGGTGTCAAAGATGATGAGTTTGTCGGTCATGGTGGGGCTCCCGAAGGGAAGGTTCAACGGTGCAGACCGGCTTCGTCCGGCTCATCGGTGGAGGTGGAGATCACGCTCACCGGCTTGCCCTTCATGCGTCGCCAGACATAAACGCCATAGCCTGAGCAGCCGTAGATGACGAAGATGGCAAACAGCACGATGGGCGGGTGAATCGTGATCACCGAGATGCCGAGCGCGATGGCCACGATGGCGATGAAGGGCACCGAGCGACGGAAATTGACGTCCTTGAAGCTGTAAAAAGGCACGTTGGTGACCATCGTGAGGCCCGCATACAGGGTGAAGCCGCAAGCCACCCAGATCATGCCTGGCAGGCTGCGCGCGGTTTCACCCAGGTCTGTGACCACCCAGATGAGGCCCATCACCAAGGCTGCCGCTGCCGGACTGGGCAGCCCCTGGAAAAAGCGCTTGTCCACCACGCTGATGTTGGTGTTGAAGCGTGCCAGACGCAGGGCTGCACCGGAGCAATACACGAAAGCGGCGATCCAGCCAAGCTTGCCCATGTCCTTGAGCGCCCATTCGTAGGCAATCAGCGCAGGGGCGGCACCGAAGGAAACCATGTCGGAGAGGCTGTCCATCTGCTCACCAAACGCACTTTGCGTGTTGGTCATGCGAGCGACACGCCCATCCAGGCTGTCGAGCACCGCCGCACAGAAGATGCCGATGGCTGCCAGATCGAACTTGCCGTTCATGGCCATCACGATGGCATAGAAGCCACCGAACAGGGCTGCGAGCGTGAACAGGTTGGGCAGGATGTAGATGCCCTTGCGACGACGACGCGGCGGTTCGTCCGCGTCGTGCATGTCGTGATCTTCGTGAAGATCAGGGTCTTGCGGGGATGAAGGTTGCATGCTCAGGCCGCGACCAGGGTCGCGAGAATGGTGGTGGTGGCAGACACCTTTTCGCCGGGCGCCACCTTGGGCACGGCGTGAGGCGGCAGATAAACGTCGACACGAGAGCCAAAGCGGATCAGGCCGAAGCGCTGCCCCCTGGCGATGCGATCACCCGGTTTGACGTGACACAGAATGCGGCGCGCAATCAAACCGGCACTTTGCACCAGGGTCACCGTCTGACCGTGTGAGTCAATGACGATGGCATTGCGCTCGTTGCGCCGTGAACCCGTGTCCAGATCGGTGCTCAACAAATGACCGGGGAAGTACTGAACCTGCTGGACGACACCGTCCACACTGGCGCGGTTGCCCTGGGTGTCAAACAGGTTCATGAACACGCTGATGCGCAGGGCATCACGATGGGCGTAGGGGTCGCGGGCTTTCTCGATCTTGACGACGCGACCGTCAGCAGGCGAAAGCACAGCGCCAGATTGCGCAGGCACCTCACGCGGCAGGGCGCGCCACGTTAACAGGGTGATGCACAAGGCCAGACCGCCCAACAGCAAAGCGGGCCAGGTCCCTAGCACCCACAGCAGTGCCAGGGTGAGCAGGAGGATCAGTCCGACGGTTGAGGCGTGGGTGCGGGCATCCGCTTGAAAGGGATAGCTCATGATGCACCCGAGGATACCTCATGCCCCGACAAGGTCAGCGGCGGCGTGTGATGAACCACGCGCTGTGGAAATGGAATCTCGACGCCCAGGCGGTTGAGGGTGTCGAGCACCACGAGGTTGACATCGGATCGTGGCCCACCGACGCCCAACTCAGGGCTCTGCACCCAGAAAATGATGGTGAGCTCCAGGCCATCTGCGGCAAAGTTGCTCAACTGGATGCTGGGCGCAGGATCCGCCATGACCCGAGGCACCTGTAACACGGCCGCATGCAGTTCGGGAAATACTGCCCGCAGATCGGTGCCGTAAGCGACCTGGACCACGGTGTTGACGGACACACGCCGATCACTCAAGGAGGCGTTTTCGATGCGCTGTGTGATCAGCATTTCGTTGGGCACGATGGACTCACGCCCACCAACGGCCCGCAAGACGGTGTAGCGGGTGTTGATGTCGGTAATGATGCCTTCGAAATTGTCCACCTTGACCAGATCGCCGATGCGCAGGCTGCGTTCGGCCAGGATCACAAAGCCACTGACGTAGTTGGCAGCGAGTTTCTGCAGCCCGAAGCCCAGGCCTACACCGATGGCCCCACCAAACACAGACAGGGCGGTCAGGTCAATACCCGCTGTGGACAGCGCCAGCATCAAACCAACCAGCAACAGGATGGATCTCATCGCGTTGACGGCCATCTTGCGCAAAGAGAGATTGTCGGAAGCGGCCCCCTTGAGGAGTTGCGCCTCGATGACCGACGAGAGCGACAAAGACAGGATCAACACCAGTACGGCGCTGATGATGCCCTCGATCAGATCACGCAGGTTGACCACGCTGCCACCGACTGTCCACCGGATGGCTTCCATCTCAGCCAGCAAAACCGGGAGCAGTCCGGTCACCCACAACACGGTGACCAGCCACGCCAGCCACGAAACGGTGCGCTCGATGACACGGGTGGCACGGGACTCGGGGAACACGACCCGCAAGACCTTGACGGTGATGCGGATCACAGCCAGGGACATCAGCACCGGCAATGCGACCTGAAGCAAGAGCATCGACCCCTGCTGCTGCAGCAGTCGGTACGCCAGCAGCGCCAACCCCAGCGACAGCACCGGAAACAGGGCCCCGTCAATGACGCGATGCCCCAGCCAGATCGAGCGCACGTCGCCCTGACGGCCGCGCCACAGGCGCACGATGAGCCAGGACAACACCAGGCAGCCAACCAAAATGGCAATTTCAATCAGTGCAACTGGCTGCTGGAGATGGGTCCAGAGCTTGGTCAACTCGGACGCGGTCAGGGGTGAGGTGTCGTGAACGGGGTGCGTGAAATTCATGTATCCAACAAAGTTCAGGCCTGCGGATCAGGCATCGAGAAGTGCGCGGACATGAGCGGCCACGCTGCGTGCCAGGGCGCTGACGTTGTAGCCGCCCTCCAGGCAAGACACCACGCGGCCGTTGGCAAAGCGCTGCGCCACTTCCACGATTTTCGCCGTGATCCAGGCGTAATCGGCTTCAACCAGTTGCAAACCGCCCATGTCGTCCTCGCGATGGGCGTCAAAACCGGCAGAAATGAAGATCATCTCGGGGCGGAAGTCCTCCAGGCGGTACATCCAGTAGCTTTCGATCACATCACGAACTGTCTGGCCATTGCTGCGCGCCGGAACCGGCACATTGACCATGTTGCCCGCACGGGATTCAGCACCACTGAACGGGTACAGCGGATGTTGAAACAGGCCGACCATGAGGATCCGATCGTCGCCGGCCACAATGTCTTCGGTGCCGTTGCCGTGGTGCACGTCAAAGTCAACGATGGCCACACGCTTGAGTCCCCTGACGTCCAGGGCATGACGCGCCGCCACCACCACGTTGTTGAAAAAACAAAACCCCATGGTCTGGTTGCGTGGCGCGTGGTGCCCGGGCGGACGAATGGCGCAAAAGGCGTTGTCCACAGTGCCATCGAGCACCGCATCGGTGGCTGCCACGGCAGCCCCGGCCGCACGCCAGACCGCCGATCGTGTGCCCGGACACGCCCAGGTGTCAGGGTCGAGCGCACGACTGTCGCCGGTGGCCTCAAGCTGCTGCAGGAAATCATCCAGCGTCAGGATGTAGTTGAGGTCGTGGGCCAATGCCAGGTCGGCATTGCTGACCAGCGGCACCGCACCACGCACCAGACGGGTGTCGAGTCCCTGTGACCTCAATTCGTCCTCAATGGCAAGAATGCGCTGCGGCCCCTCCGGGTGCCCTTCCGCCATCACGTGGGCCAGGCAGTCTGGGTGGGAAAAGTAGCCGGTTGCCATGAATTCATCCTGCCCCCGCATCTTTGGCGGGTTTGAGTTATGGTTTCAACATGCTCCGCAAAGATTCCACCCTCACCACGAAGACAGACATGCCCTCGTCAGCTCAGGTCTCGCAGATCACGCGTCTCGTTGATCAGGTTAGCACGATCATTGTCGGCAAACATGAGCAGGTCACCCTCAGTGTGATCTGCCTGCTCGCCAGTGGACACCTGTTGATCGAAGACATCCCAGGTGTGGGCAAGACCACCTTGTCGCACGCGTTGGCGCACAGCCTGGGTTTGAGCTTTTCGCGCATCCAGTTCACGGCCGATCTGTTGCCGTCAGACCTGATTGGTGTGAGCGTGTACGACCGCCACAAGGAAGACTTCATCTTTCACCCTGGGCCGGTGTTTGCCCAGGTGCTGCTGGCCGATGAGATCAACCGCGCCGGGCCGCGCACCCAGAGCGCCTTGCTGGAGGCGATGGAGGAGCGCCAGGTGTCGGCGGAGGGGGAGACACGCCCCCTGCCCTCGCCGTTTTTCGTGATCGCCACCCAGAACCCCGGAGACCAGCTGGGCACGCACCCGTTGCCCGAGTCGCAGTTGGACCGTTTCGCCATGCGCCTGTCGCTGGGCTACCCGGACCCGGTTGCCGAGCGCGCGCTGCTGGTGGGCGATGACCGACGTGGCCTGCTGCAGGCCTTGCGGCCGGTGATGCCCCCCCAGGAATGGGCGCATTGGCAAGCCCAGGTGGACACGGTGCATGTTTCGGCTGGACTGCTGGACTATCTGCAAGCCCTGATTGCGGCCACGCGTGACGGACGCTGGTTTGCGCTGGGTTTGAGTCCTCGCGCCGGCTTGTCGCTGCTGAAGTTGGCACGGGCACGGGCTTTGGTGCTGGGACGCGGCCATGTATCGCCCGAAGATCTGCAGGTACTGTGGGTGCCCACCGTGGCGCACCGCCTGCAGCCCTTGCCGCAATCGGGTCGCAGTGCCGCAGCCCAGGCTCGTGCCCTGCTGGAGGCGGTGCCGGTGCCATGACCGCAGGGTTGATGTCTTTTTTACGTCAACGCTGGCAGGCTTGGTGGGATGCTCGCCTGCCTCGCGTTGATCAGTTGACGCTGACCCATCGCAATCTCTACATCTTGCCCACCCGGATGGGTTGGAGTTTTGCTGCGATAACGCTGATTTTGTTGGGCGCATCCATCAATGAGCGCATCAACCTTGGCTATGCCCTGACTTTCTGGCTGGTGGGCAGCGCTCTGGCCGCCACCCACCTCACCCACGGCAATCTGCAAGGTTTGCAGTTGCGTCTGTTGTCCACACGCGGTGTGCATGCAGGCTCGGTGGTGCAGGTCGGGATTGGATTGCACAACCCACACCCTAAAAAGGGGCGTTGGGGCTTGCGGGCACAGGCGCAGGCCGGACTGGTGCAGCAAGTTGATGTCGGCCCCGGTCAGGACACCCTGATTGAGCTGGATGTGCCCGCACCGCAGCGCGGCTGGCTGACCTTGCCTCGCATCACGCTCGAAACAGGCTATCCCCTGGGTTTGTTTCGTGCCTGGGCTTATTGGCGACCGCTCACGCGCGTATTGATCTGGCCTGCCATTGATCCGCACGCGCCCCCTTTGCCAGCCTGGCAGGCCGACGCCACGCTGAGCGCCAGCACGCGTCAGTCAGGTCACAGCACCGAACCACCCGACGGGTTGCGCGACTACCGCCGGGGCGACCCGGTACGCTGGATTGCCTGGAAAAAGTCCAGCCATGCCATTGCCTCGGGCACGGGCCTGGTGAGCCGCACGTCCGAGCAAGGTCGCTCGCCCGATCTGTGGCTTGACTATGAGCAGAGCCCCAGCCTGGCAGGCTTGAGCCCCGAAGCGCGCTTATCGCGCCTGGCCACCTGGTTGCTGCAGGCCGAGAGTGACGCCGAAAGTACCGGCAGTACCTATGGGTTGCGGCTGCCGGGTCAGATCATTCCCTGCGGACGCGGACCAGCTCACTTGCGCGAATGCCTGGACACGCTGGCCCGCTGGCCAGGCAAGGGCTCGGTGAAGACATGATGTTGATGCCCCGTGCCACCCGCATGACGCGTGAAGGCCGCGACACCTTGTGGTTGCTGCTGGCTTTGGCCATGAGTCTGACCCCGCACCTGGGCCGCCTGCCATTGTGGTGCAGCATCGGCACGGTGCTGGCGCTGCTGTGGCGGGCTCGCCTGGCTTGGCGAGATACCCCCCTGCCCCCGCGCTGGCTGCTGTTCATCGGCCTGGCCGCAAGCGTCGGGTTGACCTTGTCTTCTCACCAAAGCCTGTTTGGCCGCGAGGCTGGCATCACGCTGGTGACGGTGCTGGCCGCTCTCAAGACGCTGGAGCTGCGCGCCCGGCGTGATGCATTCGTCGTGACCTGCCTGGGTTTTTTCCTGGCGTTCACGCAGTTCCTGTACTCACAAAGCATCGTGATGGCCTTGTTGATGCTGGCAACCACCTGGGCCTTGCTGAGCTCGTTGGTGCTGGCGCAAAGGCCACTGGGACGCCCGAGCCTGGGCAGTGCGCTGAAGGTGGCCGGACAGAGCCTGCTGTGGGGACTGCCGCTGATGCTGGCCCTGTATGTGTTCTTCCCGCGTCTGAGCCCGCTGTGGAGTCTGCCCTCTGATGCAGGCAACAAGACTGGTTTGTCCGACCGGCTCAAACTCGGGCACGTATCCGAGTTGGCGCTGGACGACACCATTGCCATGCGGGTGCGCTTTGATGGGACCGCTCCGCGCCCCAATCAGCTGTATTTCCGAGGGCCGGTGCTGACCTGGTTTGATGGGCAGACCTGGACGGCGCGCACCCTGCCGTTTCACCAGCAGTCAAGGGGCAATGACGGACCTGCCGTGCAGGCACAAGGTCGTGCCTTGAGCTACCAGATCACGCTGGAGCCGACCCGGCTGCGGTCGCTGCCACTGCTGGACGGTACGCTGGATGCAGCCCCCACACCACCGGCGACACAGCCCGACATGCGCCGCTGGGGCCTGGACTGGTATGCCGCACGCCCGGTGGGTGAACGCATTCAGGTCAACGCGCAAGCCTGGCTTGGTGCGCGCGACACCACTGTGGAGGGACTCACCCCTCTGAGAAGCCCCTACCTGCAACTGCCGCAAGGTTTCAACCCACGCACACTGGCCTGGGCGCGCTCGCTGCGTGCGCGCCCCAAACTGGCGCAAGCAGATGCCCGCACGGTCGCAGCAACGGTGCTGCAGCATATTCGCACCGAAAAGTTTGTGTACACCCTCAACCCGGAGGACGACGCCCCAGGTGCAGACGGTCGGCTGGAGCCGCACCTCATTGACCGCTTCTGGCTGGATCGCCGCATGGGTTTTTGCGAACACTTCGCTACCGCCTTTGTGGTGGTGATGCGGAGCATGGACATTCCAGCTCGAGTGGTCACGGGGTTTCAGGGTGGCGAACTCAATGTGTTCGATGGTCTTTACGTGGTTCGCAACAGCGATGCCCATGCCTGGGCCGAGTTCTGGCAAGAGGGCCAGGGATGGATTCGCATTGACCCTACGGCTGCCGTGGCCCCTGAACGCATCGAACGCAGCACCGGGGAGCGTCTGACCTCTGGCGGTCTGGCAGGGGTACTGGGCGAGGGACAAAGTCAGTGGTGGCGCACCATGCGTGCGTATGTGGATGCCGGCAACCACCGCTGGAACACCTGGGTATTGCAATACGCACGAGAGCAGCAATTGAACCTGCTGCAGAACTGGGGGGTGGACGCACGCAACTGGGCTGATCTGCTGCGCATTTGCGCGATCATTTTTGTGGTGATCAGTCTGCTCGGCCTGACGTGGCTGTGGTGGCAACGACCTCGCGTGGTTCACAGCCCCTGGGAGCAGACCATGTGGCGGCTGCACCGCAGTCTGATCTCACTGGGTATTTCGGCACCCAGCGCGTGTCCGGCACCGGCACCGGCACTCGCCTGGGCAGAGCATTTGCGCATGGTGCCCGATACACGTTTGCCTGCTGACCTGCGCCATTTCTTGTTGCAACAACTCGCGATACTCGATGCCTTGCGCTACGCCCCCCCCTCCTCCGATGGCACCCTGCCGCTGCGCAAGGCAAAGGATCGGGTCAAACACATTCGCTTGCGCATCGGAGCGCATCGGCGCTCACGGCCACATCCCTCATCGGTACGATGAAGATCCTTGCATGACATCGCATGGCCTGCGCCATTTCTCTTCTTGATCACGTCCCATGAAGCACTCACGCCACCATCCTGCCGCCGCCATCGCACGCTGGGGCTGGATCAGCCTCACCACGGCCTTGCTCTGCGCATGCAGCACATCACGCGCCCCTGCTGACCATACCGAGGCTGCCGCGCCGTCTGCATCAGCGCCTGCGGCCTCTGCGCCAGATGCGCAGGTGCAGCGCATCCACACCCCAGCGATCGCCCCGCAGGTGATTTCATTGCCAGCTGATGCCGATGCCTACAGCCAGCGGGCCGATGCGCGCGCCTTGGCCAGCGATATCGCACAAACTCATGAACTTGATGAGGCCTGGGTCTGGTCAGTCCTGTCCGAGGCACGCTACAAAAGTCAGGCCGCACGCCTGATGATGCCGGCCCCGCGTGGCACTGCCAAAAATTGGGCGGCTTACCGGGCTCGCTTCATCGAGCCCATCCGCATTCGGGCGGGCCTGGCGTTCTGGCAGCAACATGAGGCGGCCTTGCTGCGCGCACAAGCGCAATATGGCGTGCCAGCCGACATCATTGCCGGCATCATCGGTGTCGAGACGGTCTATGGCCGACATACCGGCAATTTTCGTGTACTGGATGTGCTCACCACCTTGTCGCTTGATTTTCCGAGCGGACGCAGCGATCGCAGCCCATTCTTCAAGAAAGAACTGGGTGCGTTTTTGAAACTCTGCGCCGAGCAACAACTCGCCCCGGACAGCGTGCTGGGTTCATATGCCGGAGCCATTGGCTGGCCACAGTTCATGCCCAGTTCCATCCGTCGCTGGGGGGTGGACTTTGATGGCAACGGACAGGTGGACCTGCAAGGCAGTCCGGTCGATGCCATCGGCAGTGTCGCCCACTATCTGGCATCGCACGGTTGGCGCAACGGTCAAGCCACCCACTTTGATGTGACACCCCCAATCGACGAGGCAGCGCGCACCAAACTGCTGGCACCAGATATTGTTCCGAGTTTCTCGGCGGCCGAAATGCAGGCTTTGGGTGCCGCCCTGCCAGAGACTGCTCTGGCGCACCCCGGCCCCTTGGCTCTGGTTCTGCTAGAGAATGGTGACGACGCACCAACCCTCATTGCCGGAACAGCCAATTTTTACGCCATCACGCGTTACAACCAGTCCAGCTATTACGCGCTGGCGGTGATTGAATTGGCCCGGGCTTTGAGGCCAGCAGCACCGATGCTTCTTGACAATCCCTGAGCTTCAAGTCACTGGCCTTGTTTCCATCCTTCACATAACTTCATACAAAACACGCCAAACCTTCGTCATCAAAACATGACATCCCGCAATCGATCAGATGTATTGAAAATTACGGTCATTGCACATTATTTATTTTTGGGTTTAGAATATCGGTCAGATGGCCTGCATCTCGTCATTGATGCCCATCCCCCCCAATAAGTATTCAAGCCCTGGCAACAGCGCAACAAAGGATCACACATGAGCAACTACCAAGACCTCCTCGCCCAAAAAGCAGCCATCGAAAAGCAAGCCGCCGAAATTGAAAAGGCGCTGCAAGAAGCACGTCGTGCAGAACGTGCAGGCGTGATCACTCAAATCAAGTCGCTGCTGGCCGAGCACGGCCTGACCGTGGCTGACCTGGGGTTGAAGGCCGGCGGCAAGGTTTCTGGTTCCAACAGCGGCGCTGGCCGCAAGGTTGCTCCAAAGTTCCGTAACAACGCCACTGGCGAAACCTGGACCGGTCGTGGCCTGCAACCCAAGTGGATTCAAGCCGCCATCGCTTCTGGCAAGAAACTCGAAGACTTCACCATCTGATCTTCGCTGCTTCACGCACTGAAAAGCCGATGCACTTGCATCGGCTTTTTTCATGGCTCTCAAGGTTTCTTGAAATCTCCGCCCACACCCACCACGAACTTGTCGGGTTCAATGTAGCGGCGCAACGCATCATTCACCTGCGCCAGCGTGAGATTTTCCAGGTTCCGGTCTACCTGGGCCGACAGCGCAAAGGTGCGTTGCAGGCGCAGGTTGCTGACCCAGGCTGGGGCCAGGCGCTGATCCTGGGCACGCCCCAGCCTGCGAAAACTCAACAACCCACGTTTGCCAGCTTCGAACTCGGACTGCGTGAAACCCTCTTGTCGCGCCCGGTTGATCTCTTCATGAAACGCGGCGAGCACCTTGTCACGGTTTTGAGGGGCGAAATTGGCTTCGGCTGTCCAGTGAGAATGTGGCTCCTCACCGTTCCACCTTATGGAACTGTGCACGCTATATGACAAGCCATCCTTTTCACGAATGCGGTTCCACAAACGTGAATCTCCGCCCCCGCCCAGAAGGTGATTCGCCAGCATCAGCGCCGCATAATCAGCATGCGTATCGCTCAATGGCAAGGCCAGATTGACTGCGAGCGTCGCGCTTTGCCGGTCGGGTGCATTCAACTGCAAGGTGACGGGCGACACCACACGGAAGGGTTCTGACACGCGCACAAAAGATGCCGGGCTCTGCCAGTCACCAAAGGCGGCCTTCAGCGCGGCGGTGGTTGCAGCCACATCCAGGTCACCCACCGCTGCAAATTGTGCATGGCTGGCCCCCAGAAACTGCTGGTGATATGCCTTGATGCGATCAAGCGTCACAGCTTTCCAGTCAGCCTCGGTTTCGTCAAAGGTGCGGGCATGCCGTACATCACCCGGTGGATAGGGGTTGCCGTGACGCGCCATGGCTTCCGCCACCAAGGCAGACGGCTCCTTGCGCATCTCATCCACTTCGGCCAGGGCCTGGCGGCGTATTTCCTCCAGCGCATCGGGTGGCAGTGCGGGATGGCGCAGCATCTCGCCCAGCAAAGCCAGCACCTCAGGCAGCTTGTCACGCCGGGTGGACACGCGCACCGTCAGTTCCCCTGACTCACAGGCGATGGCCAGTTCAGCCTGGAGAGCGTCCAGACGGTCCTGCACTTGTTGGCGATTGAGTTGTCGTGTGCCTTTGTCCAGCAACTCACCCAATGCACGGGGCACCTCACCCCATCCTGCCAGTGAAGTTTCATCGCCAAAACTCAAGCTCATGACCATCTCGATGGCCTGACCACGGGTGGCCTTGGGCAACAGTGCGACTTGCATGCCTGAAGGCAGCGTCAGGCGCTGCGTACGGGCGTCAATGTTGGCCGGACTGGCATCGAAAGCTTCAGCGGTGGCCGCCACATTGCCACCTTTGAAGTTTTGCAAAGCCTCTGCCACGTTCACCCGGGCGGGTTGCTGTGCGCGCTGAGGAGCTTCGGTGGGCGCATAGCGTCCCAGCGTGCGGTTGGACGGCAGAAACACTTGGGACGCGACACGCTGCACATCAGTCAGCTTGATCGACTTGATGCGATCACGAATGAGGAAAAACAAGCGCCAATCGCCTTGGGCGACGGCCTCTGACAGGGCCACACCGACATGCTGTGGATCGGCAAAACCTTGATCCCAGCCATTGAGCCATTTGGACTTGGCACGAGCAAGCTCAGTCTCGGTGATGGGTTGCCGGGTCACGTTCTCAATCTCGGCCAGCAAGGCCTGCGTGGCTTTTTCAGGGTCCTGCTCGTTACTGAGTTGCGCGCCCAGCAGCATGTAGCCTGGGTCGGCCAGCGCCTGCGAGAAGCCAAACACGGAGGCCGCCAGGTTCTGCTCGGTCAGGCGGCGATGCAGACGGCCCGAGGGGGTGTCCGAAAAAATGATAGACAGCAACTCAACCGCAGCGTAATCAGGATGCGCGCCCGGCACCACGTGGTAGCTGGCGAACAACATTGGCACCCCGCCGACACGGCGCACCGTCACGCTGCGCTCGCCGTCTTGCACGGGGTCGAGCGTGTACAGCGGCGGCAACACCCGCTTGGGTCTGGGAATGACGCCGAAAGACGACTGCACCCAGTTCAGCACCTTGGCCGCATCAAACTTGCCCGAGACGATGAGCGTGGCGTTGTCGGGCTGGTAATGGCGCTGGTAGAACGCCTTCAGGTTGGCGATGTCCACGTTCTCGACGTCGGTGCGCGCGCCAATGGTGGACTTGCCGTAGTTGTGCCACTGGTACATGGAGGCCAGGGTCTTTTCCAGCAGGATGCGCCCCGGGTTGTTCTCCCCCATCTCCATTTCATTGCGCACCACGGTCATCTCGCTGTCGAGGTCCTTGCGGGCAATGAAACTGTTGACCATCGCATCGGCCTGCCAGTTCAGGTACCACTTCAGGTTGTCGTCGTTGGCGGCAAAGCTGGCGAAGTAGTTGGTGCGGTCGTACCAGGTGCTGCCATTGGCGCTGAAGCCGCGCTTGTTGAACTCCGACCAGACCTGGGGATGGCGTGGGCTGCCCTTGAAGATCAGGTGCTCCAGCAGGTGGGCCATGCCGGTTTCACCATAACCCTCGTGGCGCGAGCCGACCCGGTAGGTGACGTTGACCGTGGTGGTGGGTTTGGTGTCATCGGGAATCAGCAGCACCTGCAGCCCGTTGGGCAAGCGGTATTCGGTGATGCCTTCCACACTTGTCACGGCCTGCAGCACGCTCTTCGACACCCGCATGCCGGGCTGCCTATCCGTAGGGCTGGCTGCATGAGCGGCAGGCACCAGGGTCGAGGCCACCAGCAGACTCAGAAGGGTGAGTTTCAATCGTGTCGGCATGCGCATGGGGTGAGTGGAAGTGAAGTGAGCACGACTGAGTGTAGGGCGAAGGAAGAAAGGTTCCCGAGCTCACCCGATCGGACAGGAATGCACGCCATGCATGTTAAAACGACAGCATCCTGATGAACCCTGACCCGAACGCCAAAGCCATGCCCGCACTCATCCCTGCTTCCCGCACCAAGCTCCGACAAGTCCTCCTCTGGGGTGCGGTGGCCCTGGTGGCTGGGGGCGGGTTCCTGGCCTGGCAGCGCCTCAAGCCGCAAGGCTTGCCGCCCAGCATTGCCAGCGGCAATGGCCGACTGGAGGCCACCGACACCGACATTGCCACCAAGTCCGGCGGTCGCGTCAAGCAGGTGCTGGTGCGCGAGGGTGACAACGTGAAAGCGGGCCAGACCTTGGTCATCATGGACACGGCCTTGCTGGAAGCCGACCTGGCCCGTGCCCAGGCACAAGTCCGGCAAGCCCAGCAAGCCAGCGCGACGGCCGAGGCCCTGCTGGCCCAACGGCATCAGGCCGTGACCACCGCGTCTGCGCAGGTCGCCCAACGCGAGGCCCAACTGGCCCTGGTCACCAAGGAATGGCAGCGCGCCAAGGAACTGGTCGCCCAAGGCTTTCTGCCCCCACAAAAGCTGGACGAAGCCACCGCACAGTTGCAAGGTGCCCGCGCCGCCCTGAGTGCGGCGCGCTCCCAGGTGGCCGAAGCGCGCACCGCCATCACCACCACCGAATCGCAGCGCATCGAAGCGGGCTCGGCCATCGACACGGCGCAAACCGTGGTCAAGCGCATCGAAGCCGACCTCAACGATGCGACCCTGCGCGCCCCACGCGATGGCCGCATCCAGGTGCGCGCAGCCCAGGAGGGCGAGGTGCTCGGCGGGGGTGGCCGCGTGCTGTCGATGGTCGATCTGAGTGATGTCTACATGACCTTCTTCCTGCCCGAAACCGCTGCAGGCCGCGTGGCCATCGGCAGTGAGGCCCGACTGGTGCTGGACGCCGCACCGCAGTACGTGATCCCGGCCAAGGTCACCTTCGTGGCCAGCGTGGCCCAGTTCACGCCCAAGACGGTCGAGACCACCGTCGAGCGCCAGAAGCTGATGTTCAAGGTGCGCGCGCACATCGACCCTCAATTGCTGGCGCGCTACAGCAGCCAGGTCAAAACCGGCATGCCCGGCATGGCCTATGTGCGCATCCAGCCCGATGAGCCCTGGCCAGATCAACTGGCCGTGAAGCTGCCAGCCGAACCCGCGTCCGAGCCGTCAGCATCCTCTGCAGCCGCCGCACCGTGACCCCTGCCATGAATCCCGCCACGACCCGGCCCGTGGCCCAGGTTCAGGGCCTCACCCACCGCTACAAGCGGAACACGGCGCTCGACAATGTCACGCTGAGCATCCCCGCCGGCTGCATGGTCGGGCTCATCGGCCCGGATGGCGTGGGCAAGTCCACCTTGCTGGCCTTGCTGGCTGGTGCCAAGCGCATCCAGACCGGTCAGGTCGAAGTGCTCGATGGCGACATGGGGCAGGCCTCTCACCGCCGTGACGTGTGCCCGCGCATTGCCTACATGCCCCAGGGTCTGGGCAAGAACCTCTACGCCACCCTGTCGGTGGCCGAGAACGTCGATTTCTTCGCGCGCCTGTTCGGCCACGCCCCGGCCGAGCGCCAGGCCCGCATGGCCGACCTGCTGCACGCCACCGGCCTGGCCCCCTTTG
>JAGOKC010000032.1 GCA_017994835.1 Aquabacterium sp. | reverse complement strand
GTCGATGTCCTTCATGCGTTCGGTGATGGCTTTTTTGGTCACATTCATGTGACCGGGGAACCATTGGATGGCCATCGGGCTGGGGCTTTCTTCTTGTAAGGTTCAGGCGGCGAGACGGTCCAGCGCAGATGGCGTGGCCAGGTGGGCCTGCATCCAGGCCGTCATCAGCCGCGAATCGGTGACCGTGCGCAGGGCCTGGTAAGCGATGTCGGCCTGAGGATAACGCCGCCGCAGGTAATTGAGCCATTGTTTCATGCGCCCGGTGCGCGCGCGCGGCTCAATGCTGGTTTGCACCAGATCCCAGAACTGCCACAGCACCGGCTGCAGTGTGTCCCAGGTGGGCGCGGTGGCATCAGGGGTGAGATGCTGGTCGGCCAGGATCGCCAGCGCCAGACCGGGGTCGGCCACGATGCCGCGCCCCAGCATCAGGTCGGTGCAGCCCGACACCTCGATGCAGCGGCGTGCATCGGCCACCGTCCAGATCTCGCCATTGGCGACCACGGGGATGGCCACGCACGCCTTCACATCGGCGATGCGCTCCCAGTAAGCGGGCGGGCGGTAGCCATCGGCCTTGGTGCGGGCGTGCACCACCAGCTCATTGGCCCCCCCGTCGGCGATGGCGCGGGCACAGTCTTCGGCCTGGGCGTCGTCGTGAAACCCCAGGCGCATCTTGGCCGACACCGGCACGCTGGTGGGCACGGCACGGCGCACTTCGCGCACGATGCGGTGCACGAGTTCAGGCTCTTGCAACAGCGCCGCGCCGCCCCCGTGGCGGTTGACGATTTTGGCCGGGCAACCGAAATTCAGATCGATGCCAGCCGGACCCAGCGTGGCCAGGAAGGCCGCGTTGTCGGCCAGACAGATGGGGTCGGAGCCCAGCAACTGCGCCCACACCGGCACACCCACAGCGGTGCGGCTGCCTTGGCGCAGCTCGGGGATGGTTCGCACATAGGCCCGCTCAGGCAGCACGGCGTCGGTGACGCGGATGAACTCGGATACGCAGCGGCTGAGCCCGCCCACCCGGGTCAGGGCATCGCGCAGCGTGAAATCGAGCAGGCCCTCCATGGGCGCGAGCAACAGGGCCATGTCAGCCATTTTACTTCGTGCCGTCCCAGGCCCGGAGCTGACACCCCGACATGGAATGCAGGTCAGACATGGTCGCATTGCGCACAAAGCGCGAGTTTGATGGCAACAAAACGGGTCAGGCCGGATAGGATGACCTACACGCCCACGGAATGACGCGGTCTTGCTTAACCCTCGCCACACATGACATCCGCCCCGCCCGCCATGCGCACCAGCGACATCTTGCTGGAACTCGACAGTGCCCGTAAAAACGGCCCCCTGCAGCACATTGTCATTCCGCCGTGCCCTGAGTTGTTGGTGCGACTGCAGCAGGTGATGGCGGAACCAGAGCCTGATCTCAACGAAGTCGCACGCATTGCCGTCAGCGATGTGGCCATGTCGGCCACCTTGCTGTGCTGAGCCAACAGCCCGCTGTATGCCGTGGGACAACCCGTGCAGACCATCGGGCAGGCCATGAACCGCCTGGGACTGGAAGAAACGGCGTCCATCATGACGCGCTTTCTGGCCCAACGCGTCATCCGCGTCAATCACCCCGCCTTGCTGCGCTTTTGGGAGCGCTCGGCCAAGCGCGCTGTTGCCATGTCCTTCATGGCGCGCAAGCTGCCGGGCATGTCGGCGGATGTGGCGCACACCTATGGCCTGTTTGGCCACGTCGGTCTTCCGGTGATGATGCAAAGCGTCAAAGGCTACGCGTCCACGATGGTGGAAGCGGCCGCACGCATCGACCGCTCGTACGTGGCCACCGAAAACGCCAACCATCGCACCGATCACGCCGTGGTGGGAGGCTTGGTGGCGCGCGTGTGGCATCTGTCGCCCACGGTGGCGGCGGCCATCCGCCTGCACCACGATCTGGAGGCCTTGGGTGAAGGCCGCATCGACCCGGACGTGCATGCCCTCATCGCTGTGGGCCTGTTGGCCGAGTTCCTGATGCGGCGTCACGAGGGCCTGGACCAGGATGTGGACTGGCAAAAACATGGTGAGGCGGCGCTTCGCTGGCTGGACCTGCCCATGGAAGAGTTGTTGAGCTGGGAAGACGAAGTGCGAGACAGTCTCGATATGATCTGAGCCCTGTACGCAAGCATTGTTTCGTTTTAGCGAGAGCTCAATTTCATGGCCGGAACCAGTTTGTTGATCCTGATCGACGACATCACCCTGATGCTCGATGACGTGGCGGCCATGTCCAAGCTGGCCGCCAAAAAGACCGCAGGGGTGCTGGGCGATGACCTGGCCCTCAATGCCCAGCAGGTCACCGGCATCCGTGCCGAGCGCGAACTGCCGGTGGTGTGGGCCGTGGCCAAGGGCTCCGTGCGCAACAAGGTCATTCTGGTGCCGGCAGCCCTGGCCATCAGCGCCTGGCTGCCTGTGGCCGTCACCCCCTTGCTGATGGTGGGCGGAGCCTACCTGTGCTTCGAGGGCGTGGAAAAGCTCGCCCACCCGCTGCTGCATGGCCCGGAGGAAGACGCAGCCCACCACGAGGCGCTCAGCGCCGCCTTGAAGGACGAGTCGGTCGATCTGGTGGCGTTCGAGCGCGACAAGATCCAGGGCGCGGTGCGGACCGATTTCATCCTCTCGGCTGAAATCGTGGCCATCACGCTGGGCACCGTCTCGGTGGCACCGTTCACGCAGCAGGTGCTGGTGCTCAGCGGCGTCGCTTTGCTGGTCACTGTGGGGGTGTACGGCCTGGTCGCGGCGATTGTGAAAATGGACGACGTGGGCCTGCACCTGCAACAGCGTGGTGGGGTCGTGAACGAAGCCATTGGCCGCGGTTTGCTGGCCGCCGCGCCCGTGATGATGAAGACCCTGTCGGTGGTGGGCACCGCCGCCATGTTCCTGGTGGGCGGGGGCATCGTGCTGCACGGCCTGCCGGGTGCTCACGATGTGATTCACCACTGGGCCCAGGCCGCGGGCAGCGTGCCCGGCGTAGGCGGCTTGCTGGAGGCGATCACCCCCACCGTGATCGACGGGGTAGGTGGTGTGATCGTGGGTGCCGTATCCCTGGCTGTGGTGACGCTGGGACAGCGTTTGTGGCGCGCGGTCCGGCGCAGCTGAGTTCAGGGCGTTAACAGCGCAAGCCCAAACCCAGTCCGATCCGACCAAGCCGGGTCGTGACTGCTCAGTCTGCCTCGGCAGCCAGGGCGTCGTGCAGCGCGATCATCTCCAGGGTCAGCTTGTGGCGGGCATCCAGGTGGATCATCGGGCGCGCCTGCTGGTGTGACTCTTTGATCTTCACCGAGCTGCTCAGATAGGGTTGCAGCACGGGCAGACCCTCGTCGATCAACTCTTGCACCAGTTTTTGCGGGAGGCTGGCGCGTGGCTGGAACTGGTTGACCACGATGCCGGCCACCTTCAACTCGTCGTTGTGGTCGGCGCGGATTTCCTGCACGTTGTCGAGCAGGGTGTAGAGCGCGCGGCGCGAGAAGTCGTCGCAGTCAAACGGGATCAGGCAACCTTGCGCGGCGATCAGCGCCGAGCGCGTGTAGAAGTTCAACGCGGGCGGCGTATCAATGTAGATGCGGTCGTAGGTGCCCGCCAGTTCGGCCAAGGCATCGCGCAGCTTGTAGATCTTGTAGCGCGATTCAAGCTTGCTGTGCAGCTCGTCCAGGCTGGGGTGCGAGGGCATCACATCCAGCCGGTCCCACGGCGTGCCCACCACGTAATCTTCGGCACCCTTGGGGCGCGCGCTGAACTTGAGGGTCTGGTCAAAGAACTCGGCGGCGCTGACCTCGGCGTCTTCATGCGGGCCACCCAGCAGGTACTGTGTGGAGTTGCCTTGCGGGTCCAGGTCAATGACCAGGGTGCGCAAACCCTGCGCTGCACTGATGGCAGCCAGGTTGCAGGTGATGGTGGACTTGCCCACTCCACCCTTCTGGTTGAAGACGACGTAACGCATGAACCCGATCCCCTGTGACACTGTGACCGCACTATTGTGCACCGCAACAAGACCAGGACCGCCGCGGGCGACCCCGATCGTCGTCATCCATGCCGTCAGCGGGGGCCGTCCGGCAACTCAATCTTCACTTCCAGCACTTCCAGGTCATCCTGACGCTCCAGATTGACCTTGATGTCGTCCGGATTGATGGAAACGTACTTGGAAATCACGGCCACCAATTCGCGCTGCAGATCCTGCAGATAGGTGGGGCTGCTGGAGCGGCCATTGCGCTCGTGCGCCAGAATCAGTTGCAGACGCTCCTTGGCCACTGAGGCCGTCTGCTTCTTTTCGCCGAGGAAAAAGCTGAGGAATCCCATGACTCACTTGCCTCCGAACAGTCGCTTGAAGAAGCCAGGTTTTTCGGCTTCAACGAAACGCAGGGGCTTGTCCTGCCCCAGAAAACGGTCAATCACGTCGCTGTAGGCCTCGGCCACATCGGTGCCCTTCATGTGAATGGCCGGGATGCCCTGGTTGGAGGCGTTCAGCACGGTCTCCGATTCGGGGATCACGCCGATGAGCTTGACCTTGAGGATGTCGTGCACATCGTCGAGCGACAGCATCTGGCCACCTTCAACCCGGTTGGGGTTGTAGCGGGTGATCAGCAGGTGTTCCTTGATGGGGTCGGCCCCATCTTGCGCACGCTTGGTTTTGCTGTTGAGCATGCCCAGAATGCGGTCGGAGTCGCGCACGGACGAGACCTCGGGGTTGGTCACCACGATGGCTTCGTCGGCAAAATGCATGGCCATCAGTGCACCGGTTTCGATACCGGCGGGTGAGTCGCACACGATGTACTCAAAGTCCATCTTCTCCAAATCGCGCAGCACCTTCTCGACGCCGTCTTGCGTCAGGGCTTCCTTGTCGCGCGTTTGCGAAGCGGCGAGCACATGCAGGTTCTCGCACTGCTTGTCCTTGATGAGCGCCTGGTTGAGGTTGGCTTCGCCCTGGATCACGTTGATCAGGTCGTACACCACACGACGCTCGCACCCCATGATGAGGTCGAGGTTGCGCAGACCGACGTCGAAGTCGATGACGGCCGTCTTGTGGCCGCGCATTGCGAGGCCGGCTGCAAAGCTGGCGCTGGTAGTCGTCTTGCCGACGCCCCCCTTGCCGGAGGTCACCACGATGATCTTGGCCATGTCTGGCGGTCCTTTCAGATGCGAGTAATCAGAGAGCAATGGGGTCGAAAACCAGGCGCTCACCCTCCAGACGAATCTGGGCAGGCTTGCCCGTCACGTCGTCGGGCAGCGGGTTGTCGGTGGTGCGGTAGGTGCCGGCAATCGACAGCAATTCCGGTTCCATGCAGAGGGCAAAAATACGTGCTTCGGTGTTGCCCTTGGCTCCGGCAATCGCCTTGCCGCGCAAAGGGGCGTACACATGAATGGAGCCGTCGGCAATCACCTCGGCTCCGTGGTTGACGGCCGCCAGCACGATCAGGTCGCCACCTTTGGCATACACCTGCTGGCCCGAGCGCAGCGGCTTGTCGATGAACATGGTGCTGGCGGCCACGGGTACATGCACGGGCACCTCGACCGGCACTTCACGGATGATTTCGCGCACGACTTCCTGCACCACGGTTTCGACGCGGGGCGCATGAGCATGGCTTTCAGGGGCTTCGATCAGCCCGGCCTCCTGGGCTGAACACGTCTGGGCGACGGTGCCACCGCGCACGGCAATGGCCTTGAGCTTGAAGCGGGCCAGCAGCGCGATCAGTTCGGGAAAGTTGACCTGCAACTCCAGGCTGGCCAGGTGGGTGAGGTCGATCACCACCGGTTCGCCATTGAACAGGTCGGGGCTGCTGCCAAAACGCTCTTGCAGGGCCTGTGCCAGTGATGTCAGATTGGCCGTGCGCAGCAGGAAGGCTTCGAGCGAGAGCGTCGCGCTTTTGAAATCGAACAGGGCGGCGTTTCCGGGTTGGGCGGCAGACATGGACGGCAGGTGCGTGGAAAGACCGGAGTTTAAGGCAGCACAGGGCACTTCCCGAGTCCAATCCCCCCTGGACGGGCCATACTGACACCGATGGACGAAGGAGTCTCTGCGGTGAATGGTTTTTCTTTGTCGCCAGCGCAGATGGGTCTGGCTGTGGCGCTGGGCTGTGGTCTGCTGATCGGGTTGGAGCGTGAGCGCCGCAAGGGCACGGGGCGTGACCGCGCTGCAGCCGGTCTGCGCACCTTCGCCGTGGTGGCGCTGTTGGGGGCCATTGCCCAGATCGTGTCGGTATGGTTGTCGGCGGTGGCACTGGGCAGTGTGGCGGTGATGGCGGCCCTGTCGTACTGGCGCTTGCGTGATGACGACCCAGGCATCACCACCGAGGTGTCGCTGATTGCAACCACCCTGATTGGCATGCTGGCGGTGTCCGAGCCCGTGTTGTCGGCGGCGTGCGCGGCCTTGTTGGCGGCGGTGCTGGCCGCGCGCGAGCGGTTGCACCACTTTGCCAACACCTGGCTGAGCGAGAAGGAGCTCTACGACGGGTTGTTGCTGGCAGCGTTGGCCCTGGTGCTGCTGCCCTTGATGCCCAACGAGCCTTTGTCCTGGATGGGTGATCTGTCGCCCCAGCGCGGTTTCATGCTGGTCATCGTCATCCTGGTGCTACAGGCGGCCAGTCACGTGGCGCAGCGTTTGCTGGGTGCGCGATCAGGTCTGGCTGTGTCGGGCTTTCTGGGGGGATTCGTCTCCAGCACGGCCACCATCAGTGCGATGGGCAGCCTGGCTCGCCAGCGTCAGGTGCCCTTGCGCATGACTTTGTGCGCGGCCATTTTGTCCACGGCGGCCACCTGGATGCAGATCGTGCTGATGATCCTGGTGGTGGCCCCGTCAGCCTGGCCTGTGACGCTGCCTTTGATGGTGTTGGGCGTGACACTGCCTTTGGTGCTGGGCGCTTTGCTCTGGCAGCATGGCAGCGCAGAGTCGGTGGGGGTGTCCGCTCAACAGGATGTGCTGCGCCTGCGCGAGGCCTTGATGGTGGCCCTGCTGTTGGTGGGTGGGGCTGTGGTGGTCAGTTACGCACAGCAGCGTGGCGTAGGGGGTTTGTTGCTGGGCACGGCCTTGGCGGCCATTGCCGATGCCCAGGCTCCCATGGCCAGTTTGTTGGCGATGTACGGCGCTGGCACGGTGCCGGTGGGGCACCTGCTGATGGGGCTGATGGTGGCCCTCACGGTCAACAGCGCCACACGGGGCACGGTGGCGTGTGTGTCAGGTGGGTGGCGCTTTGGTTTGGTCGTGGCGTCTGCGCTTGCCCTCAACATGCTGATGGGCTGGGCATGGGTGGTGTGGACCCTGGCCTGAGCCACACCTGCCTCACCAGCCGTCTCCGGTCAGCGTGCCTTCTTGCTGCAGCGTGACTGCGCGGGTTTGCCGCTGGGGCGGGCATCGCGGCCCTGTACCTGCTGCTGACGCGGGGGCAATCCGGTGTGCTGAGTCAGGATCTGGCCCTGGCGTGGTGCCGACGACTTGCAGCTGCGCCCGGTCGTCACCGCTGAGGTGCGTGCGCCGGATGGCGTGGAATTCTTGCGGCGTGCGCTTTCATAGCCGCCATCGGTGACGGGCTGGTAGGTGGGGATCAGATGATTGGGCGTGTTGCCAATCAGATCACCCCGCCCCATGATTTTGAGTGCTTCGCGCAGCAGCGGCCAGTTGTTGGGGTCGTGGTAGCGCAGGAAGGCCTTGTGCAGCCTGCGGTGCTTCTCGCCCTTGACCACGCTCACCTGCTCGCCCTTGTCGGCCTGACGGCTGACGCCCTTGAGCGGGTTCACCCCGGTGTGGTACATCGCCGTGGCGGTGGCCATGGGGCTGGGGTAGAAGGTCTGCACCTGGTCGGCCTTGAAGCCGTTGCGCTTGAGCCAGACGGCCAGGTTCATCATGTCCTCATCGGTGGTGCCGGGGTGGGCGGCGATGAAGTAGGGGATGAGGTACTGCTTCTTGCCGGCTTCCGCGCTGAACCGCTCGAACATCTGTTTGAAGCGGTCATAGGTGCCAATGCCCGGCTTCATCATCTTGGTCAACGGCCCGTTTTCGGTGTGCTCGGGGGCAATCTTGAGGTAGCCGCCCACGTGGTGGGTGATCAGCTCTCTCACGTACTCGGGGTCGCGCACGGCAAGGTCGTAGCGCAGTCCGGAGCCGATCAGGATTTTCTTGATGCCAGGCAGGGCGCGCGCATGGCGGTAGAGGCGGATCAGGTGCGAGTGGTCGGTGCTCATGTTCTGGCACACATCCGGATAGACGCAACTGGGTTTGCGGCAAGCGGCCTCGATCTCGCGGGTCTTGCAGGCCAGGCGGTACATGTTGGCGGTGGGGCCGCCCAGATCCGAGATGACGCCCGTGAAACCTTTGACCTTGTCGCGGATGTCCTTGATTTCCTTGATCACCGACGCCTCGGAGCGACTCTGAATGATGCGACCTTCGTGCTCGGTGATGGAGCAGAAAGTGCAGCCACCAAAGCAACCCCGCATGATGTTAACGCTGAAGCGGATCATGTCCCAGGCCGGGATCACCGCGTCGCCGTACTTGGGGTGGGGCGCACGGGCATAGGGCAGGTCAAACACCAGGTCCATCTCGGGTGTGGTGAGTGGGATGGGTGGCGGGTTGATCCAGACGTCTTGCGCGCCTGCGCCTTCGCCATGGCGTTGCACCAGGGCGCGGGCATTGCCTGGATTGGTTTCGAGGTGCAGCACACGGCTGGCATGGGCGTACAGCACCGGGTCGTCTTTGACCTGCTCATACGATGGCAGGCGGATCACGGTGCGCTCGCGCGGCGGCATGACGATCTTGCCGCTGGCTTCGGGCAAGGCGGTGGGCTTGGGTCGGGTGGCCAGCGCCGGGTTGCGCACGATCTGGATGGGTTTGGTGCCATCTTGACGCACCGGGTCAAAGGCCCCGGCCTCTTCCATGGCGCAGGTGCCTCCTTTTTCGGCGGCCAGCTGTCCGGTGGTGAGGTAGGGGTTGATGTGCTGGTCGATGCGGCCGGGTTGGTCCACCTCGGAGGAGTCGAGTTCGAACCAGCCCTCGGCGCTGGGATCGTGGCGGCGGCGCACAAAGGCGGTGCCGCGCACATCGGTGATGGCGGTGATGGGTTCGCGTGCGGCCAGGCGGTGGGCCACTTCGATGATGGCACGTTCGGCATTGCCGTACAGCAGCAAATCGGCCTTGGCATCCATCAAAACGGAGCGCCGCACCTTGTCGGACCAGTAGTCGTAGTGCGCGATGCGGCGCAACGAGGCTTCGATGCCGCCCATGATGATCGGCACATCCTTGCAGGCTTCGCGGCAACGCTGCGCGTACACCGCCGAGCAGCGGTCGGGGCGCGCACCGCCCTGGCCACCGGGTGTGTAGGCGTCGTCACTGCGGATTTTGCGATCCGCCGTGTAGCGGTTGATCATCGAGTCCATGTTGCCAGCGGCCACAGCCCAGAACAGATTGGGCTTGCCCAGCACCTTGAAGGGCTCGGCGCTCAGCCAGTCGGGCTGCGCGATGATGCCCACGCGAAAGCCCTGGTTCTCCAGCACACGGCCAATCACGGCCATGCCGAAGCTGGGGTGGTCCACGTAGGCGTCGCCCGTCACGATGACGATGTCGCAGGTGTCCCACCCCAGTTCGTCCATCTCGGCGCGACTGGTGGGCAGGAACTTGGCCGTGCCAAAACGCTTGGCCCAGAACGGCTTGTAGCTCTGGATGGGTTTGGCACCGGGAATGGCTGGAGCAGCGATGGGTGCGGCAATCTGGTCGGACATGGGTGGACGCAAAGGCGGGCAGGCAACCCGTGATTGTCGCCTGCCTGCTCATTTTTGTGGCACTTATCGCGTGGAAGGCCTTAAACCGTGTCCTGTTTATCGCTGCGCCAGGCTCAGTCGCGGTCTGCCCGCTGCACGTCTTTCAGCAGTCGCGCCTTGGTCTTTTTGCCCTTGACCGGCACGCGGTTGAGCTGCGTCACCACCTGGTCGGCGATGTTGCGGTCCACGGCCACATAGGTGTGGAAGTCGGTGACATTGATCTTGCCGATCTGGCTGCCCACGAAGCCGCATTCGCCGGTCAGCGCGCCCAGCAGGTCGCCGGGGCGCAGCTTTTCCTTGCGGCCGCCCAGCAGCTGGATGGTGACCATGGGCGGCAGCAGGGGCTCATCGCTGGCCGGTGTCAGCTCTTCCAGCTTGTGCCATTCGGACTCGCGCTTTTGCAGCAGCTCGAGGTTGCCGACACGGCCCATCTCGCTCATGCTGGCCAGGTTCAGGGCCCAGCCTTCGGCGTCGCCCCGGCCGGTGCGGCCGATGCGGTGGATGTGCACCTCGGGGTCGGGCGTCACGTCCACGTTGATCACGGCCTCCAGGTTGGCGATGTCCAGGCCGCGCGCGGCCACGTCGGTGGCCACCAGCACCGAGGCGCTGCGGTTGGCAAACTGAATCAGCACCTGGTCGCGGTCACGCTGCTCCAGGTCGCCGTGCAGGGCGATGGCCTCGATGCCATGGGCGGTCAGCACATCGACCAGGTCGCGGCATTGCTGCTTGGTGTTGCAAAACGCGATGGTGCTGGCCGGGCGGTAGTGCAGCAGCAGCTTGGTCACCGCGTCGAGGCGGGTTTCGCGGTCGACCTGGTACCAGCGCTGGCGGATCTTGCTGGCCTCGTGCGTGGCCGCCACCTTGACCTCCTTGGGCTGGCGCAGGAACTGGGCGCTCAGCTTGGCGATGGTGTCGGGGTAGGTGGCCGAGAACAGCATGGTCTGGCGGTCTTTGGGGCACTGGCGGGCCACGTAGATCATGCTGTCGTGAAAGCCCATGTCCAGCATGCGATCGGCCTCGTCGAGCACCAGGGTGTTCAGGCTGCGCAGGTCGAGCGTGCCACGCTCCAGGTGGTCCATGATGCGACCCGGTGTGCCGACCACGATGTGGGCGCCATAGGCCAGGCTTTCGATCTGCGGGCGCATGGTGCTGCCGCCGCACAGGGTCAGCACCTTGATGTTGGCCTCGGAGCGCGCCAGACGGCGGATTTCCTGGCAGACCTGGTCCGCCAGCTCACGCGTGGGGCACAGCACCATGGCCTGCACCGCGGGGTTGCGCACGTCCAGCTTGTGCAGCAGCGGGATGGCGAAGGCGGCGGTCTTGCCGCTGCCCGTCTTGGCCTGGGCGATCAGGTCATGGCCAGCCAGGGTCAGGGGCAGGCTGCTGGCCTGGATGGGGGTCATGCTCAGGTAACCCAGGCTCTGCAGGGTGGCCTGCATGGCGGGGCTCAGCGGCACGCTGCTGAAAGAGGGGGCGTCGGTCTGGGGTGTGCTCATGGGGCGGATTATCCCCAGATGGCGCATGTTGATTTATGTAAAGTTGCCCCCACCTGTCCGGATTGGCTGAATATCTGGCCTTGACCTTGCGCACAATGCGCTGGCAAACAACCGATCAATGGCCCTGAAGGGGCAAGGACCGATCTCGCAATGAAACTGAAGAACATCTTGATGGCACTGGCCGTGACGATGGCCGGGGTGGGCATGGTGGCCGCGCCGATGGACGCCGAGGCCCGGCGACTGGGTGGTGGACGTGCGTCCGGCATGCAGCGCCAGATGCCCGCCAAGCAGCCCTCGGCCGCGCCGGATGCCTCGCCCAACCAGGTGAACAAGAGCGCCGCGCCGACCAACACCGCCGGTGCCGCCGCGCAACCGGCCAAGCGCTCGTGGATGGGCCCGATCGCGGGTCTGGCTGCGGGCCTGGGCATTGCCGCGCTGATGAGCCACCTGGGCATGGGTGAAGCCTTTGGCAACTTTCTGATGATGGCGCTGCTGGCCGTGGCTGCCGTGGCCCTGATCGGCTTCCTGATGCGCCGCTTCAAGGGCGGTGCCCAGCAAGCACGTGGCCCACAACTGGTCGGTGCCGGTGCGCCTTTGGGCCAGCAGTTCAACCAGCCTGCCAGCCGTGATGCCTTCGCACAACCGATGCAGCGCCAGGCCTTCGACGCCACGCCTGCCGCCGTGGGTGCCGGTGCCGCAGGTGCCGCCGCTGGTGGCAACCTGGCCAATGTGCCTGCTGGTTTTGATGCTGCGGGCTTCCAGCGCATCGCCAAGATGATCTTCATCCGCTTGCAAGCCGCCAACGACGCGGGCAACGTGGACGATCTGCGCAAGTTCACCACGCCCGAGCTGTTTGCCTCGTTGCGTCTGGACCTGCAAGAGCGTGGCAGTTCGGCCAACCAGACCGACGTGATGCAACTGGACGCCGAACTGGTCGATACCGCCCAGGAAAACGGTCAGTGGGTCGCCTCGGTGCGCTTCCATGGCCTGATCCGCGAAGACATCAACGCCGGCGCCGAGCCGTTTGATGAACTGTGGCACCTGGTCAAGCCGCTGGACAATAGTGGCGAGTGGGCCATTGCCGGGATCACGCCGCTCAACGGCTGATGCCTGTCGGGGTGGTCTTGCCTTGGCGATGACCACCCCGCCGCACAACAAAAAGCCCGCACGCAGCGGGCTTTTTTGCGTGTAACCGGGTCAGGCCTTCTTGGCCCAGACCTTGCACCAGCCCTTGCCGTTGACCAGCTTGCCGCCCACCATCGGGCAGGCCCCCCAGGCATCCTTGCCTTGATAGAACTGGCAGTTGGCGCAGTTGCTGCCTGCTTTGAAGGCCGGATTGGCCTTGGCGTCCACCTTGGCCGCGTCGTGTTTGTAGGCCAGCGCCACGGCTGCGGGGTCTTTCTCATCCACCTTGGCGGCTTGAGCGCGTGCGCCGGTCACGGCGGTCAGGGCCGCAGCAGCCGGGACGAGGGTCATCATGAATTGGCGACGTGTGCTCATGTGTGTGCTCCAGTAAGGGTTGGATTGACTCAGGTTTGACTCGGATGTGATGCCATCAGGGAGATTGTGCCGAGGTCACAATGACTTGTCCGTTTTCAATTTGAGGTCAGACGGCCGAGAAAGTGATGCATGACTGAACACAGCACCCCGTCGGCAGAGGCCCGCACGCCCCGCTACCGCAGCAGCGCCGCTGCGCGCATGGTCAACATCCCGGTCGCCACCCTTCGAGTCTGGGAAAGACGGTATCAGATTGTGGCCCCGGAACAAGCTGCATCGGGTCATCGGCTTTATTCGAGTCAAGATATCAGACGATTGGTGCTCATCAAGCAACTGGTCAACCGGGGGCACGCCATCGGCATGCTGGCCCGCATGCAGACGCCGCAGTTGCAGGATTTGCTCCACGAAGCGGAGCAGGCAGAAAGTGTTTTGCCTCTCTCCGACAAGCCTGTTCGCAAGGGTGTTTCGGCGTTGCCGACGATGCTGACAGCCGCCCTTGATGTGCCCAGCCGCCTGCGGGTGCTGCTGGTGGGTGCCGATGCGGGCATGCGTTGGCGCGCCACGCTCGATGCCGTGCCCGAGCTGGACGTGGTGGGCACGCTGGACGTGAGGCCGCAGTCCGAACTGCAGTTGCAGCACCTGTCGGCCGACATGGTGGTCGCCGATCTCGGTGCATTGCACATGGAAACCGTGGACTGGCTGGTGCGCGTGACCAAGCTGGTCAACGCCCGCCAGATGTGTGTGATTTACGGTTTTGCCAACAGCCAGGTGCTGGAGGCTTTGCGAGCGCGGGGGGTGATCTTGCGGCGCTCGCCGCTGCCTCCGGATGAGCTGAGCCGGGCGCTGGTGGACACCGTGCGTGGCTGGCAAAGTGTGGCCGAGGCGTTGCGCACCTTGCCTGATCCGGCACCGCCACCGCGCTTTGGTGGCGCGGATCTGGTCAACCTGTCACAGACCTTGCCGCGCGTGGCCTGCGAATGTCCGCAGCACCTGGCCGAATTGGTGACCATGCTTGGGCAGTTCGAGGCCTACAGCGCTGACTGTGAAAGCCGTCAACCTGCCGATGTTGCCTTGCATGCCTACCTTTACCGGGTTGCCGGGCATGCGCGCGCTCTGATGGAAGACGCCTTGACCACCGTCGCCAGGGCCGAAGGGGTGGCCTTGCCGGAGCGGCTCGTGTCCGGCAAGGGGTGACTGAGCTCAGTACACGTCGGGCACGTACATGCTGTCGGGCACGGGCCTGCGGATGTAGTCTTCACCGCGCTCACGCGGTGGCAGCTCTACCGCGGGGTGTTCGATCTCGTGGTAGTCGAACTGCCCCAGCAGGTGGGCGATGCAGTTCAGGCGCGAGCGCTTTTTGTCCACCGCCTGGACCACCCACCAGGGGGCTTCAGGGATGTGCGTGCGCTCCAGCATCACTTCCTTGGCGCGGGTGTAGTCCTCCCAGCGGCGACGGCTTTCCAGGTCCATCGGGCTGAGCTTCCACTGCTTGAGCGGGTCGTGAATACGGCCCAGGAAGCGCGCTTCCTGTTCGTCGTCGGACACCGAGAACCAGTACTTGATGATCCGGATGCCGCTGCGCACCAGCATCTTCTCGAACTCGGGTGCGGAGCGGAAAAACTCTTCCAGCTCGTCGTCGCTGCAAAACCCCATCACGGCCTCGACCCCGGCGCGGTTGTACCAGCTGCGATCGAACAGCACGATTTCACCGGCCGCTGGCAGGTGCGCCACATAGCGCTGGAAGTACCACTGGGTCTTCTCGCGGTTGTTGGGGGCGGGCAGAGCGGCCACGCGGCACACACGCGGATTGAGGCGTTGGGTGATTCGCTTGATGGTGCCGCCCTTGCCAGCCGCATCTCGGCCTTCAAAAATGACGACCACGCGCTGCCCGGTGGACATCACCCAGTCCTGCAGCTTGACCAGTTCGCCCTGCAGACGGAACAGCTCGCGGAAATACAGGCGACGCAGGTCGCGCGCCTCGGGCGACATGCCGAGGGTGCCTTCCAGCAAGCGGTCATCGACCTCCATCTCCAGTTCTTCGTCGTAACTGTCAATCGCGTCGTCTTGCAGACGCCGCAGCATGTCGGCATCGAGAACAGGTTTGGGCTTGGTGCTCATGTGAAATCAGAAAAAAAGGGGCAATCAAGGTCAAGGGCAGACGTGACCTTGGCACAGCGGTGTGTCGATCTGGTGATGATGCCAGGGGATGCCCCCGATTGTGAGAGGGACACTCCCCGTCTGAAGGGTGACGGGTGAATTGATGCACATCTGTGCACATAATCCATCCCTGTCGCATTTCTGGAAGACGCTACGCGTCTGGTGAAACCTCATGTCTCAGTTTGTTCGAATCATCAAGGCCACGTTTGCCTCGGTGGTGCTGGCGTGCAGCACCGTGGTGGGTTTCGCGCTGATGATGCCCTTTGCGCTGCTCAAGTTGCTGTTGCCCTTCAAGGCCGTTCGTCGCGTGTTCGACGCCGTGATCAGTGGCATTGGCGAGAGCTGGATCGGCGTCAACAACTGGTGGATCGACATGGTGGGCCACACCCGCTGGCAACTCTCGGGCCACGAGGGTTATCGCCGCAAAGGCTGGTATCTCGTCAGCAGCAACCACCAGAGCTGGGTGGACATCCTGGTGCTGCAGTACGTGTTCAACCGCCGCATCCCGCTGCTGAAGTTTTTCATCAAGCAAGAGCTGATCTGGGTGCCGGTGATCGGCCTGTGCTGGTGGGCGCTCGACTTTCCCTTCATGAAACGCAAGGGCGGCGGCAGTGCGCAAAAAGACCTGGAAACCGCCCGCAAGGCCTGCGAGAAGTTCCGCGTCATCCCGACTTCGGTGATCAGTTTCATGGAAGGCTCACGCTTTACCCAAGCCAAGCACAAGCAGCAGCGTTCGCCCTATCAGAACCTGCTCAAGCCCAAGAGCGGTGGCGTGGGCATGGCCCTGGAAACCATGGGTGAGATGTTCGACTGCATGCTCGACATCACCATCGTTTATCCGCATGGCGTGCCCACTTTCACCGACCTGCTGATGGGCCGCGTGGACGAGGTGGTCGTGACCGTCAAGGAAGTGAAGATCCCGCGCGAGGTGCTGGTGGACGAGCAGGGCCGCGCACCCAGTCGCACCACGGTGCAGACCTGGATTCAGGGTCTGTGGGAAGCCAAGGATCGCGAGATCAGCGAAATCAAGGCCCGTTACAAAACCCCATGATCCTGTCGCGTGTCCCTCAGGGGGCGGTGGCGGGTGCCGAAGCGCTGGCCGCGCTCAGCAAAGGCTGACGCAGGCGCTCGAACTCGGCGGGCACCACGTACTGCAGCAGCTCCTTGCCCTCGCTGTCCAGGGTCAGGTCCAGGCCCTTGTCGGGGTACAGGAAGTGCTCCAGATGCCCATTGCTGCGCACCCGCTGGGTCGGCTGGCCGAAGCGGCTCAGGATGATCTCTTCGTCCAGATTGGCCGCCGGGATGAAGCTCACGGCGGTGACCGGGGCTTTGAGCGCCTCGGCCAGGTCCGCGCTGGAGAGCGTGGCCTTGCGCGTCGTGCCGCCCATGTACGCCGTCTTGGTGGCGCGCTCGCGCATGCCCTGAATCACCTCGGGCGGCAGGTGCGCCGTGATGATGGCCTTGCCGCTGATGAAGCCGGCTTGCATCGGGTCAACATAGGCTTCCAGATTGCCCGTTTCATTGGGTGTGGCCACGATGGCAACCTGCACGTTGTCGCCCCAACGTTGCAGCACGTCACCCAACGTGCTGCCGCCTGAAACCGGGGCACCCAAGGTCGGGCTCACCCTCAAGCCCAGCACCTGGCTGCCACCACCGGGCAAGGCGGTCACCTGCCAGGGCAGATCCTGCGTGGCGGTGGCGGGAGCAGGTTTGTCGCCGAACAGCGCCCGCCCACCCACGATGAGGGTGCCGGCACCCAGGGCCGCGACCACGAGGCCGCTCACGATCCAGATCTGTTTCATGCTCGGAAAAAGGGGATCTTCAATGGGAGGTCTCACACGTCGATGGCGTCGGCCGAGCCGGCGACCTTGCGCAACTCGTACTTCTGGATCTTGCCGGTCGAGGTTTTCGGCAGCTCGCCAAACACCACGGCCTTGGGCACCTTGAAACCTGCCAGGTGGGCCTTGCAGTGCGCCACGATGTCTTCGGCGGTGACCTGGACACCGGCCTTCAGTTCGATGAAGGCGCAGGGCGTTTCGCCCCACTTCGGGTCGGGCTTGGCAACCACGGCGGCGGCCATCACGGCGGGGTGGCGGTAGAGCACGTCTTCGACCTCGATGGACGAGATGTTCTCGCCACCCGAGATGATGATGTCCTTGCTGCGGTCCTTGATCTTGACGTAGCCATCGGGGTACATCACGGCCAGATCGCCGGTGTGGAACCAGCCGCCGGCAAAGGCCTCTTGCGTGGCCTTGGGGTTCTTGAGGTAGCCCTTCATGGTGATGTTGCCGCGGAACATGATCTCACCCATGGTCTCGCCATCGGCTGGCACGGGCTGCATGGTCATCGCGTCCATCACGCTCACGTTGCGCTGCAGGTGGTAGTTGACGCCCTGGCGCGCATTGAGGCGGGCGCGCTCGCCCACGTCCAGGTCGTCCCAGGCGTCGTGCTTGACGCACACGGCGGCCGGGCCATAGATCTCGGTCAGGCCATAGACGTGGGTCAGGTCAAAGCCCAGTTGCTCCATGCCTTCGATCATGGCGGCGGGCGGCGCAGCACCGGCCACCATGCTCTTGACCTGGTGGTTGATGCCCTGCTTGAGGGCGTCCGGCGCGGCGATCATGCTTGAGAGCACGATCGGCGCGCCGCAGTGGTGGGTCACTTTGTGAGCCCGGATGGCATCGAAAATGGCTTTCGGGTCAACACGGCGCAGGCAGACGTTGACGCCCGCACGCGCGGCCACCGTCCAGGGGAAGCACCAGCCGTTGCAGTGGAACATGGGCAGCGTCCACAGGTAAACGGCGTGCTTGGGCATGTCCCATTCCAGGATGTTGGAGATGGCGTTGAGCGCCGCGCCGCGGTGGTGATAGACCACGCCCTTGGGGTTGCCGGTGGTGCCCGAGGTGTAGTTCAGGCTGATGGCGTCCCACTCGTCGTCGGGCAGTTGCCAGGCGAACTGGGCATCGCCCGTGGCCACGAAGTCGTCGTAGGTCTGGCTGCCGATGCGCTGCACCGTGCCGGCGTACAGCGGGTCTTCGGTGTCGATGATCAGCACCGGGTGGGTGGACTGGCGCATCGCCAGCGCGCGGCTCATGACGGCGGCAAATTCAGGGTCAACGATGACGGCCTTGGCCTCGCCGTGGTCGAGCATGAAGGCCAGCGCTTCGGCATCCAGCCGGGTGTTGAGCGTGTTGAGCACCGCGCCCGACATGGGGATGCCGAAGTGGGCCTCGACCATCGGGGGCGTGTTGGGCAGCATCACGGCGACCGTGTCGCCCCGGCCGATGCCGTGCTGCTGCAAGGCGCTGGCGAGCTGGCGGCAGCGCGCGTAGGTTTGCGACCAGGTCTGGCGCAGGGTGCCGTGAACGATGGCCACGCGGTCGGGATAGACCAGCGCCGAGCGCTCCAGGTACAGCAGGGGGGTGAGGGCTGCGAAGTTGGCGTCGTTTTTGGGCAGGTCTTGCGCGTAGAGGTTCGGCATTGTTTTTCCTTGTGGGAATCCAGCATCGTGCCGCAAGTGGCGGCATTCGAACTCGGGTCAATCCGCGTTGGCAGAGGCGGCCTGAGTCAGGTCAGGATCGGGCAGCACCTTGATGCGTGCCCCGTGCAGGCTCACGACCTGACCGCCCCGGATTTTGGCGGTCTTGCGCAGTTCGTCACGGCCATCGACCTGCACCATCCCTTCGGCCACCATGGTCTTGGCGCGGCCGCCGCTTTCGGCCAGGCCGCAGGCCTTGAGCAGGCGGTCCAGGGTGATGAATTCGCCGCGCAGGGGGAAGGAGATCTGTTGCAGGGACATGGTCAGCGTCATTCAGGGTTGTTTCGGAGGTGGGTGCGAGGCACAGACTGGGATTCACCATGCACAATGGCGGGATTGTGGGTAGCGCTGTTTTCAGATACGGTGCAGCCCTCGTGCCCCAACTTCCATTGTCCCTTGAGTGGGCCGCCCTGCCATGAGCATGAAGAAAACCGATCTCGAAAAAAACAAGGCTGTCAAGCTGCGCGAGGGCGTGCAAAAAGCACCCATTCCCACGCGCTTTGGTGTGGCATCCACAGCGGGGCCTGATCGCCGTGAGCAGCGGCGTCTGGATCAGGCCGCCGGTCTGGTGCCGTTTGCCTGCAAGCTTCACGATGAGCTGGTGCAGCGCCTGCACGCCATGGCGGCGCAGGAGGGGGGCAACCTCAATGGCCTGACCGAACGCCTGCTTCGTGCCGGGTTGGCGAGCGATGTGACGTCTGCACCAACGCCCGCACCCGCACCTGTCCCGGCAGCCAAGAAGACCCCGGCCAAAAAGGCCTGATCTTGCCGCGTTCTTTTCTCGAATCTGGAGACCCCCATGAACCGACCTGTGATGCACCTCGTTGATCCTCAGACCGGAGAGTCGGATCCGGCCGAGATTCGGCGGGTTTTTGATGCGCAACTGGCCACCTCGCTGGCCTGGCGTGAATCGACGATTGCCGAGCGCATTGCCCGTCTCAAAAAGTTGCGCGATGGCATGCTGGCGCGTCGCGCCGACTTTTACGCGGCGTTCGAGAAGGACTATCGCAAGCCCGCCATCGAGGTGGATGGCACCGAGTTCATGCCGGTGCTCGAGGAGATCCGTCACACCATCGGTTCGCTGAAGAAATGGGCCCAGCCCAAGCGCGTGCGCCCCACCATCGGCACGCTGTTCACCGAAAGCTGGATCGAGTACCAGCCGCGTGGCCGCTGCCTGGTCGTTGCGCCGTGGAACTTCCCGCTCAACCTGTGCTTCGGCCCTCTGGTCTCGGCGCTGGCCGCAGGCAATACTGTCATCCTCAAACCATCAGAGATGACACCGTCTGTCAGTGCCGTGATGGCCGAGGTGATCGCCGACGCTTTCCCGTCCAACGAGGTGGCCTTGTTCGAGGGCAGCTTGCCTACGTCCACGGCCTTGCTGGACTTGCCGTTCGACCACATCTTCTTCACCGGTTCGCCCGGCGTCGGCAAGGTGGTGATGACCGCGGCGGCCAAGCACCTCACCAGCGTCACGCTGGAGCTGGGGGGCAAGTCGCCCGTCATCGTGGACGAGACGGCCAACCTGCGCCAGGCGGCCGAGGTGATGCTGTGGGGCAAGCTGACCAACTGCGGTCAGATCTGTGTGGCCCCGGACTATGTGTTCGTGCACGAAACCGTCAAGGAGCGCTTTGTGGCCGAGTGTCGCAAGGTGCTGGTGGATCGCTACGGTGCCACGCCGGAGGCGCAACGCGTCAACCGCGACCTGACCGGTGTGATCAACCAGCGTCATGCGCAGCGCATTGCCAACCTGCTGCAAGACGCGCTGTCCAAGGGGGCCAAGGCCCTGACCGGCGGTGAGGTGGATGTGGCGGGCTGCTACATCGCCCCGACCCTGCTGGACCAGGTGCCGCGCGATGCGGCCATCATGAGGGAAGAGATTTTCGGGCCGTTGCTGCCGGTGCTGACCTTCCGCAATGTGGATGAGGTGGTGCGCCAGATCAACGAAGGCCCCAAGCCGCTGGCGCTGTACGTGTTCAGCCAGGACAAGGTGCGCACGCGCCGCATCCTGGCGCAAACCAGCTCGGGCGGCGTGGCCATCAACCAGGTAGTGCTGCACTACGCGCAGGGCAATCTGCCGTTCGGGGGGGTCAACAACTCGGGCATTGGCAACGCGCATGGCGAATTCGGCTTCAAGACCTTCTCGCACGAGCGTGGGGTGCTCAAGGGCGGCTCGATCAACGCGGCCAAGATGTTGTTCTACCCGCCCTACACCGGCCTCAAGCGCCGCATGGTCTCTCAGTTCCTGGGGATGCTGAAGTACCGCCTGCCGTTCTGACCCACCCTGCGATGAAGGGTGATCACCGGGGCGCGTCACCCTGTGAATGGCCGATAATCCCAGCCGTTTGATTCCTGTACTGCCCGCCTGCTGGTTGCCACCTGCCTGGCGGGCTTTTTGCATGCCTCGCCCATCGTGGACATCTTCATTCAACAACTGATCAATGGCCTGGTGCTGGGCAGCATGTATGCGCTCGTGGCTCTGGGCTACACCATGGTGTACGGCATCGTGAACCTCATCAACTTCGCCCATGGCGAGGTGCTGATGGTGGGGGCGCTGGTGAGCTGGACGGTCGTGACCCTGCTGGGTGACACCGGCTGGCCGGGCTGGGTGCTGCTGACCTTGTCGCTGCTGGCGGCCATGGCCGTGTGCATGGCCTTGAACTACGCCATTGAAAAACTGGCCTACCGACCGCTGCGCAACGCGCCCCGGCTGGCCCCGCTGATCACGGCCATGGGCATGTCGCTGCTCTTGCAGACGATGGCGATGATCCTGTGGAAGCCCGATTACAAGCCCTATCCCATCCTGCTCAACGACGAGCCCTACGAGTTCATGGGCGCCACCATCAATCTGGTGCAGATCCTGATCCTGGTGGTGACGGCGCTGACCATGGCGGGGCTGCTGGCGCTGATCCACGGCACCAAGCTGGGTCGCGCCATGCGTGCCACCGCCGAGAACCCGCGTGTGGCGCAGTTGATGGGCGTGCAGCCGGACAAGGTGATTTCGGCCACCTTCATCATTGGCGCGGCGCTGGCGGCGCTGGCCGGGGTGATGTGGGCCGCAAACTATGGCTCTGTGCAGCACACCATGGGTTTCCTGCCGGGACTCAAGGCCTTCACGGCAGCGGTGTTTGGCGGCATCGGCAACCTGGGTGGTGCCATGGTGGGCGGTCTGCTGCTGGGCGTCATCGAGGCCATGGGCGCAGGCTACATCGGCGAGCTGACCGGCGACGTGCTGGGCAGCCACTACCAGGACATCTTCGCTTTCACGGTGCTGATCCTGGTGCTGACCTTGCGTCCACGTGGCCTGCTGGGCGAACGTGTGGCCGACCGGGCGTGAGGGGCGAGCCATGCTGAAAAATCGCCTGCATGTGTTCCTGATCTGTGCCGTGGCCCTGGCCATCTTGCCCTTGGCCTTGCAAGGGGCCGGTGAGGCCTGGGTGCGCATCATCGACACCGCCTTGCTCTACATCCTGCTGGCCCTGGGGCTGAACATCGTCGTGGGCTTTGCCGGCCTGCTTGACCTCGGCTACATCGCCTTCTATGCGGTGGGTGCCTACCTGTTTGCCCTGCTGGCTTCGCCCCATTTGGTCGAGAACCTGCCCGCCGTGGCGGCCATGTTCCCCAACGGTCTGCACCTGCCCATCTGGGCCGCGATCCCGCTGGGGGCGGGGGTGGCCGGGATGATGGGGGTGCTGCTGGGGGCACCCACGCTCAAGCTGCGTGGCGACTACCTGGCCATCGTGACGCTGGGCTTTGGCGAGATCATCCGCGTGTTCATGAACAACCTGGACGCGCCGGTCAATATCACCAACGGCCCCAAGGGCATCAGCAGCATCGACGCCATTCACATCGGGCCGCTGAGCCTGGGCGAATCGCTGCAGATCGGCGGTTTCACGCTGCATTCGGTCACGCTGTACTACTACCTGTTCCTGGCGGTGGTGGTGTTCGCCGTCATCATCAGCCTGCGCCTGCACGACTCGCGGCTGGGGCGCGCGTGGGTGGCCATCCGTGAAGATGAGATCGCGGCCAAGGCCATGGGCCTGAACACGCGCAACCTCAAGCTGCTGGCCTTTGGTCTGGGCGCTTCGTTCGGGGGCGTGGCCGGGGTGCTGTTCGCCAGCTTTCAGGGCTTCGTCTCGCCCGAATCCTTCAGTCTGCAGGAGTCGGTGCTGGTGGTGGCCATGGTGGTGCTGGGCGGGCTGGGTCACATCCCCGGCGTGATCCTGGGCGCTTTCTTGCTGGCGGCCCTGCCCGAGGTGCTGCGCCATGTGGCCGGTCCCCTGCAGGCCCTCACCGGCGGTCGCCTGGATGCGTCCATCTTGCGTCAGTTGCTGATCGCGCTGGCCATGATCGGCATCATGCTGGCTCGGCCGAGGGGGCTCTGGCCCTCACCGAACCCGGAAGACCGCCTGATCCCCGATGAGACCCAGGGAGGCCGCGCATGAGCACGCCGCTGTTGACGGTCTCAGGCGTGTCCAAGCGCTTTGGCGGCTTGCAAGCCCTCAGCGAGGTCGAACTCACCATCCAGCCCGGCCAGATCCACGGCCTGATCGGCCCGAACGGCGCAGGCAAGACCACGTTCTTCAACGTGATCACCGGCCTGGTGCCTGCGGACCGTGGCCGCTTCACGCTGGCGGGCCGCGCCTACCGGCCTACCGAGGTGCACAAGGTGGCCCAGGCGGGCATCGCGCGCACCTTCCAGAACATCCGCTTGTTTGCCGACATGTCGGCGCTGGACAATGTGCGGGTGGGTCGCCATGTGCGCACGAAGGTGGGCTGGTGGCAGGCGCTGTTGCGCACGCGCGCCTTCGTGCACGAAGAGGCCCTGATCACCCGCGATGCCCAGGCTTTGCTGGATTTTGTGGGCCTGGCGGGCAAACACCACCAGACGGCGCGCACGCTCAGCTACGGCGACCAGCGCCGTCTGGAGATCGCACGCGCCCTGGCCACCGAACCCAAGCTGCTGGCGCTGGACGAGCCGGCGGCCGGCATGAATGCCACCGAGAAGGTGCAACTGCGTGAGCTGATCGAGCGCATCCGCGCGCAGGGCCGCGCCGTGCTGCTGATCGAACACGATGTGAAGCTGGTCATGGGCCTGTGCGACCAGGTCACGGTGCTGGACCAGGGGCAGCGCATCGCCCATGGTCTGCCGGCCGATGTGCAGCGCGATCCTGCCGTGATCGCGGCCTACCTGGGCCAGTCCCACCAGCCTGCTTGAGTGCCTTGCGATGACGCTGTCTGTTCCTGTTTCTGCTTCTTCCAACGTCGGTGAGCCCCTGCTGGCTGTGCGCGATCTGCACGTGGCCTATGGCGGCATCCAGGCCGTCAAGCGCCTGGACATGGTGTTGCACCCGGGCGAGCTGGTCAGCCTGATCGGCGCCAACGGTGCGGGCAAGACCACCACGCTCAAGGCCATCTGCGGCCTGCTCAAGCCCCAGTCGGGCGAGGTGCGCTACCAGGGCCAGAGCCTGGTGGGGCAAGGCCCCTGGGACCTGGTCAGCCAAGGCCTGGTGATGGTGCCCGAGGGGCGCGGCATCTTTGCGCGCATGACCATCGACGAGAACCTGCGCATGGGCGCCTACCTGCGCAAGGACGGCGAGGTCGAGGCCGACCTGGCGGCCGTGTACCAGCGCTTTCCGCGTCTGAAGGAACGCCACAAGCAGCTGGCCGGCACGCTGTCGGGCGGTGAGCAACAGATGCTGGCCATGGGCCGTGCGCTGCTGGCCCGTCCCAAGTTGCTGCTGCTTGACGAGCCCTCAATGGGCCTGTCGCCCATCATGGTGGACCTCATTTTCGAGGTGGTGCGGGATGTGTCGCAGCAGGGCGTGACCGTGCTGCTGGTCGAGCAAAACGCCCACCGTGCGCTGGAACTGGCCGACCGAGCCTATGTGCTCGACTCCGGCGAGTGTGTGCTGGAAGGCCCGGCGCGCGAGCTGTTGGGCAATCCGCAGGTTCAGGCCGCTTACCTCGGCGGCTGAAGGCGACTGGACCGGTCAGCCAGCCGTTTCATGCAAGCCGCAGATGGACTGCGTTCGAAGCGCCTTACAGCGCCGCCACGATCTTGTCGGCCAGCACCTTCAGATGGGCCGGATCGGCCATGTGCACGGCATGCGGCTTGCGCAGGTCGGCAATCGAGCCGGGGATCACGTGGATGTGGAAATGCGGCACGGTCTGGCCGGCCCCTTCGCCGTTGAGCTGCATCAGCACCACGCCGTCCGCGCCCAGCCCCTTCTTCTGCGCGTTGCCGATCTTGCGCACCGTGGCCATGCAGGCCTGCGCCGCCGCGTCCGACAGCTCGAACAGGGTCGTCGCTGGCTCCTTGGGGATCACCAGGGCGTGGCCGTCGGTTTGCGGCATGATGTCCATGAAGGCGAGCGTGTGGGCGTCTTCGTACAGCTTGATGCAGGGGATCTCGCCACGCAGGATCTTGGCGAAGATGTTGTTCGAGTCGTAGGACATGGCAACTCCTGAAGGGGATGGAAGGGCTAGAGCGTGCGGCAGCGCTCAGGTGCCGTGTTTGTCGGCTTCGCTGGTGAAGGCGTCGGCGTAGAAGAACTCGTCGGGCAGACCGGCCAAGGTAACGAAGTCCTGGCGGGCCGATTGCACCATGATCGGCGCACCGCAGGCGTACACCTCGTGGTCAGACAAGTCTGGCAGGTCGGCCAGCACGGCCTGGTGGACGAAGCCGGTGCGGCCGCTCCACTGGTCTTCGGGCTTGGCGTCAGACAGCACCGGCACGTAGGTGAGCCAGGGCAGCTCGGCGGCCTGCTGCAGAGCCCAGTCGTGCAGATACAGGTCAGCCTTGCTGCGGCAGCCCCAGTACAGCGCGGTCGGGCGTTGGATGCCAGCGTGGCGCATGTGCTCGATGATGGCTTTGAGCGGCGCAAAGCCGGTGCCCGAACCCAGCAGCACGATCGGGCGCTCGGAGTCCTCGCGCAGGAAGAAGGTGCCAAAGGGGCCCTCCACGCGCAGGATGTCCTTTTCCTTGAGCGTGCCGAACACCTGGTCGGTGAACAGGCCGCCGGGCATGTGGCGAAGGTGCAGCTCCACGCCCTCGGGGCCCGCTTCCTTGACGGCGTGCGGTGCGTTCGCCATCGAGTAGCTGCGGCGCTGGCCATCCTTGAGGATGAACGCCATGTATTGCCCGGCACGGAAACCAAAGTTGTTGTTGGCCGGCAGTTGCAGGCGCAGCACCATCACATCGGGTGCGACGCGGGTGAGTCGGGTCACGCGGGTGGGCATCTTGACGGGGGGATGGTCGCCCAGGCCCACCACCTGACGTGCCTCGATGACGAGGTCGCTTTCAGGCTTGGCGCAGCAGGTCAGCAGGTAACCGGCAGCTTCTTCAGCCGCGCTCAGCGCTTTGTCTTGATGGGGTCCGTGGCTGACCTGGCCTGACACCAGCTTGCATTTGCATGAACCGCAAGCGCCATCCTTGCAGCCATATGGCAAACCAATGCCTGCATGGATGGCAGCGCCCAGCACGGTTTCGTCAGCCTCCATGTTGAAGCTGTGGCCGCTGGGCTCGATGGCAACGGAAAAACTCATGATGGGATCACACTCCGCACGAAGATGGGTTCATTGAGTTCAGCTGGGGCGTGCATCAGGCAGGCCTCAGAATCTCAAGCTGGATTTTCGCTCAGACCTGCCATGTTCCAGCCTCAACCTCAACGTCATGCCCGATTTCGTCAAGCCCGTGTCCTCATCGTGGGCTGTGGCGACGTGGGCCAGCGTGCCGCCCAACTGCTGCATCCGCGTTGCCGCGTGCTGGCCCTGACCTCGCAAGCGGCACGCGTGCCAGAGCTGCGGGCGCAAGGCCTGGTGCCCCTGCTTGGCAATCTGGACGACGCCCGTTCGCTGGCCCGTCTGGCTGGCCTGGCCACGCGGGTGCTGCACTTGGCGCCCCCACCCTCGTCGGGCAACCGCGACCCGCGCACGGCCCGCTTGCTGCAGGCACTGGCGCGACGTGGCGGGGTGAAGTCGCTGGTGTACGGCAGCACCTCGGGTGTTTATGGTGATGCGGGCGGGGCCTGGCTCGATGAAACGCGCGCGGTGCAGCCCGCCACCGACCGGGGGCGTCGTCGGGTGGACGCCGAAGCGCGCCTGCGCTGGTGGGGACGTCAGCAATCGCCGCGTTGGGGCACGTGCGTGAGCGTGTTGCGCATTCCCGGCATCTATGCGCTCGACCGCGAGGGCGGGGATCCGCGTGAGCGCGTGCGGCGTGGCAGCCCCTTGCTGCGCCCCGAGGATGATGTCTTCACCAACCACATCCACGCCGACGACCTGGCGCGTGCCTGCGTGGCAGCGTTGTGGCGCGGTCGTCCCGGCCGTGTCGTGCACGTGTGCGACGACACCGAGTTGCGCATGGGCGACTATTTCGATTGGGTGGCCGATCACTTCGGCCTGCCGCGTGCGCCCCGTCTGTCGCGGGCCGAGGTGGCGCAGCAGCTCAGTCCCATGCAGCGCTCGTTCATGGGCGAGTCACGCCGCCTGTGCAACCAGCGCCTCAAAACCGAGCTGCGCGTGGCCTTGCGCTACCCGACGATCCGCGAAGGCCTGAGCGTGTGACGCCCAAGGCGGGCGCGCTCAAGCGGGCGCAGCGGTCTTGGGCTTGAACTTGCACCAGGCGGACACGCTGCATTCCCAGCAGCGCGGTTTGCGCGCCTGACACACATAGCGGCCATGCAGGATCAGCCAGTGGTGGGCGTGCTGCAGGTACGCGGCCGGGATGCGCTTGAGCAGCTTTTGCTCCACCTCTAGCGGGGTCTTGCCGGGGGCCAGACCGGTGCGGTTGCCCAGGCGGAAGATGTGCGTGTCCACCGCCATGGTGGGCTCGCCAAAGGCCACATTGAGCACCACGTTGGCGGTTTTGCGCCCCACGCCGGGCAGAGCCTCCAGCGCCTCGCGCGTGCGGGGCACTTCGCCGCCATGCTGCTCGATCAGGATGCGGCAGGTCTCCAGCAGGTGCTTGGCCTTGCTTTTGTACAGCCCGATGGTCTTGATGTACTCGCACAGCCCGTCCAGCCCCAGGTCAAGGATCTGCTGCGGCGTGTTGGCCACCGGGTAGAGCTTGCGAGTAGCCTTGTTGACGCCCACATCGGTGGCCTGGGCCGACAGCAGCACGGCGGTCAACAGCTCGAACGGCGTGCTGTACTCCAGCTCGGTTTCCGGGTGCGGGTTGGCCGCTTGCAGCGTGGCAAAGAAATGGCCGATGTCGGCGGCCTTCATCAAACTCGTCATGTCACTTCTTGGGTGCGGGGGGCGGCGAGACGGGTTTGAGTGAGCCACAGTTTGCGCCCAGCCATTTGGCGTGGTGCTTCATCGTCATGCTCTGGGGTCGCCCATCCCGCAGCATGGTCATGTGCATCTGGGTGCTGTAGGCCTCGTTGCTGGTGAAGGTGGTGGCACCCTCGCCCTTGCCTTGTGGGCACGTGATCTTCCACTTCCAGGTGTTGCCGCTGCGGCTGACCATCTCGCTCTTGCAGTTCTCATCGCTCTTCTGCCAACGGTTCTGCGACAGCATCTCGGGCGTCAGGCACATGCGCATGGCCATGCTGCCGCCCGTGCCGGGGGCCATCTGCACGCCGTGTGCCTTCATCTGCGCCTCCATCTGTTTGCGCATCTGCGGGGGCATGTCCTTCATGGCCTGGGCCATCTGCGCGGTGTAATCCGGCGTGGCTTGTCCGTTGAGCTGTTGTGTATCGGTAACCATCTCCCACAGCCCAGGTTTGATGGGCGGCGGGGCATCGGCCGCCGTGGCCTGTGAGCTCAAGGCAGCGGCGAGCATGGCGAGGATCAGGGTGTGCCCGTGCGGGGCCAGGGATTTCTGGGACATGAAGCCTCCTGGGATCATCAATGAAATCATGACACAGGCCGTCGTCAGAGCAGCACCACGGCGTTGAGCAGTTCGTTCTCGTTGTGGGTGCGGCCGTCATCCGGGTAGTGCTGGTGCAGCAGTAAACCGATTTCTTCAATCGCCAGCGCCAGACCTGACTCGAAATCCCCTTGATGCAGGGTGTCTGACAGGCGGCGGGCCAGCGTGGTCCAGAAATCCGGGGCCGTGCGGCTGTGCAAGCCCCGGTCGGCCAGGATCTCGATGCGCCGATCAGCCAGCAGCAGGTAGATCAGCACACCGTTGTTGTGGGCCGTGTCCCACACGCGCAACTGGCTGAACACCTGCACCGCACGTTGGCTGGCATCAACGCCACGCCACAGCTCGGACATGCGCAACCCGCCTTCCACGCACAGGCGCAACTCACCCAGGTGGCGGGCCTCGCTGCGGGTCACCGTCTCCTCCAGGCGTTGCAGCCCAGCGCGGGTCAAACAGCGCCGGCTGTCCGCGGCGTCCAGCCACAGATGACGTAGCCATCGGATCAATGTGT
>JAGOKC010000031.1 GCA_017994835.1 Aquabacterium sp. | reverse complement strand
CTTCGCTGGCAGCCTGCGCGCGGGCCAACGGGCGGCAGCGGTCATGAGCCTGATCCAGTCAGCGCGCATGAACGGGCATGACCCGTATGCCTACCTGCGCGATGTGATGGCACGCCTGCCCATGCAGCGCGCCAGCCAGATCGGCGAGCTGCTGCCCCACCTCTGGCAGCCAGTCTGACAACTCATACCCAGGAACACGACCGCGTTACGCGGTCAAGATGGGATTGCCGCGCGCTTACGATAGACCGGCGAGCACGCACAGGCGCAAATAGACCAGCCGCAAGAAGGCCACCCCCTTCTTGACGATCATGCGCAGCAGCCAGCGAATGTTGTAGCCGGCAGCGCACAGCACCGCGTGCAGCCGGTCACCCTGCTCGCCCTTGAGGTGACAACGGTCCATGCGGTGATCGGCCTTGAGGTGACCGATGATCGGTTCGATGGCCTGGCGCCGTTTGAGCAGCTTTCTCTCCTGATCGCTGATCCGCTTGGCCTTGCCCCGGTGCACGATGTGCACATCCGGGTTGTCCGCATCTACACCCCGATAGCCCAGATCGACGAAAGCCGTCGCTGGCTTTGACCGGCTGTCCTGCATCAGGATCGTGGCCTGCTCCAGTTGCTCGTTCAGGGGGTGCCCGTCGTACGGGTTGCCGTGGAATGCCCGGGCGCCCTCGATCAGGTTGCCGCGCAGCGTGCTGGCGATGCCCACCTTGACCCCGAACTCGTAGGGCGTTCTGGCCTTGCCTTTGCCGATGCAGTCCACCTCGGGCGCGTGCCAGGCGTAGAGCTTGGGTTGTCCATCGGCGGCTTTGCGCTGGCCGCTCTGGGCCACGATGCGCGAGGCCTTGTCCAGGGTCTGGCCCAGCGCTTGCCGCACCGCTGTCCCGATGACGCTGGCCTTGCGGTTCACCTCACGTTGCAGCCGCCCGACGATGGTGCGCTGGCGTTTGATGGCCCGGCGCATGCGCTTGAACTGGCGGGCGTGGGCGTAGCGCCCGGCCTTGCGCCCCAGCTCTTTGCCCTCCTTGGCAAATGTCTGCTTCAGATCGATGCCGGCGTCCTTGGCAGCCTCCACCAGCTTGGCGCGCGCGGTCTCCAGCAAGCGGCTGTCGGTGGGGTGGGCAATCGCCTTGTGTTGCACCGTGCTGTCCACGATCACGCGGGTCAGTTCCTGCGGCTTGATCAGCTTGAGATCGACAGCCACGTTGATCGTCTGCGCCAGCAGCTCTTCTACACCTTCTTCGCCCAGCAGCTGGCGGAACTTGATCAAGGTGGTGTCGTCGCAGGGACGGTGGTGTTCAAAGTACGCCTGGCCCGAGAAGAACTGCCAGGTCGGAGTCACGCACCCCAGCGCTCGACGACACCCTCATCGGACTCGTTGAAGGCGTGTTTGAGGTACAGCAGCGCAATCATGATGCGCAGCGGTATGCGGGGGGGTCCTGCGTTGCTGGACACAGCCGCGCGCTGCGCCTGTTCACCGAAAAGGTCCAGGTCGGGCATGGCCACACCAGCGCGGCCTTTGCGGGAGAAGACCTGAGCCACCCGGGCTTCGATCTCTTGCCAGGGCATGCGCGATGCCAGCACGGCCAGCGGATGGCGCAGGTCGATCCTGTGGTCGATGCGCGAGCGGAAGAAATCGTCGGTGGCGGGGCAGGCAAACAGCACGGCAGAACTCCCAGAAAACTGCCTCAATTGAAAATCAAACTGGGAGTTCCGACCATCGGCAATCACCCCACAAAGCCAGTGTTTATGCGGACTCCCAGGGTTCTTCAGGGACGACGAAGTCAAAGAACTGGGCACCGAGCAACGGCAAACAGTTCGGCAGCAGCAGACCAGGCCGATCCTGGACGCCCTGCATGAGTGGATGACGCTGCAACGTATGCGTCCGGCAAACCCATCTTGCGCATGACCGGTGTTGATGGTCAGCACACCGGCGCGGGGTATGCGCTGCCATAGACTCTCGGTGAGCCGCCCCTGTCAGGCGGTCAAGATTTGCACCGACGATGAATTCCAAGCAGACGATTCTGGACCGAGAGTTGTTCACGCAGGCACTTCGCCACATGGGAGAGGAAGACCTGCTCTACCTCAACCGCATGGTTGTCGAGCGCCTGAACCTGCTGGCCCAGGCCAAGAGCACGGTGGAGCTGGCACAGTTCGCTGAGGGTGACCGGGTCCAGTTCACGGCCAGCGATGGCAGCATCAAGCACGGCGTCGTGCTGCGCCTGAACAAGAAGACCGCCAGCGTGCGCACCGACGAAGGTCAGAACTGGAAGGTCTCCCCGGGCTTGCTGCGCAAGACGGCCACCCGATGAACAAGCGCCAAGCGCGCAATGCCTGGATCAGCTCGTCGACTGCCAGCGATGCGGCAGCAGCTCTTCAATCCGGCTGGCCTTGTGCATGGGCAGACGGGTGAGCACATCCTTCAGGTAGGCATATGGGTCGTGCCCGTTCATTCGAGCCGACTGGATCAGGCTCATCACGGCCGCTGCTCGCTGACCCGCGCGCAGGCTACCGGCAAACAACCAGTTCGAGCGCCCCAGGGCAATGGGCCTGATTCGATTTTCGATCCAGTTGTTATCAGCTGGCAATTGCGGGTCATCGACAAAGCGCGTCAACGCCGTCCAGCGCTTGAGGCTGTAGTCCAGCGCCTTGGCCGTGGCCGAGTTGCCCGCCACCTGCTGGCGTTGCAGCACCATCCACTCGTGCAAAGCGTCCAGTATCGGCCGGCTGTGCTGCTGGCGCACCTGCAGCCGCTCTGGTGCCGGTAGGGCCTGGACTTCCCGTTCGATCTCATAGACCCGGGCGAACTGCGTCAGGGCAAACTCGGCGATCTGGCTCTTGTTGGCCGCATGCAGATCAAAGTACTTGCGTCTGGCGTGAGCCAGGCAACCAGCTTCCGTGACGCCTTGAGCGAAGCTGGCTTTGTACCCGGCGTAGTCGTCGCAAATCAGGCTGCCGCGCCAACCGCCCAGGAAGGTGCGGGCGTGTTCTCCGGCACGTGACTCGCAGAAGTCATAGACCACGGCCTTCATGTCTTCAAACGCTCCCGGGGCATAGGCCCACAGGTAGGCCCGGTGCGTCTTGCCGTTGCCCGGTTTGAGCATGGCCACCGGGGTTTCGTCGCCGTGCAACACCCGGTGCTGGAGCACCTCGGCCTTGAGGGCATCGACCAGCGGCTGCAGCCGTGCCCCGCAGGTGCCCACCCATTGCGCCAGGGTGGATCTTGGAATGGCCAGACCGGCACGACCGAAGATGTTCTCCTGCCGGTACAAAGGCTGATGGTCGGCGTACTTGGCCACCAGCACCTGGGCCAGCAGGCCCGCTGTCGGGATGCCTTTGTCGATGACGTGGGCGGCCACCGGCGCCTGTGTGAGGGTCTGGCACTTCGCGCAGGCCCACTTGCCCCGGACATGACGCTCCACGATGAAGACGCCCGGCACGTAGTCCAGCTTCTCGGCCACGTCCTCGCCGATACGTTTGAGCTGACAGCCGCACTGGCATGTCGCGGAAGTCGGCTCGTGGCGAATCTCGCGTCGCGGCAGGTTCGCCGGCAGCGGCGTGCGCTTGGGTTGCTGCTTCTCGCTGGCAGGCTTGACCGGACGCAGTTGCTCAATCTCGTGCTCAACGGCCGCCAGGTCGCTGTCGAATTCTTCTTCCAGCAGGTTGCGCTGATCGGCGCTGTGGCGTTCGGATTGGGCGGCGAACTTCAGCCGCTTGAGCAGCGCGCACTCATAGGCGAGCTTCTCGTTGAGGGCGCGCTGGTGACGCAGTTCCGTGAGCAGGCGCTGGGTGACTTCGCGCAGTTGCTCTGCGTCCAGTTCGCCCAAGGCTTGCTCGTCGATCACCATGAGCAGCAGTGTGCCCGTGCGTGTAGTGCAAGACCATTGGCACATCTCCCGATTGCCATGGATCTGCCTTCACATCGACGATTTAGATTACGGTGATGGCGCCGCGCGAGCCCACGCGTTGCCAGGGTAAGCCCAGCACCAGGGCGCCCAGTTGGGCGTGTTCCAGTGCCACGTTCGGACTGCCTGGCGGCGCCCAGACGAACTTGCCTTGGTGTAACCGGCGCGCGGCCAGCCACAGACCCACACCGTCGTGCACCAGAACCTTCAGGCGATTGGCGCGCTGGTTGGCGAAGACGTAGGCGTGGTGCGGGTGGGCCGCGCCGAAGGTGGCGATCACCCGGGCCAGGGCAGTGTCGGTGCCCGCTCGCATGTCCAGCGGGGCGGTGGCCAGCCAGGCCGCATCGATGCGGATCACCGCAGCAACTCGCGCAGCATCTGGGCGCACTGGGCCGCGGCAGACAAGGGCCAGTGCACGGTCACGGACATGCCTGGACGTTGGCATTCGATACGGATGTCGGCCGCTGGCGTTGAAGAGGCAACGCACGGCTGCTCACTGGCGGCCGTTGACGCTGCGCTGCTCAGCTCGATGGGGATGAAGGCCGGGGTCTGAGGTGTTGCGACTGCCGTGGTGACGCCACCTTCGATGCGGTGCAGTCCCTGTGCCCACTCCTTGCGCCAGCGGTGCAGCAAGTTGGCATTCATGCCATGTTGCAGGGCCACCGCAGCGATCGATGCGCCAGGCTTCTGGCACATGACCACCAGCTCGGCCTTGAATTGCGGGGTGTAGGTGCGGTGCGTGCGCCGCTGCGCATATCGCGGGGTCTGAGGGTCTTTGAGCATCGTGTCCACGTTCATGTTGCGTGCACATGATCTTGCTCAGACCGACCAGGTCATTCAAGATGGGTTCGCCAGCCGCTTACGCTGCAACGGCGCCAGGTACCCGACGGATCAGCGACGGCCAAGGCGCTGGACTACAGCCTGCGGCGCTGGGTGGCGTTGACCCGGTTCGCGGGTGACGGGCAACTGCCGGCGGATACAACTGGATCGAGAACCAGATCCGGCCCATTGCCATCGGTCGCAACAACTGGCTGTTTGCAGGCAGCCTGCGTGCGGGCCAGCGGGCGGCTGCCGTCATGAGCCTGATCCAGTCGGCGCGCATGAACGGGCACGACCCGTACGCCTATCTCAAGGATGTGCTCACGCGGCTGCCCATGCACAAGGCCAGCCGCATCAACGAGCTCTTGCCGCACCGCTGGCAGCCCACTGACTTCTGAGCGTCAGACAGGACCGTCGGCAGCGGTCAACATGGGTTCGCCGGACGCTTACAAACCTCGTCCTTTAGGGCAAGGTGGTTATCAACCTGCCGTGCCGATTAGATCGGCCATCTTCTCCGCGATCATGATGGTTGGCAGATTCGTATTGGTACGAGTGATCTCGGGCATGAGCGAGGCATCAGCTACATATAGGTTGCGCGTGCCAATGACTCCACCACGCGGGTCCACCACCGACTGCACATCGCCCTCTGCACCCATCCTGCATGTACCTACCGGGTGAAAGGTGGAACCGACATTGGCACATACGTAGGCCTCCAGTGCATTGTCGTCGCGCAGCAACTGCGACACGGGTGGTGCATCCTGAATGAAGTTGCGAATGATGAATCGGCGTGCCAACGGCGAACTCTCCATCAGAATGGCCCCCGCTCTTGTCATCGCGGCGTTGCTGAACGTGTTCTGCTGAATCAGTCGTACTCGGGCTGAGTAGCTGCTAGGGAAAGGATACGAGGCGTACCTTGAAACTCCCTCGCTTTCGTACAACCGTGCCATGCGGCGAAAGGCATCCATCATGCGACTACGGTCGCGTTCGTCAGCCAGCCAGTTGAAGGAAACGTCCGGACCAGCTGCTAAACCTTGAGATGACAGCGTCACCGTGCCGCGCGAGTATGCATATGCTAGGTTGGCCGCCAGCGTGCCGATGCGTTGGCCAACCGCGTGCCAAGAGGAGCGGCATACGGCCATCATGATCATGTCGCTGTTCCAGCCTGGCGCCATGCCAGAGGTGTACCGCAGGTAGGCAAAGTTGCGCCGCGCTGCGCCAGAGGAGCGAGCACTGCGACTTAGATAGGCTGATATCGATAGGAGAGGGTGGTCCTGCAGGTTTTGTCCCACGCCTGGGCGATCGACCACAACTGGAACGCCGTGTTCTGCCAGGTGCCGTGCGGGACCGATGCCGGAGGCCATTAGTAGCCATGGAGTGCGGAGTGTTCCTGCACTCAAAATCACGTTGTCCGCAGTGACAATGCGTTGCGCACCTGTCTCATCGCGCACTTCAACACCGATGGCGCGCCTGCCTTCGAACACCAGTCGCAGCACTTCCGTGTGCGCCAGAATCTGTAGATTTGGCCGTGCGCGCACAGCGTCTGTGAGGTAACCCATGGCGGTGGACACGCGTTTATGTCCATCATTGGATACAGGGATGGGCGCGAAGCCGTCGTCCCACATGCCGTTCATATCCGGTATGTAACCATAACCTTGCTGCTCCCATTCACGTGCCACGCTACAGGTGAACGGGTCCCAGTCTCCGCGAAAAAAGCGGCGTATTGGGATGGGGCCGTCGGCGCCGTGCATTTCACCGGGGAAATGTGTGTCCGACTCAAGTTTGCAGAAGTAGGGCAACACCCCTTCCCAGTTCCAGCCGGTAGCACCCAGACTACTCCAGCGGTTGAAGTCCACAGGCATGCCGCGTAAAGCGACCTGACCGTTGATGCTCGAGCCGCCTCCAATCACGCGGGCTTGCTCGTAGCGAATGGGCCGGCAGGACTTTTCGTTGAGGTATGGCACGTCGTCCCCACGGCGCACCTGCAGATCCCAGAAATACGAGCGGTTGCCAAGGGCTCGACCTGCATAGGTGTCCAGAATGTCATCGGGCGTAGCGCTGGTGGGGAAGTCGGCGCCGGCCTCGATGAGCAGGACATTGTTGCCGGGCCTGGCGGAAAGGCGGTTGGCCAGCACGCAGCCGGCGGATCCGCCGCCAACGATTAAGTGGGTGAAGGGCATAGCTGCGGCTGTAAAGCCGTCAAAAAAGGTGCTGCGCGAGAAATGTCAGTGCCCGACCGTGGCCAAGTGCTGCGCTATTTGGGTGATAGGTACCGCGGTCCCAGCAGTTGAATCCGTGATTTGCTCCTTCGTACACGAGCACCTCGGCATTCTTGTCTGAGACGGCAGAGCGAACGCTTTCGACGGCGGACCCCGGAATGCTTTCGTCCTTTGCGCCGTAGTGAAACTGGATTGGGCATTGCAGCTTAGGCGCTAGTGCCAGTTGGTCGTGGATTCCGCCACCATAGAACGCCACTGCAGCGTCTACGTCTGTAATCGCCGCTGCCGTGTAGGCTAGGCGACCGCCAAGGCAGTAGCCGAGTGCACCGGACTTGCGACCTGTTGTTTCTGGGCGGGAGCGCAACGCCGCGAGGGATGATCGGATGTCCGCTTGCATCTCTTCGGGAACAAGAGCTTTCATCATCGACACAGCTTGGTTTCGGTCTTCTCCGTCATAGCCCAAGGCCACGCGCGCTTGCTGGCGCCAAAACAAGTCGGGTGCCAACACGACGAAACCGTCCTGCGCATACTGCTCGGCCACGCCCTGGATATGGTCGTTGACCCCGAAGATCTCCTGGAACAACAGAATGCCGGGGCCGGTGCCTGCGGGTGGCAGGGCGAGATAGGCGTCGTAGGTCTGGCCTTTGCCGCCGTCTACCGAAATCCATTCGGTCTTCACTTTCTTGGTCATGTGGTCCTTCTCGTTCAGGTGAATCAGGCCGCGAGCGCAGCCGGGTGGTGAAAGTCAGTAAGCGACGACGATGCACTCAAAGAGGAAAGTGCGCGCACGTTCCCAAGTGTTTCAATCGCGCTGAGCATCACGAACAGAGCATCTCCACCGATGTAGTTGCCGGCTTGGCAGCAGTCGAGAAACTTCTGTCGAAGATGTGTGTGGGGTTTGACGAACTTGAGGTCACCGCTGTCTATATGCCGACCGTCTCGCATGCTTATCTGCACGCGATCTGCCACGGGCGGTGTCCCATCTGAGTTGAGAGGCAGGTGCGTGAAGTGAATCTTTGCGAACATTGACTGCACTAGGTCGCTGGCGACAAAGCGATCATCTAGATCTCTCAGTCCGACCCGACCGCGTAACAGTGCACAGGTCACCGCAAACTGAATGCTGAACTTCGCCTCCAGTGCGGTTTTCGGCCGATCGAATCGCAGCACGCGCGCCTGGGTGCCGCGCACGGCAACGTCGATGCGCTCCACGTCCTCTGGCTTGAGTGCGTGCTCCAGAGCTAGCTCCAACACAGCATCGATTGGTCGATGTGATGAAAAACATACTGGATATTTCTTGAAGAGCAACGGCGTGTTGGTGGAGAACCAGCGTGTTCCCAGTCCAGTCGCCGAGTCGCGGTTCACTTCCCCTCCCGTGGACAGCGCAGCCAACAGGCCATCAGGCGCGCCGATCGCGTCGTCGCCTGCAGTGATTCCCGCCTCGGCTAGGTCCACGGCTGTGACGGCCGCCGCCGCTGCCCGGCCTGCGTGCATCGGTTTGGTCATAGAACCGAAATTGGCTACCACGCCGCCGGTGAAACTGGCGGACAGCGATAAGGCAGTGCTGGTCTTATCAAGATCCAGTCCGCGCAGAAAGGCGACTGAGGCTGTGGCGGCCACTGTGCCCATGACCGCTGTGGGATGCCACCCTTTGTCGTGATACGGGCACTTCTCACGACTGTGCAGTTCGCCCCAAACCTCGTAGCCCAGCACATAGGCTTGGAGCGCACGCATGCCGGAGGCCCCCCCCCGTTCGGCCTCGGCCAAGATTGCCGGTACCAGCACCGTGCTGGGATGCGCGTTGAATTGCACATCGTCGTAGTCCAGAGCATGCGCGGCTGTGCCATTGATGAGCGCCGCCGTTGAGGCATCCCGCTGATCGCTATTGTTCAGCAGCAAACTGCAAGCGGCACCCTGTTGCACTGGCATAGTCTTCTTCAGGATGCCCACTACCGGTTCGTTGCCACCTGCAAGCATGACGCCGACCAGGTCAATGAAAGCCGCTTGTGCGAGCGCTATGGACGCAGGAGGAACGGCTCGGTCGGAGAAGGAGTAGACGAAGCTCGCGATCGAATGGGTTAGGTTGTGCATGACATAGAGACCGTTGTCATGCATTCTTGCGCAGAGTTGAGGATGTGCGCAATTTTGCGGATAAATAATTTGCAATGCAAATTATTGACGAATACCATGCACCTTAAACGGTGCGAAATTGTGCGCGTCTGTCAGTTTGGGCGGCCAGCGAGTGCGACTGTGATCTTGCGTGCGAGTCGACCAATACGTGGACCGATTTCTTCACGAAGCAACTTTGGTTTCAGATTGGGGCCGCCGCACGACACTACATACTGTGGTTTGCCCTGTTTGTCGAAAGACGCAGCAGCCACTGCGTTGACGTCGGGATGGTAGAAACCCTCGTTGAACACAAAGCCGTTGGTCTCCATATTGGTCGCGGCTGCTTCTACGGCTGTGCGTAAAGCCGTCCATCTGTTGCCAGCTTGATATCTGAGCTTCTGCAGGGTCTCCTCGCGTGTTCGTGACGGCAAGCCCGCAAGGTATGCCCAGCCGGCTGATGTGGTGGCAATCGGTAACCGGGAGCCGACAGATAGGTTGAACAGCAGGTGACCATCACCCTGTGCCCGCTTGACAATGAGAATGTCATCCTGATCCACGATACCCAAGGACACCGCAGCCCCCGTTTGCTTGGCTAGCTGCATCATTTCGGGCAAGATCATCTCGCCGATATCGGTGGAGTTCAGTGCGTATTGTCCGAGACCGAGTACAGACATGCCGATGCGAAGCTTGTCGCTGTCGGGCGCCTGCACTAAATAGCCCAACTGTTGAAGCGTATAGCACAACCGCCACACGGTCGGCTGTGGCAGTTTGGTCATGTGAGCAATTTCGGTGGTGCCGAGTTGCGTGTGCAGGGCGTCGAAGCAGCGCAGGACGGACATGCCGCGCGCAAGCGCTGTCACGAACTGTCGGTCGGTCGCGCTCTTAGGTTTGCGCACTGCGGCGGTTTTTTTGGGGGCGGAAGCGGCCATGTATTCCCTGCGAGAAGCGGATTGGTTACTCGCAAAGTGTAACCAACTTCCCGCTCCTCTCCGTTTCGGAAAACGGCCTCAAGACACCTTTACGATCCCACTCCGATGAAGTTTCTGAATCTCGTCTGCGCTGAAGCCGGCTTCTACCATGAATTCCAGCGTGTCGGTGCCAACTTCGTGCCGGCCCAACCAATTGATTTTGCCTGGGGCATTGCGGAAGCGGGGAACAACCTCCTGTACGACAGTGTCACCGAGCACCGGGTCGGGAATGCTGACCACGGAACCACGCTGCTGGACGTGCGGATCCTTGAGAATGCCTTCAATGTCGTTGACTGGCGCTGCTAGGACGTCGAACTCGTTTAGCCGTTCCATGATCTCAGCCTGCGTATGCAAAAGCATCCAGGCTGCAATCATGTTGTCGCATTCGTCCACGCGCTTCAGGCGTTCCCGATTGGTTGCCCACGCTGGATTGGTGGTGAGATCCTCTCGGCCGATGGCCTGGAACAGACGCATTGCTGGTGAATCGGCCGCGCTGGACACGGCGATCCAGCGATTATCTTTTGTTTTGTACGTGTTGCGCGGAGTTGACCAGCGCGCTCGATTGCCCTCGCGATTGGATACCACGCCTCCCTTTGTGAAATTGATCAGCATCGGGCCAGTCATACTCAACAGCGGTTCATAGAGGCTGATGTCGATTTCATCGCCAATGCCACCGTTGCGATCGCGTGCCCAAAGTGCCGCAAGAACGGCGTACGTGCCGGTGAGTGCGGCCACGCCGTCAGCCAGTGGGAATGAAGGCAGAGTAGGTGGTCCGTCTGGTTCGCCGGTCACGTGGGCATAGCCGCTGAAGGCTTCCGCGAGCGTGCCCACGCCCGGACGCTCGCTGTAGGGGCCAGTCTGGCCATAACCACTCACGTGCAGCATGACGAGCCCCGGGTTTACCTTGCGCAGTGTGTCGTAGTCCAGTCCCCATTCTTTCACGCGACCAGGTCGGAAGTTTTCGATGAAGACATCGGCTGTGGCCAGTAGGCGGCGAACAATGTCCGCACCTTCTGGTTTCTTGACATCGACACCTACCAGCTTCTTGTTGCGTGCGACAACACTCCACCACAGACTGTTGTCGCCTTGGCCCAGGCCGCGAACGACGTCTCCCTTGGGATGCTCGATCTTGATGATCTCCGCGCCCAAATCGGCAAGGTTGGTGGCGATCAGCGGGCCGGCGAACAGCATGCCCAGCTCCACGACGCGCAAACCTTTGAGAGGTCCGCTCCCTTGAGATTCTTTGTGATTTTCCATCGGTGTTGTGTTGTTTCGTTGTGTTGTGTACTCGGCCCCGATTTCACGCGGCTTTGGCCGTCGCGATCTTGTCGCGCAGGGCTCGCAGGCTTCCCCCCTTCATTACCGAGCCTGGCAGAGGACGCCCGACGATCTCCTCCGCCAGCCGTGCGGATTCCAAGAGTTTCTCAAGGTTCACGCCTGTCTCGATTCCCATTTCGTCGCACATGAAAACTAGGTCTTCCGTGCAGACGTTGCCGGCCGCGCCCACGTGACCTGCGAATGGACAGCCGCCTAGGCCTGCGACCGCAGCGTCGAAAGTCCTCACGCCCATCTCCAAGCCTGCGTAGGCATTTGCGATGCCCATGCCACGGGTGTCATGCAGGTGCAGGCAGATATCCAACTCGGGGTGCATGTCCTGCACAGCGCCCACCACGCGCTTGATCGAACGGGGTGTTGCCCATGCCATGGTGTCCGCTAGCATCATCGTCTCCAACTTGTAGCCGTGCGCCATAGCAATTTCCTTGGTCTGCGCCACGGTTTTCAACACTGTTTCTGCGGAGATGTCGCCAGCGAAGTTGCAACCGAATGCCGCCATGACTGCGCCACGCAGCACGGGTACGTTATGCGCCTTGAACATCTCCATGGTCTTGTGCTGCAGCGGAATGTTTTCCTCCATCGTCCGGTTCTGATTGCGTATCAGGAACGGTTCAGATGCGCATAGCGATACGGAGCCCTTGACCTCCAGGCGACCGCTATCTATAGCGCGCTTGAGACCCTTATCGTTGAGCCACAGGCCCACGTAGCTGATGCCTGGTTTCTTGTGAAATCCCTCTACGACCTCCTCGGCATCGGCCATTCCTGGCACCGCCTTTGGGTTGACGAACGAGACAATCTGGATGCGATTCAGTCCAGTTTCCGAGAGGCTGTCAATCAACTCGATCTTGCGCGCCGTTGGGATAGTCCCTTTCTCGATTTGGAAGCCCTCGCGCGGGCCCTCCTCGTTGATCTGGACTCTTGTGGGAAGTGATGCCATGGTGCTGTACTCCTAAAGGCTTTTGGTAAGGGCTTGCGTTCAAGCGGTGGTGGTCTGTGTGGGCGGCACGAACGGATAGGGAACTGGCCTGCCATTCCTGAACGGAAGTGCTAGGGTGGCTTCGCCAGGGGTGCTCTCTTTGCCGTCCTGATTAACAATGCCCAAATCGAGGACCACAAGACCATAGTCCTGCAGACGCTCGGTGGACTTGACCCTCCCCCAGACGTGCAAGGTTTCTCCTACGGAGTTCATGGCGCGGAACTGGAAGCTCACCTTCCAAACCCAGCCCTCGCGGCCGGCCCAGTCCTTGACCATCTGAACCATGAATTGCTGCTTGAGTGAGCCGTTGATCAGCAGGTCGGGGAGCTTGTCATGTTCGACTGCAAAGCGGCGGTCGTAATGAATGCGATGCCAGTTTTCCATGGTTGCGGACCAGCGGAAGAGATGGATTTCTCCTAGCGGCCCCTTGGTGAGCCATGGCAGTTCCTGACCGACCCAAACGTCATCAAAATACTGTTGTTCTGCCATGGTCTTATCTCCTGATCGTGGTGTTTTTGGAGCGCATCAGAAGCTCTCCGTCGCCGGTCATGAACTCGTATAGCCGCACCACCAAGACCATCGGGCCCTTGCTGGAAGCCTTCTCGGTGATGTCGGCATAACTCAACTTGACGCTGACGCGCTCTCCGTGACGTGCATAGCGGAAGAACTCGAACTCCGACCCGCCATTCAGTGAAGCCAGATTCGCCAAAGGCCTGATGGCGGGAAGGTTTGCAACCGGAACGATGCCGTCGAACAGAGGGTTTTGCGCGTTGTCCTGGATGGGATCGGGAGTGCCCAGCGGGCGGCGCAACATATGGTTTGCGAACAGTGGGGGCGCCACTGGGCCGCCGAAGCGGCGATTGGCGTCATTCGTCTCACCCAAGTAGGCTGGATCCTCATCCATGATGGCTTGGGCATAGCGCCGCACGGCGCCGGACTCGACCGCGTCACATGCGAATTCGGCTTTGGTGGACAGCCCTATGTAGGACCGCACTTCGTCAGTGACCAGCATGTTTACCCTTTCATTGATTTGCATAGTGAATCGATAATTCGAAATAATATCGAGGTGTGCTTCGTTTGTCAATGCGACGTTGTCCCGTTGACGCACTGGTTTTGTGGGGATATGATCAAAGCTCTTTGAATGCGAATACATGATTCGCATGGCGAGTTATAGAAACCAACAGGAGACTTCATGCAGCAACGCAACGGTGCGGAAACGCTCGTCGAAACACTTCTGGCCGGCAAGGTCGATGTCTGTTTTGCCAATCCCGGTACCTCCGAAATGCAGTTCGTCGCGGCGTTGGACAAGATCCCAGGCATGCGCTGCGTGCTCGGTCTGTTCGAGGGCGTAGTTACCGGTGCAGCCGATGGCTATGCACGCATGGCGGATAAACCAGCTTCCACCTTGCTTCATCTCGCGCCTGGGCTTGGTAATGGGCTGGCAAATCTGCACAACGCCAAGCGCGCTCAAGTACCGCTGGTCAACATCGTGGGCGAGCATCGCCAGGGCCACAAGGTCACCGATTCACCACTGACCGGGGACATCGAGGGCGTGGCGCGCACCATGTCCGCCTGGGTGAAAACGTCCACCTCAGCGGATTACGTAGCCGCCGACGCGGCCGAGGCCATTCGGGAGGCCAACTCTTTGCCGGGACGAATCGCCACGCTAATCATGCCCGCCGACACGGCATGGACGCCGGCCAGGCCGCACGATGCGCTCGACTTTTCTACGCCTAAGGCGACGCTGCCTGCTGCCGAACAATTTGAGGCAGCCGTGAAGGCACTGAAATCTGGTGAAAGTGTTGTGCTGGTTCTGGGGGGGCGTGCGCTACGTGCCGCTCCACTGGCATTGGCCAGTCAGATCGTGCAGTGCACGGGCGCGAAAATGCTTGCCCAGTATTCCAATGGACGCATGGAGCGTGGAGAAGGGCGTACGGCCATATCCAGAACCCCCGCGCCGGTGGATGATGGTGTAGCTACCTTCAAGGATGTCAAGCACGTCATCCTTATCGGTGCCAAGGTGCCAGCTCCGATGTTCGGCTATCCCGGAAAGCCCGACTACCTGATGGCACCAGGCGCCAACCTGGTAGAACTCACCGCGCCCACAGACCACCTCGAGGAGACCCTGCGCGAACTCGCGCAGCGTGTCGGCGCAACTGGCATTGCACCAATTCTCGAAGTGCGCCGGGAGTTGGCTCTGCCGCAGGGTGCGCTGACGGCCGACAATGTGCTGCGCACCATCTCCGCGCTGATGCCTGAGAACGCCATCATTGTGGACGAGTCCATCAGCGCAGGCCGCTCATTTTTCCCGGCTTCCATGGGCGCTCCAGCTCACGATTACTTACAGCTCACTGGTGGCTCGATCGGCAGCGGGTTGCCTATGTCCACGGGTGCGGCCATTGCTTGCCCGGAGCGCTTGGTAATCAATATGGAAGGTGACGGCAGCTCCATGTACACCATCCAAGCGCTTTGGACCCAGGCGCGCGAGAAGCTCAATGTTGTTACGGTGATATTCGCCAACCGCGGCTACCAGATCCTCAGAGGTGAGTTGGTAGGCGTAGGTGCAAAGACCTGGGGCGAACGTGCAGAACGCATGCTTTCGATCGTCGACCCGGACATCAGCTGGGTGAAGCTCGCGGAAGGCATGGGTGTGGAGGCCGCCTCGGCGGACAACTGCGAAACGCTGGTCAAGCTGCTCAGGCATGCCGTGGCACGGCCTGGCCCGTTCCTTATTGAGGCCAGGATCGGTCGCTGACCAAATACATCAACATCAGAGAGCATACATCTCATGGACTTCAGTTTCAGCGAAGAGGAAGAAGCACTGCGCCTAGAGGTTCAGTCATTCATTCAAGAGCATTTCACTGAGGAGGTTTTGGCCGACCTCACCACGGGAAAGCGCGGGCGAGGTTTTGGTCCGCGAGCCGCCCCGATTTTCAGAAAGATTGCCGAACGTGGCTGGAATGCCATCGCCTGGCCAAAAGCCTATGGCGGTCAGGGAGGCAGCCGAATCACTCAGTTTCTGGTGGAAGAGGAGTTCTACCGCGCCGCACAAGTCGTGATCGGTGGCGGAGGTACCGGAACGCCTGCCGTACTGGCATCGGGTACGGAAGCACAGAAGCAGTACTACGTACCTAGGGCAATTCATCGCGAAATCATCTTCTGCCAAGGCTACAGCGAACCGCACTGTGGGACTGACTTAGCCGGCGTGCGCTGTAGAGCCACACGCAACGGCACTGGTGAGGACTCGCACTATGTTGTTAATGGTCAGAAGATCTATACGACCAATGCGCAGGTTGCGACCCATGTCTTCCTGTTGGTGCGCACTGACCCTGAGTCAAAACGCCATGCCGGACTTTCAATCCTCTTGGTGCCGATGGACACGCCGGGTATCACAGTGCGTCCCCTGCTCACATTGCAGAACAATCCGGGCGGACCTGCCGGTACGACCTACGGAGAAGAGCGCACCAATGAGGTCTTCTTCGACGATGTGAAGGTGCCGGTGTCTTGCCTGCTGGGCGAGGAGGGTGATGGTTGGGCAGTCTCGCAGCGAGGTCTAAATCTGGATCGCGTGGGGGCATGGCGCTACCTGATATCGGTCAAGCGCGACGAGGACATTGTCAATTGGCTGAAATCCGATGATGTCCGTGCCGCCCCGTTGCGTTCTGATGCTTCGGTGCGAGACAAGGTGGCCGAGCTGTGGATTGAAGGCCAAGTGTGTCGTCTGATGACTATGCGCAGCATGACTATTGAACAGCGAGGACAGGCTTTTAGTTACGAAGGTGCCGCAGAGAAGGTTTGGGCGCCCGAGCACGGAGTGCGTACGACCGAGGCCATTGGCCAAATCCTCGGACCGCATGCGCAGCTTCTTAATGGGTCGCCTGACAACTTGCAGGAGGGCCTGTATGCGCACAACCTGCTCTCGGCATTCCAGTCGACTGTCAACCATGGCAGTGTGCAGGTCATGCGTGACCAAATAGCCCGCAAGGGACTTGGGCTGCCCAAGTCCCGCAAGTGAAAACCCCAAAACATGTCTTCTTCCAAAATTGAAAGTTGAACGCCGTGGATGTATTACCCGACGAACAGGAAACGTTGATCCAGGAAACCGCGCGCGAGTTCTTCGCAGCGGAATCGACGCCCGCGCTTGTGCGCGCGACAGAGACAAACCCCAGCCGGTACAGTGCCCAGCTGTGGCAGAGAATTGCGGAACTTGGTTGGCTGGGGATCAGTTTGCCTGAAGCCTATGGAGGCCAGGGTTTGCCACTGGCCTATGCCGGTCTTTTGTTGGAAGAGGCAGGGAGATACATCGCACCAGTCCCTCTGCACGGAACCTTGGTGGTGGCGCAGGTGCTGGCTCGTCATGGTTCGGATGCTCAGCGCGTCCTGCTACGTAGGGTGATCGATGGTGAACTAATCCTGTCATATGCTGTGCAAGATCCGTTGGGGGCTTGGTCGTATGACAGCCCAGGACTCACAGGGCGGCGTAACGGTGGATATGTCGTTCTCAATGGAAGTTGCTCTTTCGTCGACGGTTTTCGCGCCTCCGGCATGTGCCTAGTCCTTTACCGGACGGAGGAGGGTGGCGTAGCTGCAGCGCTCGTGGATACGGGGTCACCAGGCGTCTCGGTCGTGGACTACGTCACTACTGCAAAGGACTCACAGGCTCGCGTGAACTTCAGCGATTTGCGCGTTCCTCTATGCGACGTCGTGGACGAATCGGTGCGGGCTGTGGCACTGGCGCGGGACCTGTTCGACATCGCGACTGCGCTCATGTGTTCGCAGTTGGTCGGTGCCACCCGACGCGACATGGAGTTCGCTGTCGAGTATGCCGCTCAGCGCGAGGCGTTCGGCCAGCCAATCGGCGCGTTTCAATCGATTCAGCATTTGTGCGCTGACATGTTGATCGCCGTCGACGGCGCGCAGCTTCTTACACGAGAGGCTCTGTGGCGAATGGATCAGGGTATCCCCGCCTCAGTTGAAGTTTCTCAGGCTAAGGCGTTTGCAAGTGACAAGTGTGTGTTCGTGGCGCGTTCCGCGCAGCAGATCCATGGTGGCATTGGCTTCATGATGGAATGCGACCTGCAGCTCTGGTACCGCCGTATCGTTGCATGGAGTTTGCGTTGTGGCACCGTGCGCGAGCACCGGCAGCGGGTCGCTGCGGCATTGCTGGATCAGCCGGGCAAGGTTCGCCTTGGGATGCCACTCGAAATCGGATGACGAGACCTTGATTTACCCCATCCCGATACCTATACGGTCAGACCATCGTTGTCGGCGGCCGAAGGACTCAGGAGCTCGATTGACGAGGAGATATGCCATGGAGACAACGCGAAGCCTGCCCCCTTCCGTAGAGCGTAAACACATCCATTCTCGCCACGTAGAGAGTCATGGATTTCTGCGTGCAGATGGGCTCTGGGACATCGAAGCGCGCATCAAGGACACCAAGACTTATTTCACGCGAAACGCCGATGGAAGAGAGAGGCAGCCCGGCGAGGCCCTTCATCACATGGAGGTGCGGCTGACGCTGGACGACACACTGAAGGTATTCAATGCGATTGCCATCATTGCCGGTAGTCCTTTCGACGAATGCTCCGATGCTGCCAATCCGGTGCGTGGCCTCATTGGCGCTACTGTGGGCCCGGGCTGGCGCAAGGCTATTGATGAGGCGATGGGTGGCGTGCGAGGTTGCACGCATGTGCGCGAGTTGATACTTGCAATGGCTACCGTGGCCTACCAGACCATTCCAAACTACCGCGCACACGAACGGCGCGAACGGGGTGAGCCGACGCGGACTATCGGAAAACCCGGGCATCAAATCGGCAAATGTCTTGGCTGGGACACAGATGGGCCGGTGGTGGCCCGCCTCACTCCGGAGTTAGTAGGATGGCGACCACAGAGCTGGTCCCGGTTGTTTGAACACGCCGGAGCCCGAGATAAGTGGATGGGCTGCGGTGTAAGAGTCTTACTCGGGCCCCTGCCAGGCCGCCGGAGGCGCCCCCCGGTTGGCCATGTACTCATGGCCTAACCCCTTCAGGCCGCAGCCTGTATCGGCGCCAGCGCGGCGTAGTAGACCATGTCCGGCGTGCGCCCTGCGTGGGCCTGGTGCGGGCGGCGTTCGTTGTAGAACGCCAGGTACGCTTGTAGGCCCTCACGCGCGGCGCTGACGGTCTCGTAGGCCTTCAGGTACACCTCCTCGTACTTCACGCTGCGCCACAGCCGCTCGACGAACACGTTGTCGCGCCAGCAGCCTTTGCCATCCATGCTTTGGCGCGCGCCGATGCGGGCCACCTCGGCGACGAACTCGGCGCTGCTGAACTGGCTGCCCTGGTCGGTGTTGACGATCTCTGGTGCACCGTAGCGGGCAGCCGCCTCGCGCAGTGCCTCTACGCAGAAGTCCGCTTCCATCGTGATGGACACGCGGTGCGCCAACACCCGACGGCTGTGCCAGTCCAGCACGGCCACCAGGTACACCCAGCCGCGTGCCATCGGGATGTACGTGATGTCCAGCGCCCAGGCCTGGTTGGCCCGCTCGATGGCCAGTTCGCGCAGCAGGTACGGGAACACCGGGTGGCTCGGGTGCTTGCGGCTGGTGTTGGGCTTGCGGTACAGGGCGCGCAGGCCCATGCGCTGCATCAGCGTGCGCACATGCCGGCGGCCGACCTCGGTGCCCTGAAGGCGCAACAGGTCGCGCAGCATGCGGCTGCCGGCAAACGGGTGCTCCAGGTGCATCTCGTCCAGGCGGCGCATCAGCGCCAGATCCTCTTGGCTCATCGGCTCAGGCCGGTAGTACGCCGTGCCGCGGCTGATGCCGACCAGATTGGCCTGGCGCTTGATCGGTAGGGCATGCTCGCGGTCGATCATCGCTTTACGCTCAGCAAGCCGGCCTTGTTGAGCGCGCCGGCTAAAAAATCGATCTCCAGCGCCTGCTGGCCGATCTTGGCGTGCAAGTCCTTCAGATCCGCCGCGGGCTCCGCAGTGCCGCCACCGGCGCCAAACACGTCGGCAGCACGTTCGAGCAACTGGCGGCGCCACTCGGTCACCTGGTTGGGATGCACGTCGTGCTTTTGCGCCATCTCGGCAATCGTCTTGTCGCCCTTGACGGCGTCCAAGGCCACCTTAGCCTTGAAGGCTGCCGAGTGGTTGCGACGGGGTCTTCTGCTCATCTTTCTGCTCCTGATCACGGGCTCTATCCTCGCCCAACGGAGCAGCTCATCCACTTTGCGGCGTGTTCAGAATTCCGGAACCGGCTCTCACCATTGAAGTCGTCGCAGTTCTCAAAGTAGCGAATTTTCAGAAAACCGGCTCTTACGTGACGCTCAGTCGATCGCGCGCAGCCACGACGGCTTCGGCAATCGCCAGAGTGTGTCGAGCGGCTTCCACGATCGGGCGGTCGATCATTTGTCCCCGATATGCGAAGGCACCGACCCCTTGCGAAAAATGTAGCTGTGCCATTGCCAAGATCTCTTGCGCTTGATGAATTTCGACTTCTGAGACACCGAACTCCTCGTTCAATATTGGTACCTGTGAAGGATGAATCGCGCCACCTTCCGTCAGACCCATGAGTCGGGAGCGCCGTGCCAACTGGCGAAACGCTTCGAGATCGCTGAAATTTCCCACAGCACCTGCCAGGCCGCGTGCTTTGATGCCAGCTGCGCGTGCGGCGACAACCACCATTTGCGAAGGGGCCGCGAGGTTTTCGACTGACGCCGCAAAGCCGCATGCGGCCGCCAAGTCAAGGCATCCAAGTCCAATCGATGTGAGGCGGGGGTCGGCTCGAGCAATGCTAGCGGCAGCAAGCAGTCCGGCAGGCGTTTCAATTAAGGCCTGAAGTCCGATCGAGAAAGGTGCGAGCCCGCGCTCGTTCTCGAGTTCTAAGATCAGTTCGCTGACCCGTTGAACTTCTCCTGCTGACTCCACTTTGGGTAGCCGAATTGCGCTCACACCTGGTAGCACGGCGGCCTCAATGTCAAGCACGAGCAGCCGCATTGGACGGTTGACGCGAACTTCTACCCGGCAGCCTCCGCGCACCACAAGCTCGACGGAGTGTTCCAACGCCTTCCTCGCACGCTCTTTCTCGCTTGGTGCAACACCATCCTCCAAATCGAGAGTCACACAATCAGCGCCGCGCCGGTGCGCACTTTCAACGAAGCGCTGTTGCGTGACCGGAACGATAAGATTCGAGCGGTGGAGCTCGGGCAGGGGAGTGGCAGTGCCTGGCGGATGCATCATCGATCAGGATTTTGGTAGTCGAGTGAGTGAGTCTCAGGACAGGGAGCTGGTACAGCTAGCCTGCCTGAAGGTTCGGCAAGGGGGTCAAGGCTGGTTCAAACAGCTTGGACAGAAGGTAAGAAAAGCGCGAGTGCATCCTTCAAGGGGTGTACGAGCGCCTATTCCGCCAGTTGCTCTAGCAATACCCTACCGGGGTGTTGCTAGGTGCCCGATCCGCAGGAGGCATCCGAAAATCTTGCCGAGTAACGGGCACGGGCATACGTAGCTCTTATGGGCTGATAAGCAGTTCCCTGCTTGGTAGGAGCTGTGAGGGGTCAGTCAGCAGTGATCTTGCCAGCCTTGACGATAGGGGTCCAGCCCTCCACGTCAGCTCGAACGCGCGCAGCCAACTGCTCGCCGGTGCTGCCCACCACCGGCATTCCGTTGGCATTCAAGTACTTTGCCACCTCTGGATCGCGGAGCACTTTCTGTATTTCGCTGGTTAGGCGGGACGCGAGGGCTGGGGGCATATGGGCGGGACCGAAGATACCCAGCCAGGACGTCATAGCTTCGAAGCCAGGCAGCGCTTCGCTGTTCGTTGGCACATTTGGGAGTTCCGAGTAACGATGATCATCGAGAACCGCAAGCATCTTCAATTTACCTGCCTTGACATGTCCCAGAACGGTGGCTACCACCACATAGCCCACTTGAATCTGACCGCCGAGAAGGTCGTTGAGTACTGGAGAACCACCTTTGTACGGGACGTGAAGGATGTCGATCTTGGCGAATTGATTCAGCATTTCGCCCACCAGATGTTGCGAAGTTCCGGCGCCAGATGTGCCGTACGCCAGCTTGCCTGGATTCTTACGCGCGTACTCTACGAGCTCGCGAAGGTTGTTTGCAGGCACAGTCGGTGCGACGACGACTGCCAATGGGTTGCTTGCGGCGATGCTCAAAGGAGTGAAGTCCTTGATGGCGTCATAAGGCAACTTGCGTGAGAGTGCGATCGGAATAGAGTGCGTGCCCGGTACGGCCACACCGATGGTGTAGCCATCTGGGGCCGCACGTGCCAAGAGCTCTGAACCCATGGTCCCGGCTGCGCCGGCTTTGTTGTCCACCACCACGGGCACCCCCATATTGGCGCTAAGTTTCTGTGCTATCGCGCGGCCAACGAGGTCAGTAGATGCGCCGGGAGGAAAGGGAACGATGAGCCGGATTGGCCTGTTCGGAAACGAGTCCTGAGCAAAAGCAGCACCGGTGAGTGTTGCGCATGCGATGAGGGTGAGGGCACGTCGTGAAATTTGCATGGATGTCTCCATCTAAAAGGTGTTAGTTCAATCGTCTGACGACAGTGGCAAGAAACATGGCGAGCAGCTGAGTGCTTGTCACGTCCTTATATTACTGTTATAAACCGCTATGCGAATTTAAAATTCGCACAAAGGCTAGACGGATGTTCACTGATGTCGCGCGGCATGTCAAGCCGGGTCTAGCCCTTGTATGTGGGTTTGTGGAGTTCAAAACAATTTGCGAATCATTCATTTGCATAACATCACTGGAGAACATGATGAAGATTCTTGTCCCCGTCAAACGCGTGGTGGACTACAACGTCAAGGTGCGCGTCAAGGCCGACCAGTCCGGCATGGACCTGGCCAACGTCAAGATGAGCATGAACCCGTTTGACGAGATCGCGGTCGAAGAAGCCGTGCGCCTGAAAGAGAAGGGTGTCGTCACCGAAGTCATCGCCGTCTCCTGCGGCGTCACCCAGTGCCAGGAAACCCTGCGCACCGCCATGGCCATCGGCGCCGACCGCGCCATCCTGGTGGAAACGGCTGAAGAGTTGCAGCCGCTGGCCGTGGCCAAGCTGCTCAAGGCCTTGATGGACAACGAGCAGCCCGGCCTCGTGATCCTGGGCAAGCAGGCCATCGACGACGACTGCAACCAGACCGGCCAGATGCTCGCCGCGCTGGCCGACCTGCCGCAAGGCACCTTTGCCAGCAAGGTCGAAGTGGTCGACGGCAAGGTCAACGTGACCCGTGAAGTGGACGGTGGCCTGGAAACCCTGAGCCTCACGCTGCCGGCCATCATCACCACCGACCTGCGCCTGAACGAGCCACGCTACGTGACGCTGCCCAACATCATGAAGGCCAAGAAGAAGCAGATGGACATCGTCAAGCCCGAAGACCTCGGGGTGGACGTCACGCCGCGCCTAAAGACCCTGAAGGTCAGCGAGCCGCCGAAACGCGGTGCCGGCATCAAGGTGGCCGATGTGGCCGCACTCGTTGAAAAACTCAAGAACGAAGCAAAGGTAATCTGAACATGGCCGTCCTCGTCATTTCCGAACACGACAACATCAGCCTCAAGGGCGCCACGCTCAACACCATCCAGGCCGCCAGGGAAATCAGCTTCTTCATGGATGCTGAGGTCCATGTCCTGGTCGCAGGACATCGGGCCCGTGCTGTGGCACAGGCGGCTGGCGAAGTTCAGGGCGTCACCAAAGTCATCCACCCCGACGCCGAGTACCTGGCACACGGCCTGGCTGAAAACATGGCCGCCCAGGTGCTGGCCATCGCATCGAACTACAGCCACATCCTGTTCCCGGCCACGGCCAGCGGCAAGAACATCGCCCCGCGCGTCGCTGCCAAGCTTGACGTGGGCCAAATCAGCGACATCACCAAGGTGATCGCCGCCGACACCTTCGAGCGCCCGATCTACGCTGGCAACGCCATCGCCACCGTGCAGAGCATTGACGTCACCAAGGTGATCACCGTGCGCACCACGGGCTTTGATCCCGCGGCCACGACTGGTGGATCGGCTGCCGTGGAAACCCAGGCCGCACAAGCCGACAGCGGCAAGAGCAGCTTCCTGGGCAGCGAAATCGCCAAGAGCGACCGCCCCGAACTCACCGCCGCCAAGATCATCGTCTCGGGGGGCCGGGCGCTGGGCAGCGCCGAGAAGTTCAACGAAGTCATGACGCCGCTGGCCGACAAGCTGGGCGCGGCACTCGGCGCGAGCCGCGCCGCGGTGGACGCGGGCTACGCACCGAACGACTGGCAGGTCGGCCAGACCGGCAAGATCGTGGCGCCGCAGCTGTACGTGGCCTGCGGCATCTCGGGCGCCATCCAGCACCTGGCCGGCATGAAGGACTCCAAGGTGATCGTGGCGATCAACAAGGACCCGGAGGCGCCGATCTTCTCGGTGGCCGACTATGGGCTGGAGGCCGATCTGTTCACCGCGGTGCCTGAGCTGGCTGCAGCTTTGGACCGCTAAGGATGGTGTTTAAAGCCGGCGCAGCGAAGCCCGCTGAGCACATGAATCTCGCGACATGAAGCTACCGCGCTCGTTTCGATCGATTTAAACGCGGCCAAGCCTGGTTTGTCACCGGTTCCAGAGCTCATGCGGGCCAATTGGCGTGCTGCAGACGCACTCATCCCTGCGTCCTCTGCAAAAGTCGGTGACGGGCCACCAAGGATTGGAGAGCGCGAACAGCGTGTGCAGTTGCGCCGTGTTCTTCATCAACCCGCGGTAGCGCACCTTCACATGCCCGAACTGGCGCTTGATGACTCGGAACGGGTGCTCCACCTTGGCCCGGATGCTGGCCTTGAGGTGTTCAAGCTTATCGAGCACCGCGCCCATCGGAGTGGCTTTGTCCAACGCCTTGCGTTTGCCCGGGCGCATCGCCACATGCCAGTTCGCCTTGATGCCCTGCGTCTCCTCGCGCGTGGCCACACCCTGGTAGCCCGCGTCGGCAAACACATCGGCTTCTTCACCGTGCACCAGCGCGCCGGCCTGCGTCACGTCGTTGACGTTGGTGGCGGTGCCCACCACCTTGTGCACCAAACCCGAATCGGCATCCACGCCAATGTGAATACGAAGGGACTTCCCGCTTCCAAGTGATGGCACTACTGTGCCAAGGTTGGCCTTGTGGAATGTCAATCTCAACCCCCAAGCGGAAGGAGAACCCCCATGAACAAGATTTCCCGAGTTGGTGTCGACCTGGCCAAGTATCTGATTCAGGTCCACGCGGTGGATGCCGCGGGCAAAGTGGTCACCAATCGCGCCGTGAAGCGCGAGAAGTTCCTGCTCTGGTGCGCTGACTTGCCGGCAGGCTGCTTGATCGCGATGGAGGCATGCAGCGGAGCTCACCACTGGAGCCGCAAGCTGATTGAGCGCGGGTTCGACGCCCGGATCATTCCGGGGTCCTCGGTAGCGCCCTATCGGATGCAGGGCCGCAGCGGCAAGAACGATGCGAACGATGCTGCTGCCGTCTGTGAGGCGGCTTCCAGGCCACACATGAACTTCGTGCCACCAAAAACACTGGCGCAACAAGGCATGCTCTGCGTGCACAGGCTGCGGGAAGGACTCAAGGAAGAACGGACCTCCTGTATCAACCGCATTCGCGGCCTGTTGGCAGAGTTCGGGGTCGTGCTGCCTCAGAGCCCGGAAGTGTTGCGCCGCCATCTGAGCGACATCGTTGAAGATGCCAGCAATGACATTGCCGGCGTTGCTCGCCTTGTTCTGCAACGAGCGCAAGAGCACTGGCGCGAGCTGGATGCGCACATCAAGTGGTGCGATCAACGCATTGCCGATCACCAAAAAAACGATGAACAAGTCCAGCGTGCCGCCGAGCTGATGGGCGTCGGCTCGATCACTGCATCGGCACTCGTGGCCACGGTGGGTGACTTCAGACAGTTCAGAAACGGAGCTCAGTTCGCTGCTTGGCTGGGTTTGACACCCAAGCAACACTCCAGTGGCGGAAAGACCAGTTTGGGCAGTATCACCAAGCGTGGAAGCGTATACCTGCGAACCTTGCTCATTCAGGGCGCTAAGGCCATTACGCTGACACGCCAATACGACAACCCAATCTTCTTGTGGGCTCAGAAGCTGCGAGAGCGTGCTGGCTGGCAGAAGGCCGTGGTCGCCTTGGCCAACAAGAACGCGCGGATCTTGTGGGCGGTCATGACGCGAGAGAAGCGGTATGACGCGCACCACGTCAGCAGCATTCCATTGCCAGCGCCCGTGACCGCACCAGCGCTGGTGTCGGTGACGTAGTTTCTCTTGTCCGTTCCTTGTCAGACGCGAAGTTGAAGATGCTTTGAACAGGTCAGACCGGCAGCAGGCAAGCTCGAATGAAGGCGGGTGGATCAATCGGATGCCACGCAATGTGAATGGAGCCCTGCTGAGCGGTTGGTATCTGGGGCCGCACGAAGTGCAACAAGCCCGGCTGTAGATGTGCAGTCTGTTCCTCGTTTCAAGCAACACAGGTCGCGTCTGTCGACAGGAAAAGGTCGCCAAAGAAATCAGCATGCCAACACCGTTGACTTCGCGGGAAGTCCCTGTAGCGCCTTCATTCCAAAGTGCCGCTGGTTGCCCTTCTTGGTCTGGTGCATCTGCGGGTCGCGCTCGCCTTTGCTATTCTTGGTCGAGCTGGGTGCTGCAATCAGCGTGGCGTCGATGGCCGCGCCGTTTTTGAGCGGCAGCCCTTTGGCGGCCAGCGTGCTGTTGACGGTGGCCAGTATCTGCAGGCTGAGCTGGTGCTCTTCGAGCGGTGGGGAAAGCGCAGGATGCTCACGCGATCCGGAATGCGCTCGCTACCCGAGAGTCCTGCGAAGCCGCGGTACAGCGGCGTCTCGAACAGGGCCTCTTCCATGGCCAAGTCAGACAGGCCAAACCACTGCTGCAAGAAATGAATGCGCACCATGGTCTCGTGCGCAAACGGCGGGCGCCCTGTGCTGGCCACTGGCGAGGCCGCAGCAATCAGCGCAATGAGTTCTCGCCACGGCACCACCAACTCCATCTCGTCCAGGAACACAGCCTTGCGTGTGCGCCAGGTGCTCAGGTTCAGTCCCAGTTCTGCTTGTTTCTGCATGGCTTGATTGTTCCGCCACGCCGGCCCTCATGCCATCGGGGATTGCACGAAGTTTTGAACACCATCCCTAAGAAGGCACGATATTCCTTGCACGCAACTTCTCCTGAATGCCTCATGACGAATACACCTGCGAAGGAAGGTCTGCACGACCCGTTCTGGCACGTGAGTTGATTCGTGTGATCTCAGGTGAAGGCGATTGTGCTCGGTTCATTGCCGCAGAGGCGGGCCTCGCAGAGCCTTTATCGGATATCAAGATGCTGATCCACGTAAGCACCTCCGAGTATGCGGAGAGGACTGTCGACGCGGTTCTACTCACCCCAGAGTACCCTAGCCAACTCGCTCAACTGAACCAACAGGCTCAACAGAGGAGCCGCCCAGCTCAAGTGTGCTGGTCATGCACCTGAATCGCCCCGGGTTTTGAGGAGGCTCTTTTCTCTGAGAGGATTGAGCCATGAGCAAGAAGTCGAACCAGTTTTCACCTGAGGTCCGCGAGCGTGCTGTTCGCATGGTGCGTGAGCACAGAGGCGAGTACCCCTCGCTGTGGGCCACCATCGAGTCCATCGCCCCCAAGATCGGCTGCGTGCCCCAGACCCTCAACGAATGGGTCAAGCGAGACCAGATCGATTCCGGCGTGCGCGACGGCATCACGACATCCGAACGTGAACAGATGAAGGCGCTGGAGCGCGAGGTCAAAGAGCTGCGCAAAGCCAACGAGATCCTGAAGCTGGCCAGCGCGTTTTTCGCCCAGGCGGAGCTCGACCGCCGTCTGAAGTCCTGAACAACTTCGTCGATCAGCATCGACAGGCCTACGGGGTCGAGTCGATCTGCAAAGTGCTGCAGATCGCCCCGTCAGGCTATTGGCGCCATGCTGCTCATCAGCGAAATCCCCAGCTGCGCTGCCCGCGCGCCCAGCGTGACGACACCCTGGTGCCGCACGTTGAGCGCGTCTGGCAAGCCAACATGCGGGTCTACGGCGCCGACAAGGTCTGGAAACAGATGAACCGGGAGGGAGTTGTCATTGCCCGCTGCACGGTTGAGCGGTTGATGAAGCGACTGGGCTTGCAGGGCGTGCGCCGGGGCAAGGTGGTGCGCACCACCCTCAGCGACATGAAGGCCCCTTGCCCGCTGGATCGGGTCAATCGGCAGTTCAAGGCCGAGCGGCCGAACCAGCTGTGGGTCTCGGACTTCACCTACGTTTCAACCTGGCAAGGCTGGCTGTACGTGGCCTTCGTGATCGATGTGTATGCCCGGCGCATCGTGGGCTGGCGGGTCAGTACCTCCATGCACACGGACTTCGTTCTGGATGCCCTGGAGCAGGCGCTGTATGCCCGGCAGCCCGAGCGTGATGGCGCATTGATTCACCATTCCGACAGGGGGTCGCAATACGTCAGCATTCGCTACAGCGAACGGCTGTCAGAGGCAGGCATCGAGCCCTCGGTGGGCAGCAAGGGCGACAGCTACGACAACGCTTTAGCCGAGACCATCAACGGTCTGTACAAGGCCGAGGTGATTCATCGCCGGTCATGGCCAACCCGTGAATCGGTGGAGCTGGCAACGCTGGAATGGGTGTCCTGGTTCAACCATCACCGGCTGCTCGGACCCATCGGATACATCCCTCCTGCAGAGGCTGAGGCAAACTACTACCGGCAACTCGCCAGTCAGTCCTCCATGGTGGCGGCCTGACTTAAACCAACCGGCCTCCACGAAACCCGGGGCGATTCAACCACCTGCGCTTGCGGCTGCCAGATGAAGCGCGTGGGCGAGGACGTGGCCGAGAAGCTGGACTACGTGCCCGGTGTGTTCACGGTCGAGCGCCACATCCGGGGCAAGTGGGCTTGCGCGAAGTGCGAGACGATCACCCAAGTACCGGTCGATCCTCACGTCATCGACAAGGGCATCCCCACGACCGGGCTGCTGGCACAGGTGCTGGTGGCCAAGTACGCCGATCACCTGCCGCTGTACCGTCAGGAAGCGATCTTCGGCCGAGCCGGTCTCGCCATCCCGCGTTCCACGTTGGCGCAATGGGTGGGCTCGTGTGGCGTGCAATTGCAGCCACTGGTGGATGCGATGAAGGCAGAGCTGCTGCAGCACCGTGTGCTGCATGCCGACGAGACACCGGTGGCCATGCTCAAGCCCGGCAACGGCAAGACGCACCGGGCTTACCTCTGGGCCTACGCCACGGGAGCCTTCGAGAACACCAGGGTGGTCGTCTACGACTTCTGCGAATCGCGCTCGGGTGAACACGCCCGGCGCTTCCTGGGCGACTGGAGAGGCAGCCTGACCTGTGACGACTTCAGTGGCTACAAGGCCTTGATCGCCAGCGGCGTGACTGAGGTCGGCTGCCTGGCACACGCGCGGCGCAAGTTCTTCGATTTGCACGCGGCGAACCAAAGCCAGATCGCCGAGGTCGCGCTGCAGCAGTTCGCGCGGGTCTACGAGATCGAGCGTGAGGTCAAGGAGATTGCGACCGATCAGC
>JAGOKC010000030.1:14319-29050 GCA_017994835.1 Aquabacterium sp. | reverse complement strand
CGTCGGCGCGGGGCAGGAAGGCTCGCTTGGCCTGCCACTCCTGCGCTTCACCGGGGCCGGTGGCGTCCAGGGTGATGCCGCTGCCGATGCCGCAGTGGGCGCGCCAGGGAGCGGGGGGCGGCAGGGTGTTGACCGTGACGGTGCGGATGGGGACGTTGAAGGTGACCCGCCCGCCAGGCGCTATGAGCCCGACGGCGCCGCAGTACACGCCGCGTGCGCTGCGCTCCAGCCGCGCGATGTGGTGCATGGCCTGGCGCTTGGGGGCACCCGTGACGGATCCGCACGGAAACAGGGCCGCGAACACCTCGCTCAGGCGCAGGCCGGCGCGGCTGCGGGCGGTGACGGTGGACGTCATTTGCCAGACGGTGGGCAGGGCGTGCAGCTCGAACAGGTCGGGCACGCGCACGCTGCCCACTTCGGCGATGCGCGAGAGGTCGTTGCGCAGCAGGTCCACGATCATCAGGTTTTCGGCCCGCTCCTTGGCGCTGGTGCGCAGGTGCTCGGCGGCGGCCGCATCGCTGTCGGCGTCCATCCCGCGTGGGGCGGTGCCCTTCATGGGGCGGGTGGTGAGTTGCTGGCCGTCCCAGTCGAAGAACAGCTCGGGCGAGACGCTGAGCACGGCACCGGGCACGCGGCAGGCGGCCCGGGCATCGAGCATCACGGCATAGCTTTGCGGCTGGCTGCGGCGCAGGGCCATGAACCAGGGCCACAGGGCGGCGGGCGTGCCCTCAAAGGGGCTGTGCAACTGGCCGGTGAGGTTGACCTGGTAGACCTCGCCAGCCTGGATCAGGGAGCGGATCTGCTCGACCTTCTGTTCGATGGCGGTTTGGTCCAGGTCGGCTTGCCATGGGCCGGCTTGCCACGCGGGGCTGGGGCTGTCAGGGGCGGTGGCGTTGCTGGCGGGGGCGTCGATCACCGGCTGACCATCCCAGGCCTCAGCCCGGTCGAACACGGCCCAGACGGCGTAGGGCTGGCCGGGCGGCAGGGCCTTGACAGGCAGGTGCGGGTTCAGGCCGGGTGCGGCTTCGTACGCCACCCAGCCCACGCACCACTGGCCAGCTTGCGCCAGTGCGTGGGCCGCATCCAGCAGACCCGCGACCTGGCTGGGATCATGGGCGACCAGCCAGCGGTTGGGGCGATCAAATCGCCAGCGTTGACGCGGGCCCTGCGGTGCCTCGGGGGGCGGTGGGAAGTCGACCAGGGCGGTCGGCAGGGTCGGGTCCTGATCAAGCACGACGTGACGTCACGACGTTGATCGACAGCACGACGGTGGCCACGGCAAACAAGGCCAGCGCCCAGAACTCGAAGGGCACACCGAGCACGCTGACGGCGGCATCGGAGCAGTTGGCGCGCACCTCGAACCATTCGGGCCAGCGGGTGTCCAGCCCGAAGTAGCTGTTCACGCGGTCGGCAAAGGTCAGGGCGCAGGAGTTGGTCTTGGCGGCGACAAAGTGATGCCACAAGGCTGCGGCGATGCCGCCCAGGGCCAGTGGCAGGCTCAGGGCCGAGAGCACGCGCCGACCCAGGTCACCGGGTAGGGCCGCGCCCACCAGGGCCAGCACGCTCAAGACGATGAACAGGATGCGCTGCAGGATGCACCAGGGGCAGGGCTGCATGTCGAAGCGGTGCTGTGCCAGCAGCGCCAGGCCCACCGAGCCGGCGCACAGCAGGCCCAGCACCAGCAGCATCAGGCGAGGACTCAGGGTGCGCATCGCGTCAGGCCACTTCGGCGATCAGTTCGATCTCGACACAGGCCCCCAGCGGGATCTGGGCCACGCCAAAGGCACTGCGCGCGTGCACGCCCTTTTCACCAAAGACCTCGCCGAGCAGTTCGGAGCAGCCATTGGTGACGAGGTGGTGTTCGGTGAACTCTTGGGTGCTGTTGACCAGGCTCATGACCTTGACGATGCGAACGACCTTGTCCAGGCCGCCGGCGGCCACGGCCAGGGTGCCCATCAGGTCGATGGCCACGGCGCGGGCGGCCTGCTTACCTTCGTCGGTCGTCATGTTCTGGCCGAGCTTGCCCACCCAGACCTGGCCGTCCTTCTTGGCGATGTGCCCGGACAGGAAGATCTGGTTGCCCGTGCGCACGAAAGGCACGTAGGCAGCTGCCGGAACGGCCACGGGCGGCAAGGTGATGCCAAGGGTTTGCAGGCGTTGTTCGATGGTCATGGATATGCCAAAAAAGCGGAAGAGGAAAGATTTAGCAGATCGTACACCCATGAAAAGGAACGACATGAACACCCGCAACACACTCACCATCGCACGTCGGCTTTGGTTGCCGCCTCTGGTCATCGGCCTGGCCGCAGTGGCCATGGGTGCAGGCGCAGCGTGGACCATGAAACGGGTGGATGCGGAGTCGGGCGAGGCTTTGCGCGCCCAGCAAATCAAGCTGGGTGAAGCCTACACCTGGTCTGGTCTGACCGATGCCAATGCGGCTCGGGTGGTGGCCGTGTTGCAATCGTCCGATCCGGAGCTCGATGCACGGCTGAAGCCTGACGTTGATGCCACCTCGGCGCGCATCTCGACCTTGCAGAAAAATCTGGAGGCCAGTTCAACCTTGCCGAAAGAGCAGGCGTTGCTTGAAATTGTGGGACGCCAACGCAAGGCCTACATTGACTTGCGCAACCAGGCGCGCCAGCTCAAAAAGGATGGGCAGGCCGATGCGGCCTTGCAGGCCTTGAAGGCGCAGGTGCTGCCAGCCGTTGAGGCTTATTTGAAAGCACAGCGCGATTTTGTGACCTTTCAGGCCGAGCGATCCGAGTTTCTGCGGGGTGAGGCGCAGGCACGTGCGATGACGATGTTGTGGTGGGTCGTAGCGGGGATTGTTGCCATTGGTGCCTTGCTGGTGCTGGCCACGCGGCAGCTTGCCAAGGCCGTGCTCGATCCCTTGCAGTCACTCGGGCGTGCCACCGACAAGGTGGGGGCGGGTGATCTGACCGCAGACATCACGGTGAGCCAACGTGATGAAATCGGTGACATGGCCACGTCCCTGCAGCGCATGCGCGATTCGCTGCGTGACATCGTGGCGCGGGTGCGGCAGTCGGCCGACAGCATTGCCACCGCCTCTGCAGAGATCGCCACCGGCAATGCAGACCTGTCGCGTCGTACCGAACAGCAGGCTGCAGCCCTGGAAGAAACCGCTGCATCCATGCAGGAAATGACCGATGGGGTGCAGCAAAGTGCCAGCCATGCGCAGCAGGCCGCACAGCTTGCCGGGCAGGCCGCTCAGGTGGCCAATCAGGGGGGGGAAGTGGTGGGGCGGGTGATTGCCACCATGGATGACATCTCCCACAGCAGCCGCAAGATTTCAGACATCATTGGGGTCATCGATGGCATTGCCTTTCAAACCAACATCCTGGCGCTCAATGCGGCGGTTGAAGCGGCGCGGGCAGGCGAACAGGGTCGGGGCTTTGCCGTGGTGGCCGGGGAGGTGCGCAACCTGGCGCAACGCAGTGCCAATTCTGCGCGTGAGATCAAGAGCCTGATTGCTGATTCCGTGGACAAGGTCGAGATGGGCAGCAAACTGGTCAATGAGGCGGGTGAAACCATGGCCGAGATCGTTCGCCAGGTGAACCATGTCACCCAACTGATCTCCGAGATCCACGCTTCGGCACAGGAGCAAACGGGGGGCATCCATCAGGTCAACATGGCGGTCAATTCGCTCGACCAGGGAACGCAGCAAAATGCCGCTCTGGTTGAGCAAAGCGCCGCCGCCGCCGAGAGCTTGCGCAACCAGGCGGCAGACCTGATGCAGATGGTGTCGGTGTTCAACGTGGGGCAAGCGCGCTGAGGGGCGTCTTGCCCTTGTCCATCGCTCTTGAGGGGGGCCCTTAGGGGGGCTTCATTGGCCCCCTGCTTTGCGGACAATGCCCTGCAACAGGGACCACGGGGGTGCCTGTCCCGATGAGGAGGCATCGTGACCGAGGCTGGTCTGGCATGTCGCAAACCGACGTGTATGGTCTGGTGGCTCGCCTTTCCCTTGAGTTGGCTGCTGGGCGTGGCCGTCCAGTTGAGCGAGCCGGTGCTGCGGGTGCCGCAGGTTTACCGAGGGGCTCTGTGGATTGTGCTGGGCATGGGTGTGGTGCTCTGGCAGTGGCCGCGTCTGGGTCGCGTTTCAATCTGGCAGCGTTGGATGTGGTGCCCGGTCATCGCACTGATGGCGTGGAGCAGCACCGGTTGGCGTGCGCAAGACCTCGCAACACAGATCTGGCCACGCGATTGGGATGAGGTGCCGGTGCGCGTGCGGGTCACAGGCTTGCCGCAGCATTTGTCTGGTGGTACCTGGCGCTTTGATGCCCACCTGTTGCAAGCCCCAGAACCACCTGCGGGCACACGCTTGCCTGAACTCATTCGCTTGTACGCCGATGCACAGACTGGCATGGCCACTGTGGCCGCTGGGCAGGTGTGGGACTTGCGCGTGCGTTTGCATGAGCCCGATGGCCTGTCCAACCCTGGCGGCTTTGATGCCACACGCCCTGTGTTCGAGCAAGGCATCCGTGCCACGGGCAGTGTGCGCCATCGGGCGGCCGTGCCACTGATGGTGAGCGAGCCGGGGTGGGCGCATCCTGGACTCATCGACCGCTTTCGGCAAAGGGTGCGCGAGGCCATACAAGCCCGTGTGGATGACGGGCGCGCTGCGGGCGTGCTGGTGGGCTTGTCCGTGGGAGACCAATCGGCCATTGAACGTGCGGACTGGGACATTTTTCGTCGCACTGGCGTGGCCCATGCGGTGAGCATCAGCGGCACCCACATCGCCATGCTGGGCTGGTTGGTGGCGTTTGGCGTTCGCCGAGTGTGGCCCCGCTGGCAGCGGGGCGTGCATGTCGTGCCTGCGCCAACCGCAGCCCGTTTGCTGGCCGTGGCTGTGTCGGCCTTGTATGCCCTGGTTGCCGGTTGGGGCGTGCCGGCGCAGCGCACGGTGTTGATGATGGCGGTGATGGCCGTTCTGCATGTGAGCGGACGGCGCTGGCCCTGGCCGCTGGTGTGGGTCAGCGCAGCGGCCTGCATCACGGTGCTCGACCCGTGGGCCTTGTGGCAACCAGGTTTCTGGTTGTCCTTTGTGGCGGTGGCGATCCTGATGTCGTCTGAACCTGAGGAGGGCACCTTGGCCGGACCCGGCACGCCGAACTGGCGCGCACGCGTCCAGGGTGCTGCGCGCGAGATGCTGCGAACGCAGTGGCGGGTGACCCTGGCTCTGGCACCGCTGGCGCTGGTGTGCTTTCAGGAGGTGTCGCTGGTGGGTGTGCTGGCCAATCTGGTGGCGATTCCGGTGTTCACCCTGGGCATCACACCACTGGCCTTGCTGGGCGTGGTGTGCGCGCCGTTGTGGGATGTGGGCGCACTGCTTGTACAACTTACCACGGTCGTGTTGACACACATGGCAGCCTGGCCTTGGGCCGTGTGGCAGGCACCTGCCCTGCCGGGATGGGCGCAGGTGCTGGCGGTAGGGGCTGGCTCGCTGGCGATTCAGCCTGTGCATTGGCGCTGCCGCGTCGTGGTGCTGTCGTGCCTGCTGCCGGTGTTGTGCTTGCCTCAGGGCTGGCAGATGGTGCCGCCACCTCGCGCAGGGCAGTTCTCGGTGATGGCCGTGGACATCGGGCAGGGCACGGCGGTGTTGCTGCGCACGGCGCGCCACACCTTGCTGTTTGACACGGGGGCGCGACTGCCCACGGGGGTGGACATGGGTGAGCGGGTGCTGCTGCCCCTGCTGCGAACCCTGGGCGTGCGTGAACTCGACACCTTGATGATCAGCCATGCAGACACCGATCATGTGGGTGGGGCGCTCTCGGTGCTGGCAGGGGTGACGGTGCACGAGTTGCGCAGCACCCTTGAAGATGCCCATCCCGTGCGGCAATGGCCGTTGCCGCGTCGGCGTGGCGTGGTGCCGCATGTGCCCTGTGTGGCCGGGCAGCACTGGACCTGGGAGGGGGTGCGCTTTGATGTGCTACACCCGACGCTGACTGACATCGAACAGCGTGATCGCCAGACCTCGAACGCCTTGTCGTGCGTGCTGCGGGTGACCACCACTGGCCCTGATGCTCGCAGCGTTCTGCTCACCGGCGACATCGAGGCTGCGCAGGAGCGTGCCTTGCTGGCGCGTTGGGCTGCCCCGGCGTTGTCAGGCGAAGCACCGATGTCCTTGCGCAGCACCGTGCTGCTGGCACCCCACCACGGCAGTCAGACATCGTCCACGCAGGCCTTTTTGACCGCCGTGCAGCCAGTGCAAACCGTGGTGCAGGTTGGGCGACGCAATCGGTACGGGCACCCGGCACCTGCCGTGCTGGCCCGTTACCGCTCGCTTGGGATACCCGTCATCACCACACCTGAGTGCGGCGCTTACCTGTGGCGCAGTGACGAACGACCGGGCGCACCGTCTTCTCTGGCAACAGGGCAATGCTGGCGCGATCTGTCTCCGCGCTATTGGGACCTGAGCACCCCAGCCACCGAGCCCGTTATGCCTTGAGCGCGGTCAATCGTCCTTGAACTGGGTGGCCAGGATCTTGTCGATGCGCTTGCCGTCCATGTCCACCACCTCGAAACGCCAACCATCCCATTCGACCTTGTCGGTGGTTTGCGGCAATCGGCCCAGCAGCAGCATCACCATGCCAGCCAGGGTGTTGTAGCGCCCCCGGTCCTCATCAGGCAGGGTCTTGATGGCGAGACGGTCCTTCAGCTCGGGGATGGGGATCAGTCCGTCCACCAGCCAGCTTCCGTCGTCGCGCTGGATGGCCCAGGCATCGCCCGCTTCTGTCGGGGTGAACTCGCCGGTGATGGCCTCCAGCACGTCACGCAGGGTGATCACGCCTTGCACCTCGCCGTACTCGTCCACCACGAACACCATTTGGGTGTCCGACCCACGGAAGTGCTCCAGCAATTCCATGCCCGAGAGGGTTTCCGGCACGAACACCGCAGGCAACAGGCCTTCGCTCAGGTTGCCGATTTGATGCTGGGTGAGTTGGTGCAGCAATTGCTGCGCGGTTGTCACGCCGACCACATCACCCAGTCCACCTCGGCAGACCGGGTAGCGCGAATAACCGTGCTCGGCAATGATGGCCAGGTTGTCGGCCATGGGCAGCTCGATGTCCAGCCAGGCAATGTCGCTGCGCGGGATCATCATGGAGCCGATGTGGCGCTCGTCCAGTCGGAACACATTGCGCACCATCTGGTGCTCGTGCGCCTCGATCACGCCGGCGTCGAGACCTTCTTCAAGTTGGGCAGCGATTTCTTCTTCTGTCACGCTGCGGTTGCCAGTGTCACGCACCCCCAGCAGGCGCAGGATGCCCTCGGTGCTGGCGGCCAGCAGCTTCACGAAAGGCAGGGCCAGGCTTGACAGCCACAGCATGGGTTTGGCCACCAGGCGCGCCACGGGCTCGGGGTACATCTGCCCCACGCGCTTGGGCACCAGTTCACCAAAGATGATGGAGATGAAGGTGATGATCACCACCACCAGACCCGTGGATGCAATGCTGGCTGCGCGTTCAGTGATGGGCATCTGAGCATGTAGCCACTCGGCCAGCGGGGGCGAGAAGGCCGCTTCACCGACGATACCGTTGAGCACGCCGATGGACGTGATACCGATCTGGACGGTGGAGAGAAACTGCGTGGGGTTGTCGTGCAGGACCATGGCTGCGACAGCACCAGAGTCTCCGGTTTCGGCCATCACCTGCAATCTGGCCTTGCGGCTGGCCGCCAGGGCCATTTCGGACATGGCAAAAATGCCATTGATCAGAACCAGAAAAATCAGTAGCGCTAAGTCCATAAAGGGCACCGACAGCGTCGGGCCGGTCGTTTCAATGCCGCAAGCGTAGCAGAATCACGCCATGATCTATTTGATGGGTGACCTGCAGGGCTGCTGCCAACCGCTGGAGCGCATGCTGCACAAGATTGATTTTTCTCCGTCCCGCGACCACCTGTTTGTGTTGGGTGACCTGGTCAACCGGGGGCCGGATTCGCTGGGAGTGTTGAGGCGTCTGCGCGAACTGGATAACGCGGCGACCTGTTTGCTGGGCAACCACGACCTGCACCTGCTGGCGGTGGCGCATGGGGTGCGCAAGCCGCATCGCAGTGACACACTCGATCCGATTCTGAACGCGCCAGACCGGGACGACTGGTTGAACTGGTTGCGCCAGCAACGCCTCGCCGTGCATGAGCATGGCTGGTTGATGGTGCATGCCGGGGTGGTGCCGCAGTGGGACGCGGCGCAGACCGTGGTCCTGGCCGGCGAGGTGGAGGCGATGCTCCGCAGCCCGGAGGTGGGCGAGTTTCTGACCACGATGTACGGCAACGAGCCCGCTTGTTGGGACGAACGCCTGCAAGGCGTGGACCGCTGGCGCTGCGTGGTCAACAGCCTGACGCGCCTGCGGTTTTGTGCGGCCGATGGCACCATGGAGTTCGCCACCAAGGAAGGGTCGGGCGGTGCGCCCGAGGGTTATATGCCGTGGTTCGAGGTGCCAGGGCGACACACCCAGGGCACGCCCGTGGCGTTCGGGCATTGGTCCACGCTGGGCCTGATCAACCGTGACGACCTGCTGGCGCTGGACACGGGTTGCCTGTGGGGCGGGCACCTGACCGCCGTGCGTGTCGATGGCACCACGCGGGAAGTGATTCAGATCCCCTGTCCGCAGGCACAGAAGCCGGGCAAGGGCTGATCCGCCACTACAATGCTGACCCATGGGTGTGTGGCCGAGCGGTTTAAGGCACCGGTCTTGAAAACCGGCGAACGTTTGCGCGTTCCGTGAGTTCGAATCTCACCGCACCCGCCAAGATGGAAGCCTAAGTGATTGATTCACTTAGGCTTTTTCTTTTTGTATTGTTCTGGTGTGCCAATTGATATGCCACGGCGCGCTGGCTTCTCTCGGACTTTGCCGGACGTGGTTGGAGCTCGGCGATGTTCAGCCTCTGCGCTTGAAATCCCAAAAGCTCATGGAGGGGTGAACACCTGTGCGTGGCCCAAATCCTAAAGACTTTGTCCTGAGGCAACATTGTCAATGGCGGGGCGCTTGCGCATGATTCGCCCTGCATTGCTTCAGGAACCCCACCGTGACGTCTCGCCGCTATCCCGACACCTCGCATGTGCGCCTGCGCACCCTCAAGTCCACGTTCACGGCGGAGGGGGCGCTCTGCGCGGCCACGCTCTATGTGCCGCAAGATGCCAGACCCGATCAGGAACTGCCTGCCATCCTCATGCTGGGCGGCTGGGGCAGCATCCAGCGGGCCATGACCTCGTCGTTCACCCACAGCTTTGTCGAAGCGGGTTTCGCAGTGATGGAGTTCGATTACCCCGGTTGGGGCGACAGCGGCGGCTTTCCGAGGCAGGGCATCAACCCGTGGCGTCGAACGCGCGTGGCCGATACGGCGCTCGCTCACCTGAAGTCTCAGCCCATGGTGGCCGCGCATCAGATCACGCTGTGGGGCACCTCCTTTGGCGGCGGGCATGTGGTCGATCTGGCGACCCAGCATCCTGAACTGAAGGGTGCCATCATCCAGGTACCGATGCTCGATGGCCTGGCCGCGACGTTTGCCACGCCGCCGGGTCGGCTTTTGAAGATGACCTGTCTCGGCACACTGGACCAGCTCAAACCTGGGGCACGGATCTACATGCCGACCTTGGCACGCCAGGGCGAGTTCGGCACCATGGACCGCGATGGTGCCTGGGAGGCCATGGAGATCGCACTGGATGCCTTGAAGGGCCGTGGCTACGACAACCGCGTGGCCGCGAAGTCCGTGCTCACCATGCCTTTTTACCGTCCGTGGCTGCGCCTGAAGGACGTGAAGATCCCGATGCTCATGATCGGTGCCACGGGGGACACGGTGGCACCTTTCGTGTCGGACAAAGTTCGGCGCGTGGGCAACCCCCATGTGCAGGTGATCGAAATCGACGCCAATCACTTTGACCCCTACTTCGACCCGCTGTTTCCCGCGGTCCTGGCGCACCAGCTGAAGTTCCTGCGCCGGAATGGATGTTGCCCTGTCACCTGAAGTGGGCGTTACCAACGTCGGATTCCAGGCGTGACCGCCTTCAGGTGCTCAACTGATCTCTCGCGTTAGCGCGTGACCGTGGCGCGTTGTGTGGCAGTCGGTGGCAGGCACCCGTGGCGCACCACAGCAAGGCGTCTTGCTGGATGTCCATGCGGCCTGCACGCTCACTCAGGCTTATTTGCCCAAACCCTTGGGGCGACCCGCCTTCAATGGCGTCAGCTTTTCCAGTGCAGCTTGCAGTTTGGCGTCGCTCAGGCCCACCAACACCTGCAGACCTGCACGCAACAACTCGCTCTTCTTCGTAGGGCGTTTGAAAGCGAGGGTGCGCTCCTTGAGCTGCTGAATCAGGTCCCAGTCTTCGCGCGGCATGGTGAAGCTGTCGCGCATCAGCTTGGCCTTGACCTTCTCGGCTTTGGGGGCAACCTTGGCCTTCGGTGTGGCCGTGGCCGCAGGCTTTACTTTTTGGGCAACCTTGGCCGGGGTTGCTGTCGTGGTCGGTGTCTTGCGCGCCACGGGTTTGGCGGCTGGCTGCACCGCTGGCGATGCCTTGGGTGTGACGCGCGCACGCGCCGCCTTCTTGGCCGGCGCGCTCACCACAGGGGATGGTGCCGATTCGGCTTTGCTTGCTTCGGCCGCGTTGGACTGCTGGGGTTCGATCAAGGCATACTCCTTAATGGTGTAAATCATTTATATGATATATCTGACTTGCTCGGATATGCAATGGGTCCATCACCCTCATCCTCACGCTCCGGGTGCGCGTGTTCATGAATGGTCAGGTCGGCAAAGTCGGATCAAAGGGCAGGATCACTGTGTCGATCACATGGATCACGCCGTTGCTGGTCAGCACGTCGGTGGCGATGATATTGGCCGGTCGGCTCAAGGCGTCAATGACCTGAAGGCTGCTGTTGACTCGCAAAGTGGTGCCTTCCACCGTGGTGATGGCTGTGTTGAGCGGCACTTCGGCCTTGAGCACGCGTGCTGGCACAACGTGGTAGGTGAGGATGCTGGTCAGCAAGTCCGTGTTGGCGAACAGCTCTTCCTTGGTGGTGTTCAACGCGCTCAAGGCCGCTGCAAAGGCCGCGTTGGTGGGGGCAAACACCGTGAACGGTCCCGCACCCTGCAAGGTGCTCACCAGGTTAGCTGCCACCACAGCCTCGACCAGGATGCTGAAATCAGAAAGCGACTGGGCCGTTGCCACGATGTCCTTGTTGGCGGGCAGGATCACCCGGTCAATGCCGTGAATCACCCCGTTGCTGGCGACCAGGTTGGTGACCGTGATGTTCGAGGTGCGGTTGCGCCCGTCGGTGATCACCGGTTTGCCTGCCACTTTGTCAATCTTGAAGATGTCACCCTGGACGGTGGTGATAGCGCGCCCGAACGGGATGCTGGTTGCTGTGACACGGGCTGGCAGGACGTGATAGGTCAGCACGGCACTCAGCAGTGGCTGATCATTGAACAGGGCATCCTTGCTGATGCCCAATTCGCTCAGCAGTGCAGTAAATGCATCGTTGTTGGGTGCAAAAACCGTAAAGGGGCCGCTGCCCTTGAGTGTGTCCACCAGACCTGCGGTCTGCACAGCTTCCACCAGCAGGCTGTAGCCGGACAAAGAACTCAGAACCGTGACGATGTCCTCCAGATCACCGCCACCGCAGGCGGGCAGCGTGAGGGCGACACCACTTGCCAGGCTCAGCTTCAGAAATTGACGTTTGCTCAGTGCGCTCATGTTGGCTCCAATGCATGGGTTGAAGACGTTTTTGGACCATTCGGTCTCTATAAAAAACCGTTTGGTATTTATAAATACTAACAAGTTCACGTAGAAGACTTGTTGGTTGACCTTGCGATTCGTGTGGTCTTGTTGGCGATTTCTGTGGGCAAGAGAGGGCAAGCGTCCCCTGAGTCGGGGTGTTGGCGGCACACTGGCACCTGAATCTGGCTTGGGGCGCGGTGCCGCCCTCGCAACCAACATGGCATGTGAATTACTGACGGTGGGGCAGATGGCGCAGGCCGATGCGATCACCATTGAAATGGGCACCCCTGGGTTCACCTTGATGCAGGCGGCAGGCTGCGCCGTGGCGCAGGCGATCACACAGCGCTGGTCGCCGCGTGACACGGTCGTTCTGTGTGGACCGGGCAACAACGGCGGTGACGGTTTGGTGGCGGCGGCTCAATTGCTGCAGCGAGGCTGGCCGGTGCGCGTGGCGATGTTGTCTGAGTCCGACCAGCTCCGTGGTGACGCCCGCCTGGCCTGGGAATTGTGGCAAGCCCAAAGCGCTGTGAATGCGCCGGGTGCGTGCCTGGCCGCTCCCCTCGACTGCCACTGCCTGGACGGCCAGGCTCTGGTGGTGGATGCCCTGTTTGGCGCGGGCCTGACACGCCCTGTGGAGGGCGTGGCGGCAACGGTGCTGGCCAAGGCGCAGAGCAAGGGCTTGCCCATCGTGGCAGTGGACGTTCCCAGTGGTGTCTGGGGCGACAGTGGCATCGCCAGCGGTGCGGTGCATTGTGAACTGACGGTCACCTTCTTTCATTACAAACCGGGTCATTTGCTGATGCCGGGCCGCCTGCTGTGCGGCGAGCGTGTGCTGGCCGACATCGGGGTGGCCGATACCGTGTTGCCACGCCTGCAGGTGCGAACCTGGGAGAACACCCCGGCGCTGTGGCAGACCGTCCACCCTCGGGCGGATCAGATTGGTCACAAATACCACCGGGGTCATGCCCTGGTGTGGGGTGGGCCGCTGATGACCGGTGCCCCGCGTCTTGCTGCCCGCGCCGCCGCACGGGTGGGCGCGGGTTTGACCACGGTGTGTGTGCCGCAGGCCGTCTGGCCGGTGTATGCCACCAGTCTGGCCAGCATCATGGTGCACCCGTTGGTGGGTGAGGGGCCGAATCAATGGCAGGGTGGCTTGCAGACCTTGCTCGATGATGCGCGGTTGAGCGCCGTGCTGATCGGTCCGGGGGCGCTGGGGGGGACACACCCAGGGGGGCTCAAAGGCCTGGTGCTGACGGTGCTGGCCAGTGGTCGCCCGGTGGTGCTCGATGCCGATGCCCTGTCGGTGTTTCAGGATGATCCCAGCTTGCTGTTTGCAGCCATTGCCGGGCACGGTCGCCCCGTGGTGATGACCCCGCACGACGGCGAGTTCGCGCGGATCTTTGCACCGGCATCCATGATCGGCTGTGAGGGCAAGCTGGCACGTGCGCGCAAGGCAGCGCAGCTGAGTGGGGCCATTGTCTTGCTCAAGGGGCCAGACACCGTGGTGGCAGCCCCCGATGGCCGTGCCGCCATCAACGCCTCGGCACCCCCGACCCTGGCCACGGCGGGCTCAGGTGATGTGCTGGCGGGTTTGATTCTGGGTTTGCTGGCGCAAGGGATGCCGGCGTGGCAGGCCGCGTGTGCCGCCGTGTGGCTGCACAGTCAGGCCGCGCAAGCTTTTGGGCCGGGCTTGATGGCTGATGACCTACCCGACATGATCCCCGTGGCATTGCGCCGACTGGCCGGGTTGGAGGGGAGCTGATCAGTTGATGCAGGTGCGGTTTTTGCCAGTACGCTTGGCTTCGTACAGTGCCACGTCGGCACGGTCCAGCGCCGACTCAATCGGTTCACCCAGGCGATAGGTGGTCACGCCGGCCGAGAAGGTGATGAAGACCTTGCGTTCATCGCTGGTGGTGAAAAACTCTGCACTCAGGTTGCGTTGCAGGCGGGTCAACACCTTCTGGGCTTCGTCCAGAGGGGTGTCGGGCAGCATCACCACGAATTCTTCACCGCCGTAGCGCGCCACGACGTCCACCGGACGCAGGGACTCGCTCACGCGACGCGCGAGGAACTTGAGCGCCTCGTCGCCAGTCTGGTGCCCCAGCTGGTCGTTGAGCTTCTTGAAATTGTCCACGTCCAGCAGACCCACGGTCAACGGGGTGCTTTGCCGTTCGGCGCGGGCTTGCTCGGCCTCGAAAGCGCGCATCAAGCCACGCCGGTTGGCGATCTGGGTGAGCGGATCGGTCGAGACCTCGTCAGACAGTTTGCGGATCTCGTCTTCCAACTCGCGCACGCGGTCGGTGAGTTCGGTGGCGCGGGCATGTTCATCTTGCAGGCGGGTTTGAGTCTGTGCGACCACCGACTGAACCTCGCGGCTTTCTTCCACCATCTCGCGCACGATGCCGGCCAGACTCTCGATGGAGTCGGCCATGCCGATGGTTTCGGCGTACACCCCCAGCTTGCTCTGAAAGCGGTCGGTGGTGTTGCCCAGCACAGCGATCTGCTGGAGCATCTGGTGGATCAGGTCTTTGAGTGCCCTGCGCGCTGCCTCTCGTTGACGCTTGAGTTCAAGCTGGCGAATCCGGGTGTCGCTGAGCAATTGCTGCATGTGCCGGATGCCACGGCTGTGCAGACCCTCATCAAGCTGGTGACGCATGGCCTGACACTGCCCTTGCACCCAGCTGTCGTCTTCGGCCAGATCCACCAGGCTGTCGGTCAGTGAGTGGCACAGGTCAGTGAGCTGGTCGATCAGGTGGTGGCGGTGCTCGATGATGCGCTGTGCCTGATCGCAAGCCTGCGTGAGCTGGGCGCGAACCGTTTCGGTGTCGGACAACGGCGAATCAATGCTGTTTGCCAGTGCAACGTGCAGCAGCTCAGCCGCTTCGAGTGCAGGGGCCTGGTTCTGCGGTAAGGCGACCAGAACGGTTTGCTCCAGCTGGGCCAGGGCGTGCTGGGCCAATGCGGGCCAGAGGGCTGGTGCGTTTTCTGCCGTGTCCCCTGATG
>JAGOKC010000030.1:0-14219 GCA_017994835.1 Aquabacterium sp. | reverse complement strand
GGTGCAGGTGCCCCGGTCGGCGTCGTGGTGCCATCGTCTTCCAGCAGACTGCTGTCGAGGGTGTCACTGTCCCAGCTGTTCACCAGTTGACCGAGTCGCTGCTGCAACCGTGTGGCCGAACTGCGGCTGCTTTCGAGCACGCGCTGCAGGCTTTCCTTCTTGCGCGCGGTGGTCCACTGGCGCCCACCTCGCTCTGAACCCCGCACGATGCGTGTGATCAAGGCGGACCACTGGGCACCTTCGTCGGCTGGGGTGGGCAGCCCATCTAGCGGCGCGGGCTGGGTGATGCTGCCGATGTCCGGCTCCTCCCCTGCTTCGAGTGCATAGGCCTTGCGGTAGTTCTCAGGGGTGGGCTCCTGCTTTTGCTGCGCCAGACGCAGCAGCGCTGCCTTGGCAATCTGGGCCGGTTTGAGTCCGGCAGGAGGGCGCTGACCTGAAGAAGTGGACATGGTTCAGCTCGACGTGCTGAGGTGCGGGGGAGGCAGGTTGACCGAGTCATCGACGCGCGGCAGGCCGTTGGCGTTGACCACCTCATTCAACCACGTGACGATCTGCCCTGCTGGCATGGGACGCGCAAACAGAAAACCCTGGCAGATGTGGCAACCCAGACCATAAAGCACCTCCATCTGTTCAGTGGTTTCAACCCCCTCGGCGATGACACGCAGACCCAGTGCGCGTGCCAGCGCGATGATCGCCGACACCACCGCCGAGCTTTGTGGCGTTTCGCCCAGATCACGCACGAAGGATCGGTCGATCTTGAGTTCGCTGATGGGCAGGCTGGTCAGGTAGGCCAGTGACGAATAGCCCGTGCCGAAATCGTCGATGGAGATTTCGACGCCGATCTGGTTGAGACGGTTGAGCGACGGCACCACCCCCTGGAGGTCTTTCATCAAACCGGTTTCGGTGATTTCAAGTTCGATGGCCCGAGGCGAAACCTCTTCACGTTGCAGGATCTGTTCGATCTGTTCGACCAGGTCAACTTGCTCGAACAGGCGGCTGGGCAGGTTGACCGCGATGGATGCATCAAAGCCGAATTGGGCTTGCCATTGTTTGGCTTGTCTGGCTGCCTGGGTGATGGCCCACAGGCTCATCTCGTTGATGAGGCCGGTGGTCTCGGCCAGCGGAATGAATTCGGCCGGTGACACGAGTTGGGTGCCCCGTTGCCAGCGCATCAAGGCTTCCACGCCGACCATGCGGTGGGTGCGCAGGTCGATCTTGGGCTGGTAGTACAGCACCAGTTCCTGGCGTTCAAGGGCCTTGTGCAGGGCCGTGTCCAGATCCAGTCGGACCCGGCCTTTGCTTGCCAGGAAGGTGTCGTAAATCTGGACCATGTTGCGGCCCTGACTTTTGGCAAGGTCCATCGCCACATCGGCGTGGCGCAGCAGGTCGGCAGCATTGGCCCCGTGTGCCGGGAAAAGGGCCAGGCCAATGCTGGCTGTGACAAAGCACTCATGGCCGCCAATGATCAGCGGCGCACGCAAGGCGTCGAGCATGCGGTTGGCTGTGGCCAGTGCCTCTTCGTGGTCGTTGACCTCGGGCAGCAGGACGACGAATTCGTCCGCCCCCAGACGACCAACCGCTTCGAGGTTGCGGTGCGAGCGGGTCGATTGCAGGTCGAGTGATCCGTCGAGCATTTCTTCGGAGTGCCGCACGCAGTTGCGCAAACGGTGGGAGACCTCGATGAGCAGCTCGTCACCAGCGTGGTGGCCGAGGTTCTCGTTGATGATCTTGAAGCGGTCGAGCCCCACCTGCAGCAGGGCCACGCCATGTTGCAGTCGGCGCGCGTGTTCAATGGCCCGCTCGCTGCGCTGGAACAGCTGGCGACGATTGGGCAGACCGGTGAGGGTGTCGAAATTGGCCAGATGCTTGATCTGGTCTTCGGCCAATCGACGTTCGGTCACGTCTTGCAAGATGCCGGTGTAGCCGATCAGGCGGGCCTGTTCGTTGAACTCAGGTTCTGCCTCCAGGTGCACGATGCGTTGACGGCCGTCTTGCAGGTTGATCTTGACGTCAAGGCACAGCACGGAGCTGTGACGCCAGACCTCATGCAGCAGATACTGAAAACTGTCGCGCTCTTCGGGTGGCATCATGCGCAACACTTGGCGAAGCGTGACGTGCTGGTTGATGCTGAGGCCGAGCACACGCAAACCTTCGGCCGACATGCCGAGGTTGGCAGATCCACGGGTCCAGTCGAAACTGCCCATGCGGGCCAGATCCTGAGCGCGGGCCAGTTTGGCCTTGCTGCGTTCGAGCTCGATGCGGGTGCGCGCCGAACGCAACAAGTAGCGCAGGCGACCCGCCAGCAAACTCCATTGTGTGCTTTTGACGAAGAAATCGGTGGCCCCGGCTTCGTAGGCGCGGCTGATGGAGGCATCGTCGTCCAGCCCCGTGAGCATCAACACGGGCACCGACTCATGGCCAGGAATCTCACGCAATTCCTGACAGGTGGCAAAGCCATCCAGACCCGGCATCACGGCGTCGAGCACCACCACATCGGGAACCCAGTCGGCCAGCAGGCGCAAGGCGCGCTCGCCCGAAGTGGACTCGGTCACCGCAAAACCGCGCTCGCGCAACGCGATGGAGGTCAGCAGCAGCGTGACCTCATCGTCATCGACCAGCAAGACCTTGGGCTGCGCCTGGTCTTGCTCATCGAGCATCGGGTCTCCCCGTGTCATGCCTGTGTCTCCAGCACGTGTTGCAACCCTGCCTGAACACGTTCAGCCTCAAGCGGGATGTCCTGAATGCGTGAGCTCAAGTCTTCTCCTGTCTGGCGCCGGATGATGCTTTCAATGTCAGCGCACATCTGCGACAACTTGAGTGCTCCGATGCTGGCTGACGATGATTTGAGTGTATGCGCCACATGTGCCACCGTGGTGAGATCTTGTTGTTGTTGTGCCTCGCTCAGTTGCGGCAAAAGGCGCGCCAAAGACGTTTCGAAAGCCCGTGCCACCCGTTCAAGCAAGTGGTTTTCCCCCTTGGGGTCCAGCTCCCTCAGGCGTCGCAAGGCGTCCGGGTCAAGCAGGGGCGGCGTCTGTGAAACCTCCGTCGCACCAGGGGGCATCGTGCCACCATTGCCGGTGTTCTTGGGGGGGGGATTTTCCGCCTTGTGGGAAGGATCCGTGTGCGTCAACAAAATCTGTTGCAACTGTCCTTGGCGGAAAGGCTTGGACAGGTAGTCGTCAAAACCAAGGTCAAGGAAGCGCTGTTCGTCGCCTTCCAGGGCATTGGCCGTCACGGCAATGACCGGGGTTTCAGGCGGGGTGATGAAGGTGAAGCGCTTGCCACTGCCCTTGCGGAACCAGGTGAGCGCTTCGATGCCATCCATTCCCGGCATCTGGATGTCCATCAGGATCAGGTCGTAACGCAACTCACCCAGGCGGCGCAGGCCTTCCAGTGCAGAACTGGCGACCCGTACTTCACAACCGATGCGGCGCAGCATCTGGCCACAGACTTCCTGGTTGACGGGGTTGTCTTCCACCACCAGTACACGCTTGCCTCGCCCTGGCAGGGCGGCCTCATCGGGCGCGCTCGGCGTGCTCGACAGGTTTTGCAACGTTTGTCGCAACTCGGCTTTGCGCAGCGGCTTGGCAAGCACGCTCTGGAACCCTGCGCTCTGTGCGCGCTGAACCTCGTCCACCGAGGACAGTGACGACAGCAGTACCAGCTTGAGATCGGGGTAGCGACGGCTGCGGCGCAGGATCTCGACCATGCTCAGACCGTCGAGCGCGGGCATGTGCATGTCCACCAGCGCCATGTCGATGTCGAGGTCCGTGTTGTTCTGGGTCAACAGCAGGTCCAGCGCCTGGTGGCCATCCTTGGCAAGCACGACCTTCATGCCCCAGGCTGTCAGCATGTTCTCAAGCACCGTGCGGTTGGTTTCGTTGTCGTCCACCACCAGCACCTTGTGATGGGGCAGGGTGGGTTCGGACGACAGGTCTTGCGCCATCTGGGTGTGGCTGATGCCCAGTGGAATTTCGAAGCTGAACTCCGACCCGACCCCTGGCGTGCTCTGCACACGCAGATTGCCGCCCATGAGTTCGACCAACTGTTTGCTGATTGGCAGCCCCAGGCCGGTACCGCCGTAACGGCGTGATGTGCCGCCTTGTGCCTGCACGAAGGCCTTGAAAATCCGGGGCAGGGCCTCGGCGGGGATGCCGATGCCGGTGTCGCGCACCTGAAACACCAGTGCCAGCGCATGGGGCTGAGGGTTGGGATCTGTCGCGGCACGCCGGATATCGACCACCACTTCACCGTGTTCGGTGAATTTGATGGCGTTGGCCACCAGGTTGGTGAGAATCTGACGCAGGCGCAGTGGATCACCGTGGAGAACCGCTGGCAACCCCGGCTCTTCGCGGAAGCTCAGCTCAAGGCCGCGCTCATGCGCGCGTGGTGCCATCAACTCCAGCGTGTCTTCCACCAGGGTGCGCAAGACGAAGTCACTGGGAGTCAGTTCGATGTGACCGGACTCGATCTTGGCGAAATCGAGGATGTCGTTGATGATCTCCAGCAGGCTTTCGCCAGAGCGGTACACGGCCTGTGCAAAACGGCGTTGCTTGTCGTTGAGTGTGGTGCCCAGCAGCAACTCGGTCATGCCCAGAATGCCATTCATGGGCGTGCGGATTTCGTGGCTCATGTTGGCCATGAACTGGCTCTTGGCCTGGCTGGCGGCTTCGGCCTGATCGCGTGCGTGCTGTAACTCCAGTGCCTGCTGGCGTTCGTCAGTGACGTCAGACAGCCGACCGTAGATGCGTGATTCACCGCTGAGCAGGTGGCGTGATCGGCTCATGTGATGGATCCAGCGGATGCCGCGCCCAGGAATGTCCAGACGCAACAGGCTGTCGGTGGGCTCGTGCTGGCGTTCCTGCTCTGCCTGGCGAGCCAGGATGGAGCGGTCTTCCGGGATCACCAGGGCGCTCAGCGTGGCGGCAATGTTGACCGTATCGACGACGATGGCGGGCGACATGCCAAGCAGTGCGGCAGTCTGCGGGCTGAGGTAGAGGCATTGCGCCCGCGCACCATCGCTGACGTACACGCCATCGTCCATGGATTCGACGAGCTCTCTGAAGCGGCGTTCAGATTCTTCCAGATCGGACAGGGCGCGCTGAGCCACGGTGATGTCGCGCACCAGTGAAATGAGCAAACGCGGGCGACCATCGGTGTGGCGCAAGGCAAAGTGGCGTGCGTTGATGACGCGGATGCGCGAACCGTCCTGCCAGCTGAAGTCGTGCTCGACAGGTTGGCCTGACGCCGTGGCGGCCTGCATGTGGGCTTGAACCCGTTGCAACACTTCAGAGCCCATGGCGCGCTGAATGGAGTGGCCCACCACCTTGTCACGCTTCAGGTTGAACTCGATCTCGGCGTGTCGGTTGATGGTGACGATCTGGTTGTTGGCGGGGTCCACCACAAACAGGCTGACCGGCAGGTTGGCCAGCAAGGCGTCCTGAAAGGCGCGCTCGTGTTCGCGCTGTTCATCTTGCGCCTTGCGTTGCGCCAGAAACGCCAGTTGCTGCGCAATCAGCGACAACAGCGGCAGGCTGTGCTGCGCATCCGGGCTCGGGTTTTCGAGGGTGAGCAGGGCCACTGGTGTGGCACCTGCTGCGCAAATCGGAATGATCAGCAGGGCTGTACCAGAATCGGTGGCACCGAAGGTGGGTTGCAAGGAGCGCAAGGCCTGAGCCAAAGGTGAATGGGTGCCTGGACCCACATGCTGCGTTGCCTGGCTGGTGCGGCCGTGCGCGGTGGTTGCCTTGTCTTGCCAGGATTCCAGGACGGCGGTCTCACCATCCCAACTGGCCACACGCAGGTTGCCCAGATTGCGGGCCCGAAGGTGGGCTTGAAGCAACATCCCGATGTCATGCAGCGCTGCGCCGAGATCAGGGGCTGATTGGGCCAGCGTGGCAGCACGTTGAGCCAGGTTCATCTGAGCCTGGGCCTGGGTCTGGGCAAGCGCACTCTGTTGCAAGTGCCGACGCAACAGCAAGGCTCCCGGCACGACCAGTGCCAGAAGGATCAGGATCCAGAGGAAGGGCATCACAAATTGATCTTGGGGCTGGATGATCGAAAGCAAAAACAGACGTACCGAGAAATATAGCGGCTCTGATAAATTGTTCGCCAGACGCATAAACCCGCTGCTGTGTGGTCCGTACAATCGGTCAGATGAGCACTCCTGGTGACCCCCCTTCTCCCACGTCGCCCCGTCCTGCCCGACATCCTGGCGGGGGTGTTGGACGTGTCACAGGTCTGGGCGAGCAGGCATCTTTGCAGCATGCCATCTCGCACGATTTGCGTGCACCCCTGCGGGTGGTTGAGGGTTTCACCCGCATCCTCAAAGAGGACTACGGCACGCAACTGGATGCGCAGGCCAACCAGCATCTTGATCGTGTGCTGGCAGCCGCCGAGCGCATGAATGCGATGGTCGATGCCATGCTGGCACAAGCGCACCTGAGTTGCACACCGCTGGAGCGCCGGGCCGTGGACGTGAGCGCGTTGGCCCGCGAGGTGGCCCGCGAACAAATGGGCGTGCTCAACGGATCGGGGCAGATCGAGTTGGTGGTGGCCGAGGGGCTGACGGCCCAGGCCGATCCGGGCTTGCTGCGCCGGGTGCTGGAGAACCTGATCGGCAACGCGCTCAAATACAGCGCCAAGGTGGCAGCACCTCAGGTGAACGTCGGCATCGTGGCGGGCACTGATCCGAACGTGTTTTTTGTGCGCGACAACGGTGCAGGCTTTGACATGGAGCATGCCAACAAGTTGTTTGGCATGTTCCAGCGCTTGCACAGCGCCAAGGATTTTCCGGGCAGCGGCGTGGGCCTTGCCGCCGTGCAGCACATTGTCAGACGCCACGGCGGACGGATCTGGGCAGAGGCCCAACTCGGGCAAGGGGCCTGTTTTTTCTTCACCCTGGACGCCTCACGGCACCACCAGCGCCGCACCCGGCGTTGACTGCCTCAGGGCTGGGGCTGCACGCTCACGCCCGGCATCTTGTTGCTGTAGTCCTTGGGCAGCCTGGACACCCCGGCAGCCAGTTTGCGCGCCATGTCCTTGTACAGGGTCGCCACCTTGCCATCGGGCTCGGCCACCAGCGTCGGTGTGCCACTGTCGGCCTGCAGGCGGATCTTCAAGTCCAGCGGCATGGAGCCCAGCAAGGGTACTTTGCATTCCTGGGCCATCCGCACGCCACCGTCCTGGCCAAAGATGTGTTCTTCGTGGCCGCAGTTCGGGCAGCAGAACACGGCCATGTTCTCGACTACGCCCAGTACGGGCACGGACACCTTCTCGAACATTTGCAGGCCCTTGCGGGCGTCCAGCAGGGCGATGTCCTGCGGGGTGGTGACGATGACGGCGGCTGTCAGCGGGGCGCGCTGGCTGATGCTCAGGTGGATGTCACCCGTGCCGGGCGGCATGTCCACGACCAGGTAATCGAGCGGTTGACCGCCTTCTTCGGCAGTCTGGCCCCAGTTGGTCAGGCGCAGCAACTGATCAAACGCCTGACTGGCCATCGGGCCGCGCCAGATGGTCGCCGCCTGGTTTTCCACCAGCAAACCCATCGACATCATCTGCAAACCATGGTTGACCGGTGGCGTGATGGTCTTGCCGTCCGGGCTGGGCGGCTTGCCCTGGATGCCCAGCATCAGAGGTTGGCTGGGGCCGTAGATGTCGGCGTCGAGCATGCCCACGCTGGCCCCTTCGGCCGCCAAGGCCAGCGCCAGGTTGACGGCCGTGGTGCTCTTGCCCACACCGCCCTTGCCTGAGGCCACCGCGATCACGTTCTTGACGCCCGGCAGCAGCGCCTGACCGCGTGAGGCCGCGTGCGTGAGGATCTGGGTGGACCAGGCCACGCTCACATCGGTGATGCCGACCACCTCCTTCAGCGCGTTCTCGACCAGCGTCGTGTAAGCGGGCCATTGCGAGCGTGCCGGGTAGCCCAGGGCAATCTCGACACGTGCCTGACCGTTGTGAACAGTGAGGGACTTCAGGTGCCGGGTGCTCACCCAGTCCTGGCCGGTCAAGGGGTCGATGACGGCGCGCAGGGCGTCGAGGGCGGCGGCTTCAAGGGGCGAGGGAGTGCTCATGGGTCAAAGGGGATGCAAATCTTTCCGGGCACTCAGTCTAGCGCGCCCTAAAATCAAAGGTTACCTCCCGACTGACGACAGGGGCTTCGGTCTTGCCTTGACCGGGTCCGCTGCCCACCTGATTGACACCATGCCACGCCAGCTCTTCGTCACCACCGCGCTGCCCTACGCCAACGGCCATTTCCACATCGGCCACATCATGGAATACATCCAGGCCGACATCTGGGTGCGTTTCCAGCGCATGCAGGGCCACCAGGTGCACTTCGTGGGCGCTGACGACGCGCACGGCGCGCCGATCATGATCGCCGCCCAGAAGGTCGGCAAGACGCCGCAGCAGTTCGTGGCCGACATCGCTGCGGGCCGCAAGCCGTATCTGGACGGCTTTCACATCAGCTTTGACCACTGGTCGAGCACCGACAGCCCCGAGAACCACGAACTGGCGCAGAGCATCTACCTGGCGCTCAAGGCGGAGGGGCTGATCACTGTGCGCCCGGTCGAGCAGATGTTCGACCCTGAAAAGGGCATGTTCCTGGCCGATCGCTTCGTCAAGGGCGAGTGTCCCAAGTGCGGCGCGAAAGACCAGTACGGTGATTCGTGTGAGGCTTGCGGTGCGGTGTACGCACCCACCGAGTTGAAAAACCCGTTCTCGGCCTTGAGCGGTGCCACGCCCGTGCTCAAGACCTCGGATCACTACTTTTTCAGGCTGTCCGATCCACGCTGCTTGGACTTTTTGCAAAGCTGGACGCAGGACGGCAAGCTGCAAGCCGGTGTCGCCAAGAAGATCAAGGAGTGGTTCACCAAGGACGAAAACGGCGAAGGCGGCCTGGGTGACTGGGACATCAGCCGCGATGCGCCGTACTTCGGCATCGAAATTCCGGATGCGCCGGGCAAGTACTTTTATGTGTGGCTGGACGCGCCGATTGGCTACCTGGCCTCGCTCAAGAGCTATTTCTCGGCCGGTGGCCCGCAGGCCAAGTATGGTGAAGCCCGCACGTTTGACGAGTTCATGGCCGACCCGGCGGTGGAGCAGATCCACTTCATTGGCAAGGACATCACCTATTTCCACACCCTGTTCTTCCCGGCGATGCTGCATTTCAGCGGGCGCAAAGTCCCCAACCAGGTGAACGTGCACGGTTTCATGACCGTCAACAACGGCGAGAAGATGTCCAAGAGCCGGGGCACCGGGCTGGACCCGCTCAAGTACCTGAGCATCGGCATGAACCCCGAATGGCTGCGCTACTACATCGCCGCCAAGCTCAACGCCAACGTGGAAGACGTGGACTTCAACCGCGACGACTTCACCGCCCGCGTCAACAGCGACCTGGTGGGCAAGTTCATCAACATCGCCAGCCGTGCCGCCGGTTTCCTGAGCAAGCGCTTTGGTGGCCAGTTGACCGCCACCTTGGGCACTGATGGTCAGACGCTGTTGAGCGCCCTGCAGGCGCAGCGTGCCGTCATCGCAGAGCATTACGAGCAGCGTGAGCTGGGCAAGGTGCTGCGCGAGATCATGCTGCTGGCCGACCGCGTCAACGAGTATGTGGATGCCAACAAGCCCTGGGAGCTGGCCAAGCAAGAAGGGCAGGACACTCGCCTGCAAGAAGTCTGCACCGTTTGCATCGAAGCCTTCCGCCTGCTCAGCATCTACCTCAAGCCCGTGCTGCCCGCGTTGGTGGCCAATGTGGAGGCCTTCCTGCAGGTGCAGCCGCTGGTCATGGCCGATGCGGAACGCCTGCTGGGCACCCACACGATCGGCACCTACCAGCACCTGATGCAGCGCGTGGACCCCAAGATGCTGGACGCCCTGTTCGAGCCCAAGCCCGAAGAGATGCCGGTGGTTGAGGCTGTGCAACCAGGCGGCGAGGCGATCGCCCCCACCGTCACCATCGATGACTTCGTCAAGGTGGACCTGCGCATTGCCAGGATCGTCAACGCCGAGCATGTGGAAGGCAGCACCAAATTGCTGCGCCTGACGCTGGACGTGGGCGAAGGCCGCACGCGCAATGTGTTCAGTGGCATCAAGGATGCTTACAAGCCAGAAGACCTGATTGGCAAGCACACCGTGATGGTGGCCAACCTCGCTCCGCGCAAGATGAAGTTTGGCGTCAGCGAAGGCATGGTGCTGGCCGCCTCACATGCCGATGAGAAGGCCAATCCGGGCATCTATGTGCTCGAACCCATGCCCGGCGCGCTGCCAGGCATGCGGGTGCGCTGAGCCAAGTCCTCACCAGGGGGCTTTGACGCCTCGCCAGTCGCGCAGGGTCCGGGTGGCCTTGCGGCGCAACTTGCGGCGACGGCCGTGCAGCCAGTCCTGCACCCAGCGTGCGCGGTCGTCCTCGATGGCAGCGCGCACGTACCAGCCCTCGGCCACAGTCTCATCCTGAATGCACCCCATCGCGTCGAGCGCGCGTTTCAAAGCGCGTGCGTGAACCGCATGGCGCTTGGGCCGCCAGGCGGGCGCGAACAGGTCGGCCATCAGGCGCAGGCGTTTGGCACGTTTGCGCAAGGTGTGCAAATCGACGGCTGACAATTTCTCGGCCTTTCGCGCCGCACGCCGACAGCGTGAGCGCCATTGCCCGAGGCGCAGCATCAGCCAGGGCCGATAGGGTTGCTGACCCTCGGCGGTGTCGCTCGGTGGGTGCAACAGCGCCGCCAGCAGGTTCAGGCAGAGCGTGGTTGCCGTGCTCGAGCGCGCCAGGTTCACCACGGCTTCATCGTGCATGACGTCGATGTCGGGGTAGGGCAGGGGCAGATCGGGCCCGCCTTTGCGCACGATCTTGGCGGGCAGCCAGGCCAAGGCCTGTGCATCGCGCCACAGGCCCAGTTGAGCGTAAAGCTGGTTGGCCTGCACCAGAGCGTCGTGAGGAAATGGCAATGGGGTGGATTTGAGCAAGCGTGCCAGCGACTGCAGCCGACGCAAGCCCAGACGCCACTGATAGGCCGTTTTTTGAATCACGGCGGGTGCCGTGCCCAGCTCGCTCATGTTGCCGCTGATGTGTTCCAGGCAGCTTTCCAGTGCGGCGCGCCACGCATCATCCAGACTGCTGTCAAGCTGCAGGTGTGCGGGCCGTGCCAGGGTGGGGTGCTCGGGTGCAGCGTCAGGGGGGGAGGCGTCGGATACAGATGCCAGCCGTGCCAGCCGATCCCCTCGGTGAGCCTTGGTCTGGGTGTCCAGCCACACCCCGTGGCGTCTCACCCAGTCGCGGCTGGCTTCGATCACGGCCATGGGGTGACCGGAGATGGATTCGATTTCGAGTTCGCGCACTGTCACGCTCAACGCACCTGCCTGGATGTGTCCCAGGTCGAGGGCCAGTTCCACCACACCCTCATGCGGCGTGCCCGCCCCCACGGTGATGCGGGCGCGATGGCGTGTGATGTCGGTGCGGTACAACTCGGTCAGACCTGTTGCTGTGCCGCTGGGGTCTTGCGCCGGATCCCAGCCGAGTGCCTCGCGCAAGGCCACCTCGGCCGGTGTGCCCAGATGACGTGACAAATCAACCACCACGGGCTGACGTGGCTTGGGCGCTTGGGCGGGTCGGTTGTCTTCCAGCCGCATCATGGTGTTGCTGCCACCTGCCTTGAGGGTCTGCACCCAGTGACGGCCCTCCTGGCGCACCCGCAAAGCCATGCGGGCGTTGGCCAGGGTGCGCTCAGGTGTGTCGAAATAGGCTGCGCGCAGGCGCAAGGGGGCGTGCTGCCCCCCATCCAGAGCGGCCAGTTCGGCTTGCACGGCCCCCAGGGCCTGACTGGGGATCTGGAATTTCAGTTCGATTTCCTGCATGGCGGGCATGGTCCTGTGCTGCGTGTCGGCGCCTGTGCGCGAAACGCCATCTTGCCGCAAGCTTGAGCGATGTCTCTCAAGCCCGATAAAATGCAAGGTTTGACACCCCTGCAGGACCACACCATGCCCCTTTTCTGGAAGCCTTACAAGTCCGACGCATCACAGTTCATCGACAGCCTCAAGCAGCGCGACCCGCAGCTGGAGGAGCGTCAGCGTCAGGGCCGCTTCCTGCTGTGGGATCGCCCGTCCGTCGATCTGGAGACGCAGAAGGCCTTGCGTGAGGCCCGCGTGCCCCAGCAACCTTACGTCTATCAGAACAAGGGCTGAGCGAGCGACGGCAGCGCAGCCGCAGGCTGAGCGGTGACACACCAAGCCTTGACCGCCGATGAGGGTGGCATGTCGGTGCCTGGCCTCGACGCACAGGGTCTGCCCCTGGTGGTCGATCAGGTCGCGTTGGCGCGTCTGTACGGCGAGCCGTTGTTCGCCATGCCGACCGACCTTTACATCCCGCCGGATGCCCTTGAAGTCTTTCTGGAGACCTTTGAAGGCCCGCTGGACCTGCTGCTCTACCTGATCCGCAAGCAGAACTTCAACATCCTCGACATCCCGCTGGCCGACGTCACGCGTCAGTATCTGGCCTACGTCGATCAGATCCGCAAGCGCAACCTTGAACTGGCCTCCGAGTACCTGCTGATGGCGGCGATGCTCATTGAGATCAAGTCGCGCATGCTGTTGCCACCCAAGAAGGTGGCGGGTGCCGACGAAGCCGAAGACCCACGCGCCGAACTGGTGCGTCGCCTGATTGAATACGAGCGCATCAAACTTGCGGCCGCGGGCCTGGATCAGTTGCCGGTGCTGGGGCGCGACTTCCTGCGCGTTGAAGTGCACAGCGAGCCCGCACCCCACGTGCGTCATCCAGAGGTGAGCGCGGCCGATCTGCGCGAAGCCTGGCTGGACATCCTCCAGCGTGCCAAGCTGCACACCCATCACACCATCTCCCGCGAAGAACTCTCGGTGCGCGAGCACATGAGCATCGTGCTGCGCACCCTGCAAGGCAAGCGCTTTGTCGAGTTCGAGCAGTTGTTCGACGTGACCCGCGGCACTCCTGTCCTGGTCGTCACCTTCATCGCCCTGCTGGAGCTGGCCAAGGAGTGCCTGCTCGAGATCACGCAGGCCGAGGCCTTTGCGCCCATCTACGTGCGGCTCGCCTACGAGCCGGCCTAGAATCCCGTCACCCTTTTGCATGGGGCCTGTTGCCCAGGTCCCCCTTCAAGATGACCGCTGCTGCCCCCGTTTCCCGCAAGCCCATGAACCTGCATCGCCTGCGCGAAATGCAGGCCCAGGGCGAGAAGATCACCATGCTGACCGCCTACGACGCGACCTTTGCGCGCCTGGTGGACGAGGCCGGCGTGGACTGCATCCTGGTGGGCGATTCGCTGGGCATGATCGTGCAGGGCCATGGCAGCACCGTGCCGGTCTCGCTCGACGAGATGGTCTATCACACCCGTTGTGTGGCCCGCGGCAACCAGACCGCCTGGGTGGTGAGCGATCTGCCTTTTGGCAGCTACCAGGAAAGCCGCGAACAAGCCCTGCGCTCGTGCGTGGCCCTGATGCAGGCCGGTGCCCACATGATCAAACTTGAAGGCGGTGGCTGGACCACCGAGGTCGTGCACTTCCTGACCGAGCGCGGCATTCCCGTGTGCGGCCATTTGGGCCTGACCCCGCAGAGCGTGCACGCGCTGGGCGGCTACCGCATTCAGGGTCGCGACGAAGCTGGTGCCGCCACCTTGCGCAAGCACGCGAGCGAACTGGCCCAGGCCGGTGCGGCCATGACGGTGCTGGAGCTGATGCCCTCGGCCGTGGCCCGTCAGGTTCAGGAAGAGAACCCCGGCATGATGGTCATTGGCATCGGCGCGGGTGCGGGTACCGCCGGGCAGGTGCTGGTGCTGCACGACATGCTCAACATCACGCGCGGCAAGCTGCCGCGTTTCGTGCGCAACTTCGCAGCCGAAGGTGGTTCGGCTGACGACGCCATCCGCCGCTATGTGGCCGCCGTCAAGGACGGCAGCTTCCCCGATGAAGCCCTGCACGCCTACTGACCTGCGATCCATCATGAAGATCATCCACACCATCGCCGAGTTGCGTGCCGAGACCGCCTTGGCGCCTGCCGCACCCGCTTTCGTGCCCACCATGGGCAACCTGCATGACGGCCACCTGGCCCTGATCCGCCAGGCCCGTGAGCTGGTGGGGGACTCGGGCAGCCCGATGGTGGCCAGCATCTTCGTCAACCGGCTGCAGTTCGGCCCCAACGAAGATTTCGACACCTATCCGCGCACCCTGGAGCACGATGCCAAGCTGCTGGCCGAAGC
>JAGOKC010000001.1:83338-94387 GCA_017994835.1 Aquabacterium sp. | reverse complement strand
GGGCGCGTGCACACCAACTACGCGCAGGCCGTGGCCGTGACCGGCCGGCTGTCCAGCAACGAGCCGAACCTGCAGAACATCCCCGTGCGCACCGCCGAGGGCCGCCGCATCCGCGAGGCCTTCATCGCGCCACCGGGCCATGTCATCGTCAGCGCCGACTACTCGCAGATCGAGCTGCGCATCATGGCGCACATCTCGCAAGACGAGAACCTGCTGCGCGCGTTCGAGCAAGGTCTGGACGTGCACCGCGCCACCGCCAGCGAGATCTTCGGCGTGAGCCCCGATGAGGTCAGCAGCGAGCAGCGCCGCTATGCCAAGGTGATCAACTTCGGGCTGATCTACGGCATGAGTGCGTTTGGCCTGGCGTCCAACCTGGGCATCGAGCGCAGCGCGGCCGCCGCCTACATCGATCGCTACTTCATGCGCTACCCCGGCGTAAAGCGCTACATGGACGAGACCCGCGCGCAGGCCAAGGCCCAGGGCTATGTCGAGACCGTGTTCGGCCGCCGCCTGTGGCTGCCCGAGATCAACAGCCCCAATGGCCCCAGCCGCGCCGGTGCCGAGCGCGCGGCCATCAATGCGCCCATGCAGGGCACGGCGGCGGACCTGATCAAGCTGTCGATGGTGGCCGTGCAGGACGCGCTGGACGCCCAAGGCAAGGCCACCCTGATGATCATGCAGGTGCACGACGAACTGGTCTTCCAGGTGCCCGAGGACGAGCGCGACTGGGTCAAAACCGAGGTGCCACGCATCATGGCCTCGGTCGCAGACTTGCGCGTGCCGCTGCTGGCCGAGGTGGGCGAGGGCTCTAACTGGGAAGCGGCGCACTGACACGAAACCGTCATCAAACTGACACCCTGCTCGTTCTAAACTCAGAGCGGCTGCTTCACGTCCGTGCGTCAGGTGGTCCTGTCTGCAGGTGAGGCGGAGCTTTTTGAGAGGATGTCGTCAGGTGTCAGAGAACACACGTTTGAGTTTGTTGAGTCGTGAGCAGGCCATCCTGGCGTTCAACCGTCGGGTGCTGGCGCAAGCCCAGCGCAATGATGTGCCGTTGCTTGAGCGGCTGCGCTACATCTGCATCGTGTCGTCCAACCTCGACGAGTTCTTTGAGGTGCGCTATGCCGACGTGCTGGAGGCCTCGCGCGCCGGGGCCGGCGACATCGACCGTCAGTACATCGCCGATGTGGTGAAGCAGTCGCACCAGCTGGTCGAAGACCAGTACCAGATCTTCAACGAAGAAGTCTCCCCCGCCTTGCGTCGCGCCGGCATCCTCATCCTCAATCACGACGATCGCACGGCCGAGCAGCGCGAGTGGGTGGCGAGTTTCTTTCGCAAGCAGGTCCAGCCGCTGCTGGTGCCGATCGGGCTGGACCCCTCGCATCCTTTCCCGCAGGTTGCCAACAAGACACTGAACTTCATTGTGCGTCTGGGTGGCCGCGATGCCTTTGGCCGCGACAACGACATCGCCATCGTGCGTGTTCCGCGCGTGTTGCCTCGGGTGATCAAGATGCCGGTGCATCTGGTGGAGCCGGGCACGCAGGGCTTCGTGCTGCTGTCCAGCGTGATCCGGGCGCATTTGGACGAGCTGTTTCCTGGGCGCGAGATACAGGCCTTCTCGCAGTTCCGCCTCACGCGGGACTCCGATCTGGACGTCGATGAAGACGACGTGACCGACCTGCGGCTGGCCCTGCGCTCCAAGATGAGCACGCGCCAGTTCGGGCAGGCCATCCGTCTGGAGGTGGTGCGCAGTTGCCATCAGGATCTGTCGGACTTTCTGCTCGAACAGTTTGGGTTGAACCAGCAGGCGCTCTTTCAGGTCAATGGCCCGGTGAACCTGGTGCGCCTGACGCAGTTGATCGACCAGGCCGATGGCGAAGACCTGCATTTCCGTCCCCACCAGCCGGGCTGGCCCGACAGCCTGCCGCGTGGGGGCAGCATGTTCGAGCACCTGCGTCACCACGACTGCCTGCTGCACCATCCTTTCGAGTCGTTTGATGCGGTGGTGAGCTTTTTGCGCGAGGCGGTGTATGACCCCGATGTGTTGGCCATCAAGCAGACCATCTACCGCACGGGCAGTGAGTCGGTGCTGATGGAGTTGCTCCTGGAAGCGGTGCGCCGCGGCAAGGAAGTGCTGGCCGTGGTGGAGTTGAAGGCCCGCTTCGACGAGGAGGCCAACATCAACTGGGCCGAGCGCCTGGAAGCGCTGGGCGCGCAGGTGGTGTACGGCATCGTGGGGCTCAAGACCCACGGCAAGATGATGCTGGTGACGCGCCGCGAGGGTGGTCGTCTGCGTCGCTACGCCCACCTGTCCACCGGTAACTACAACCCCAAGACCGCGCGCCTCTACACCGATGTGGGCTACCTGACCAGCCAGCCCGACATGACGGCTGATGTGGACCGCGTGTTCCAGCAGCTGTCGAGCCTGACACAGATGCGCTCCACGCGTCAGCTCTTGCTGGCACCGTCAAGCATGCACAGCCAGATGCTGCGCTGCATCCAGCGGGTGGCCGATTCGGCCCGAGCGGGTGGCCCGGCGCGCATCGTGGTCAAGGTCAACTCGCTGACCGACGAGCCCTTGACACGTGCCCTGATCGAAGCGGGGCAGGCCGGTGCCCAGATCGACCTGATCGTGCGCGGTGCCTGCATCCTGCCGCCGGGTGTGCCCGGGCAGACCGACAACATCCGGGTGCGCTCGGTGGTGGGTCGCATGCTGGAGCACACGCGCGTGCTGTACTTCCGCTGGGGCGAGGCAGAGCACGACGAGGTGCTTTACCTGTCGAGCGCCGACTGGATGAACCGCAACATGACGCGGCGCATCGAGGTGGCCTGGCCGGTGCGCGACCCGGCCCTGCGCCAGCGCGTGATCGACGAGTGCCTGGTGCCCTATCTGCTCGACGGCAAGGATGCCTGGACGCAGTCCAGCGACGGGCACTACGAGCGCGTGCCGCAAACCGGACACAGTGCCCAGCAGGCTCTGATGGCCTTGCACGGTTCTGTCATCTGAACGACGCAGGCGGGTCGCATGATGACGACCCAGGATGACACGACGATGCAAAGGGAGGGGTCATGGACTTGATCTTGTGGCGACACGCGCAGGCCGAAGACCTGCCTTTGGACGATGAGGTCTTGCTGGCGCAGCGTGCGGCGGGCGAGCCCATCGAAGTGCACATCGACTTCGAGGCTGATCTGGCGCGGCGCTTGACGAGCAAGGGCGAGCGCCAGGCCGAGCGCATGGCGGCGTGGCTCAACCAGCGCCTGTCGGAATCGACGCGTGTGCTGGTGAGTCCGGCGCAGCGCACCCAGCAGACCGCGCAGGCCTTGGAGCGTCCCTTCAAGACGCTGGAGGCGCTCAACCCGCACGCTTCGGTGGATGATGTGCTGGCGGCCGCGCGCTGGCCCCATGCCAAGGAGGCGGTGCTGATCGTGGGCCATCAACCCACAATGGGCATGCTGGCGGCGCGGCTGCTGACGGGACAGGACCTGGCCTGGTCGGTCAAGAAAGGCGGGGTGTGGTGGTTGCGCTCGCGCGAGCGCGATGGGCAGATGCAGGTAACCTTGCATGCCGTTCAGGCACCGGACTTTCTGTGAGACTGGATGCGCAGCGTGATGGTGCACGATGAACATTGAAATGGAGGAGTTGCCCATGCCTGATACCCCGTCCCACGTTCTGGATGTCGAGTTCAAAGTCCGTGACTACGAATGCGACATGGGCCACGTCGTCAACCATCCCGTCTATCTGAACTACCTGGAGCATGCCCGACACGAGTTGCTGGGCCGCATGGGCATCAAGTTTGGTGAGCTGGCCAAGCGAGGCATTTACCTGGTTGTGACCCGCATTGAAGCTGACTACAAGGCTTCGCTCACCAGCGGTGATTCTTTCATTGTCCGCACTGAGTTTCAACGCAAAGGGCGGGTTCGCCTGCAATTCAACCAGCAGATCTTTCGCCAACCCGACAACCGTCTGATGTTCAGCGCAGTGGTCATGGGTACGGCTGTGAATGAACGTGGGCGGCCTGAGATTCCCGCCGAACTCGATGAGGTTCTGGACCATCCAACTCATCAAGTTTGAGACGACTTGCGCCACACGGAGGCAGGAATTGTCTGTCGTTCTTGCAAGGTAAGTATCAAGTGTGGGGTACGTGTCCGTGCGACACAAACCATCACTGTCAAGCCTGGCGAACCCCCCGAGCGACGGAGATCACCGACAGAAATAGGAGACAATCGAGCGCGAGTCGTGGACAGTCCCCACTCATCAAAAAGCCTTTGTTTTCAAGGTGCTATGAACCTTGCCCGTCCCGATTTCTGCTTCTGAAGGTTGATTCATGAACCAAGACATGTCCATCTTGACCCTCGTGCTGCATGCCAGCACGGTGGTACAGATCGTGATGTTGCTGCTCTTGCTGGTGTCGGTGGCCAGCTGGAGCGTGATTTTCAGCAAGCTGAGCAGCCTCAGGCGCGTGCGACAGGACAACGACGAATTCGACCGCGAGTTCTGGGCCGGCCGCACCTTGCAGGAGCTCTACCAGGATGCCACCCGCGACAAGCATGGTCCCAGCTCGCCGCAGGAGCGCATTTTCGCGGCGGGCATGCGTGAATTCATGAAGCTGCGCGAGCGCCGTGTGGCCGAGATCGGCACCTTGCTGGATGGGGCACGCCGTGCGATGCGGGCCAGCTACCAGCGTGAGATGGACACCATCGAGTCGCGGTTGGACTTCCTGGGATCGGTGGGCTCGGTGTCGCCCTATGTGGGGCTGTTCGGCACGGTCTGGGGGATCATGCATGCCTTCACGGGCCTGTCCAACGTGCAGCAGGTGTCGCTGGCCACGGTGGCCCCTGGCATCGCCGAGGCGTTGGTGGCCACGGCCATCGGTCTGTTTGCAGCCATCCCGGCCGTGCTGGCCTACAACCGCTTTGCCCGTGACATTGACCGGGTGGCGATCCAGATGGAGTCCTTCATCGAGGAGTTCTCCAACATTCTGGCGCGCAGTGCTGCGCCCTTGGCACAGGGCGTGGCGGACGCGCCGCGTGCGACAGCGGGGCACTGACCGTGGCCGAACTCAACGTCCGTGGCAGTCGCCGTCGCCGCACCCGCAATGAGATGAACATGGTGCCGTTCATCGACGTGATGCTGGTGCTGCTCATCATCTTCATGGTCAGTGCGCCTCTGATGCCCACAGGCGTGGTGGATCTGCCCAGCATGGGCAAGGCTCGCCAGGCTCCGGAAAAGGTGATCGAGGTGGTGGTGCAAGACGACCAGCGCGTGCGTCTGCGTGTGAACAGCCAGGACGCCGATGTGCTGGCGGTGAGCGAATTGGCCGAACGGGTCAAGTCTCTGCAGGGCGAGGCCGACGGTGGCCCGACGGCGGTGCCGGTCATCATCAGCGCCCGCAAGGATGTGCGCTACGAAGAAGTGGTGCACATCATGGATGTGCTGCAAAAGGCGGGTGTGGCCCGCGTGGGGCTGTCCGTGCGGACCACGGGTGGGTGAGCGGTGAGTGCACCGTCCGGCATCGTCAATGGCGCACCCCTTGGGTGGCGACCGCACGAGGCACAGCGTTGGCGCGGACCGGGTTTGTGGTTGGCGTTGGGTGTGCACGGTTTGCTGCTGCTCGCGCTGGCCTTGAGCATGAACTGGAAGCTGAGCGACACGGCTCCGGTTGAGGCTGAAATCTGGTCCGAGGTGCCTCGGGTGGCGGGCGGGGCAACGTTGCCACCCCAAGCCGCCGTGCCGCGTGTGGTGCGCCGTGCGCCGGTTGAGGCGGTTGAGCCCGAGCCGACATCCAGGCGTGAGCCGGACCTGGTGATTGCCAAAGCCAAACCTGAGCCGAAGAAGGCGCAAGCCCGCACACCCGAGCCCGTCGCGAAGCCATCGAAAGTCACGGCTCCCCAGAGTCCGAGTCTGAGCGCCGTCGAGCTCGAAGCGCAGCGGCACGCCAACATGCAGCGCATCATGGCATCGTTGGGTGGGGCAGCAGGCGGGCCTGGGGCGGCCGTTCGTTCAAGCGGTCCGTCTGCCGGGTATGCCGGACGCATCATTGCGCGCATCAAGCCCAACATCGTGTTCACTGAGAGCCTCAATGGCAACCCGCACGCGGTGGTGGAGGTGCGTTGCACGCCGGACGGGCGCATCATGTCGCGTCGGCTGCTCACACCGTCTGGCGTGAGCAGTTGGGATGAGGCCGTGTTGCGAGCCTTGGATCGGACCGAAGTTTTACCTCCCGATGTGGACGGCCGGGTGCCTTCCCTGATGCAATTGAGCTTCAAACTGCGAGATTTCTGAACGCGAACGCTGTCTAAGTGGTGTTGACGCGCGAATTTCGTTCGTTTTTTTTATAGCATGTTGAGTGCCTGCTCATCGGGCTGAACTGCCGCGACCGCGTGACTGGACTGACATGCCTGATACCGATCTGACTTTCTCGCCCTCAGCACCCCATTCGGACTCTGGCGTGAGCCTGCCTCCGCTGGAGTTGGTGGCTGACGAGGGCGACGACGGCACGGGCCTGGACCATGGCGGTTTTCGCTGGCCTATGCCCCCGTTTGCGGCCTACCCGCCTGCAAGCCCGCAAACCGAATCAGAGCCTTGTCAGATTGAGGGGCTCAATGGGCGGACGATGGCCGGGCGACTGAGTTTTTTTGTGCCGCAGGAAGGCGTGGCCCACGTGCAGATGCCGCAAGCGCGCACGACCATGCCCTTGCATTTCAACCAGTTCCGCAGTTTGCGGCTGACGCGTCCGGTCTTGCCTTTGGGGCACAAACCGGGGAGCAGTGAGGCGCTGGACGATTGTCTGATCACGCCCTATCGCGTCACGGTTCAAGGCGATACCGTTCTGGAGGGGTTGACGGTCGGACATGTCGAAACCCCTTTCGGCGTCTTCCTGTTCCCGCCAGAGGGCGATGAGGGGGCGGTGACCCGGTTGTTCGTGCCGCACGAGGTGCTGAAAGAAGCCGATTTCGGTGTGCCTCGTGGCCCCGGTTTCATGGACACCGAGGCGCTGGCCGGAGACGAGCTCAAGCACGAAGTCGAGCTCGAAGCGATTCGACGCAAGGAAAAACTCAGCGAGGTTTTGCAAAATCAGTTGGTGGTCACGCGCGAGCAACTTCTGGCTGCCATTGACAAGCAAAGCAACATGCCGATGGTGCGCATTGGCGAAGCGCTGATCGCGATGGACCTGATCGAGGCAGATCAGCTCGAAGCGGCGCTGGAGCGTCAGCGCCAGGACCGCACGGTGCCGCTCGGTGAGTTGCTGGTGCAGATGGGACTGGTCAGCCATGACCAGTTGCTGCTGGCACTGGCACGCAAGATGGGTTATCCACTGGTCGATCTGAGCAAGTTTCCCATTGACCCTGGCGCGTTGACCAAGCTGGCCTACAACGTGGCGTCGCGCTTGAAGGTTGTGCCTTTGATGCTGCGCAGCGGGGCGCTCATCGTGGCGATTGATGACCCGAGCAAGCGCCTGGTGTTGTCGGAAATCGAGTTCATTGCGCAGTGCAAGGTGGTGCCTGTGCTGGCACAGGCCATGCAGCTCGACACCATGATCAAGGAGTCGTACCACCGCATGGGGGCGGACGTCTGGGACTCGCCATTTACCCAAGCCCCCGACTCCTCGGCGATGGACCTGGAGCCCATGACATCGGGCAAGCTGATCGAGGATCTGGAAAAGGAAAATGACCGGGCCTCACATGACGATGACCGCCCGATCGAGCAGAGTGACAACTCCCTGGTGCGCTTGATCAACACCATGATCATCGAGGCGTTCGCACAGGGCGTCTCCGACATCCACATCGAGAGCTACCCCGGTCGCGAAAAAATCAAGATCCGCTTCCGCAAGGACGGCGTGCTGGTGCCCTATCTGGAGCTGCCGCATAACTACCGTTCGGCCATGATTGCGCGCATCAAGATCATGTGCGATCTGGACATCTCCGAGCGCCGTCGCCCGCAGGACGGCAAGATCAACTTTGCGCGTTTCGTGCCGCAGTACCGTCTGGAATTGCGGGTCGCCACGGTCCCGACCAACAATGGTCTGGAAGACGTGGTGATGCGCATCCTGAGTTCGGCGCGACCTTTGCCGCTGGATCAGATCGGCCTGAGCCCGAACAACTTGCAACGCCTGACGGATGCGATGGAACGCTCCTACGGCATGATTCTGTGCGTGGGTCCGACAGGTTCGGGCAAGACCACCACGCTGCACTCGGCGCTGAGCTTCATCAACGTGCCCGAGCGCAAGATCTGGACGGCCGAAGACCCGGTCGAAATCACCCAGCCAGGCCTGCGTCAGGTGCAGGTCAACACCAAGATTGACTGGACCTTTGCCAAGGCGCTGCGTGCCTTCCTGCGGGCCGACCCGGACGTCATCATGGTGGGTGAGATGCGCGATGTGGAAACGGCCGGGATCGCCGTTGAGGCGTCCTTGACGGGCCACCTGGTGCTCTCGACCCTGCACACCAACAGCGCACCTGAAACCGTGACCCGTTTGCTCGATATGGGCATGGACCCGTTCAACTTTGCCGACTCCCTGCTGGTGGTGCTGGCGCAGCGTCTGGTGCGTTGTCTGTGCACGCGCTGTCGGGTGGCCGAACCGGCCAGCGATGCCTATCTGGATGAACTGGCGCGTGACTACCTGTTTGCCTTCGGCAAGGACGGCACCGACCTGACCGTGAACGACGTGCGGGCCAACTGGGTGCAGCGTTTTGGTGAGCAGGGCGCGCTGATGACTTATCACAGCAAGGGCTGTGGGCACTGCAATCAGACCGGCTATCAGGGGCGAGCGGGCATCCATGAGCTGATGAGCATCAGCCGCGATTTGCGCCGCCTGATCCAGACCGGGGCGCGTTCTGAAGAATTGCAACGCCAGGCAATGCGCGAGGGCATGCGAACGTTGCGTCAGGATGGCATTGACAAGGTGCTTGCAGGGCTGACCAGCCTGGAAGAAGTGCGTGCCACGAGCAATGTGTGAGCAGGCTGCGCGGGATTGAACCCGCGCAGGCGCTCAATCGTCGAGGTCGCCCATCAGGCTGTCGGCGGCGCGCTGTACCAGGCTGCGCTGCTCGACCGCAGTGACCAGGCCTTCACCGCGCAGTTTGCACACCACATGACGGGGCAGTGAGTGAATCTCTGCTTTGCGCTGGCCCGTGAACATGAAGAAGCGATGGTTCAGACTGACCCAGATCAGGCGTGAGTTGATCCATTCACCATGCAGCGAAAGTTTGAACCAGGTGCCCGGTCGCAGTGCATCCACCCAGTCATTGATCGCCTCGGGCCCGGCCTGGCCCTCTCCCTGCGCTGTCAGGCCCATGGGGACGGTGGGCAGGGCATCGACATGGATGCGTGGCTCAGGATCGGGATTGAGCTGCTCCCACACCGAATCGATGTGCTCGGTCCGGATCTGCGAGACGATTTCCTGTGGGGTCAGTTCACGCGGAGCCTCGGCTGGCGCAGGCGGGCTGCGCAGATAGCGGGCATGCACCACCATCAGTTGCTCCATCAGGTCGCCGCGCAGCTTGGGGGGCCACTCAATGATGGCCATGCCCTTGCGCAAACGCTCGGTCAGTGAGGGCAGCATGCCGCGCAAGTGATCGCGCTCTTCCAGAGTGGTGGGCCGCTGCAGGCTGGTGACCAGATCTTCGACCACGTTGATCAGGCTCTGGCTTTCGGCCTCGGGCACATCAGCCTGGGTCATCACGTGCACCATCACATTGACCCAGGGGCCACGCAGGAAATCGCTGACCACCAGCGGCACCGTGTGGCCTTCGAGGTGTTGCTCAACCTGCTGGTGCAGCAGGCCCTTGAGTGTTTCGAGGTGATCAGCCTCTTCAAGCGCCTTGAGGGTGGCCGCTCGGTTGGCCAGCAACTCGGTGCTTTGGTCTTCAATGACCTTTTGAATGTCCTGGCGTGCTTGAACAAAGTCTTCCGACCGGGGGGCGGTGTTGCTCACCAGCTGACTGATGATGGGCTGGATCTGGTCCATGAAGTGATGTTGCTCGGCCGCCTCTTCGGGCCGAAAACCACTGACGTAGGACACCAGATCGTTGATGAGCTGCCAGCTGGGGTGCTGCAGGTTCTCGACCAGCTTGGGCTCTTGCATCGCCATGCGGATCATGCTGGTCTGGAGCTCGCGCACCACTGGCTGAACCAAGGGGACGGAGGCGCTTTCCTTGACCATTTGCTCCAGCAGCTGGCTCAGGTTCTGCAGGGTGCGCGGGTCGCCGACCTGTGCGCCGGCCTGATTCAGCGGGAGCTGCTGCAGGGCCCGGTCCAGGGCGGCCGTGACCAGCGCGGGCGACATCTGCTGTGCAGCGGGCAGGCGTTGCAGCAGGGCATCGAGGGCACCGGGTCGCGTCATGTCCATCGGCGTGGCCGATGGTGCATGGAGGTTGACCACGGTCTTGTACTCGACCGGGTTGACGCCCTCCTGTTGCAGGTGAACGTTGGCGTCGCCGTAAAAACGGTGCAGCAGGCGTGCCAGCTCCTGTCCGGCCACACGCAGCAACAGATGGCGCTCGGGGCTGGGCAGGTTCAGCACCGACACCGCATCGCTCAGGGCGCGGGCAAAGGCTGCAGGGGTGAAGGGGTTGGCCTCGGCACGGATGTCGGCATCGCCTCGCAAGGCAGCCGAGTAGCTCTGCAGCTCTCGCAGCGACCATTCGGCCATCAGGTCGATGATCTGCACGGTGCGGGCCACCTCGATCGTGGTTTCGGCGGCGGATTCATCGACCAGGGTGAGCTCATCAAGCTTGGGCAGGGGCGTTCTGCTGGCTGTGCTGTCGGGATGAGTCAGGCGTGCCTGTGCGATTTCGTTCTGGAAGCAGTGCGTCAGTGCCTCATGCAGGCGCAACTGATGCTGCTGGACTTGACTGGCCAGGCCAAAGATCAGTTGCCGATCCTGTGCCACCGTCAGATCGCCCCGTGGGGCACGCAACGATTCCAGGGTTCGCTGGATCAAGTTGTTGGCCAGTTCTGGCAACAGGCCGACCAGGCGTTCGCAGTGGGCGCGGAACTGAGGGGTTTCTGAAGTCATTGACGTGGCAGGGTGGGTAGGCTGTTTGAGGCTG
>JAGOKC010000001.1:72560-83238 GCA_017994835.1 Aquabacterium sp. | reverse complement strand
AGGCTGTTTGAGGCTGATTTTGCAGGCAAAAGTCACATTTGTCAGGGTCTCGTTGTCTCAACGGGTTCCCATCGGGGGTGAGGTGCCGGGAAAAGGGGGCTGCCAGCCCTGCTTATCTCGCTCAAGTTTGGCCGGCGGTGGCCAACAATCGCTCCAAGCAGGAGTGTTTCCCCATCATGTCCGACGACAGCGCACAAGACAAGCAGTTACCCGCTTCGGCGCGCAAGCTGCAGAAAGCCAAAGAAGAAGGCCAGGTGGTCCGTTCCAAGGATCTCGGGCACTTCCTGGTCGTGCTCGTCGCCACCGGGGTGCTGATGGGCTTGGTGCCTGTGTGGATGGATCACATCCAGAAGCTGTTGCGCACGGGGTTGCGCTTTGATGCCCGCGTGGTGGCATCGCCAGACATGATGGTCGAGCGCCTGGGTCAATGGGCCTGGGAAGGTCTGATCGTGGTGATTCCCTTTGCCCTGGGCATCGTCCTGGCCTCGGTGGCAGCCAGTGTGCTGGTGGGCGGTTGGGTGATGTCCTTCAAGGTGCTGAGTCCCAAGTTCAGCTCGCTCAACCCGATCTCCGGACTGGGCCGCGTGTTTTCCAAGCAGCAACTCATTGACGCGCTCAAAGCCAGTCTCTTGGGGTTGATCCTGGGGGTTGCGGGCGTCAGCTTCCTGGTCAAAGCCTGGCCGCACATGGTCGATTTGCTGGCCATGCCCTTGCCAGCTGCCCTGGCGGCGCTGGGAGATACCCTGGCCGATGTGCTGGGTTCCATGCTGTTGGTGATCGCGGCATTCGCCCTGCTCGACTGGCCGCTGCAGAAGTTCCTGTTTGCCGAGCGCATGCGCATGAGCCATCAGGACATGAAGGAAGAATTCAAGCAGCAAGAAGGCAACCAGGAAGTCAAGAGCCGCATCAAGCAACTGATGCGCGAGCAGGCCCGCAAGCGCATGCTGGCCGCCGTCCCGACCGCTGACCTGATCGTGATGAACCCGACGCACTACGCCGTCGCGCTCAAGTACGAAGAGGGCAGCATGGGCGCACCGCGTGTCGTGGCCAAGGGGCTCGATCTGCTGGCGCTCAAGATCCGTGATGTGGCCACTGAGCACCGCGTGCCCGTGCTGGAAGCGCCTCCCCTGGCCCGTGCGCTGTACGCCAACACGGAACTGGACCAGGAAGTGCCTGTGGTCCTCTACACCGCCGTCGCCCAGGTGATGGCCTATGTGTTCCAGCTGCGTCAGGCCTTGAGCGGCCAGGCTCCGATGCCAGGCAACCTGCCTGATCTGGAGGTGCCGCACGAACTCGATCCCCAGCAGTCTGACAAGGCCAAGGCACGGGCCGCAGCCCTGCAAACGGAGGCTGAAGCATGAACCCGATGTTGCAGAAACTTCAAGCCCTGATGGGCGGTGATCCCAAGCGCTTCCAGGCCATGGCTGCCCCGGTGGTGGTGGTGGCCGTGCTGGCGCTGATGGTGTTGCCCCTGCCGCCTTTTCTGCTGGACATCTTCTTCACGTTCAACATCGCCACCGCGCTGATGGTGATGATGGTGGCCGCCACGATGCTGCGCCCGCTGGACTTTGCCGCGTTCCCGGCCGTGCTGCTGTTGACGACCTTGTTGCGTCTGGCGTTGAACGTGGCCTCGACCCGTGTCGTGCTGATGGAAGGTCACACCGGCACCGGCGCTGCAGGGGCGGTGATCGAATCCTTCGGTCATTTCCTGATCGGCGGCAACTTTGCCGTCGGTCTGATCGTGTTCGCCATTCTGGTCGTGATCAATTTTGTGGTGATCACCAAGGGTGCCGAGCGGATCGCCGAAGTGGGGGCCCGTTTTGCGCTGGATGCCATGCCTGGCAAGCAGATGGCCATCGACGCCGACATGAACGCCGGCCTGATCGACGAAGCCGAGGCCAAGCGCCGTCGCCGTGAAGTGGGCGAAGAGGCCGAGTTCCATGGCTCCATGGACGGTGCCTCCAAGTTCGTGCGCGGGGATGCAGTCGCCGGCATCCTGATCCTGTTCATCAACATCATCGGTGGTTTCATCATCGGTGTGCTGCAGCACGGCCTGTCGGCCTCTGAAGCCGCCAGCTCCTACATCTTGCTGGCCGTGGGTGATGCCCTGGTGGCGCAGATTCCAGCCTTGCTGATCTCGGTGGCCGCTGCCATGGTGGTGTCCCGTGTCGGCAAGGAGCAAGACGTCGGCACCCAGATCATGGGTCAGATGCTGGCCAACCCCATGGTGCTGGGGGTGGCGGCGGGCATCATCTTCTTGCTGGGTGTGATCCCGGGCATGCCCTCCCTGGTGTTTCTGCCAGTGGCCAGCCTGCTGGGTTACAGCGCCTGGCGCAATCACCAGAAGCAGGAGGCCGCACGTCTGGCACCCAAGCCCGTTGACAAGCCTGCAGCGGCCGCCAACCCTGGCGGCGAGGCCAGCTGGGAAGACCTGCAACCCGTTGACACCCTCGGTCTGGAAGTCGGCTACCGCCTGATCCAGTTGGTGGACAAGGACCGAGGTGGCGATCTGCTCAACCGGATCAAGGGCGTTCGCCGCAAGTTCGCGCAAGAAGTCGGCTTTTTGCCGCCCTCGGTTCACATCAAGGACAACCTGGAACTGCGCCCCAGCCACTACCGCATCACCCTGCGTGGCGCTGTGGTGGGCGAGGGCGAGGTCTTTCCCAACATGCTGATGGCGATCAACCCAGGGCATGTGACCAACCTTATCCAGGGCGCAGAGGCCACCGACCCGGCCTTTGGCCTGCCGGCGGTGTGGGTGGAAGAGCGGCAACGGGATGCCGCGCAAATGGCGGGTTACACGGTCGTTGATCCATCGACCGTGGTGGCCACACATCTCTCACACTTGATGCAACTGCACGCCGCCAAGCTGCTGGGCCGGGTAGAGGCCCAACAACTGGTGGAGCATGTGACGAAACTGGCTCCGAAACTCATCGAAGACGTGGTACCCAAAATGGTCGGCATCCCCATCCTGCAAAAGGTCCTCCAGCTCCTGCTGGAAGAGGGTGTGCACATCCGTGACATGCGCTCCATCATCGAAACCCTGGCCGAAAGCGCCTCGGCCGGTGGTCAGGTGGCGCAGGATCCGGCCGAACTGGCCCGCCGCATTCGCATTGGCCTGGCTCCTGCCATCGTGCAGCAGATCTATGGCCCGGTGAAGGAGCTGGACGTCATCGCCATCGAGCCCGACCTCGAACGCCTGCTGACCCAGGCCCTGACCTCGCCCAACGGTCCCATGCTGGACCCGGGCGTGGCCGACCACCTCACGCGCCAGGCGGCCGACGCCACCCAGCGCCAGGAAAACATGGGTCAACCGGCCTGCCTGCTGGTGCCAGACGTGATTCGCCCCTCGGTGGCGCGTCTGCTCAAGCGTGCGGCCCCGCGTCTGAAGGTGTTGGGCCACAGCGAGATTCCTGAGACTCATTCGATTCGCATCGGTACCCTGATCGGAGGCCACGCATGAACGTCAAGCGCTTCATTGGACGCAACAGCCGCGAGGCCATGCAGAAAGTCAAGGCTGCATTCGGCGACGATGCGGTTGTCCTGTCCACCAAGCCCGCCACTGAAGGCGGCATCGAGATTCTGGCCATGGCCGGTGCCAGCATTCCCGCCATCGACAGCTATGTCAGCGAGAGCCAGCAGCCACCCAGCCCCCGCAAGGCCGCTGCCAGCCCTGCTGCCGCACCTGCCCGTTCGGCCATGGCCAATCTGGCCAGCTCCGTGCAGGACGACGTCAAGCAACTGGCCATGAGCACCTTGTCCTTCCAGGACTATGTGCGTGAACGCATGCTCAAGCGCCGTCAGGCCGCGATGACGTCGCGTGACGAGCCCGCGCTGATCCCTCCTCCCGAAGTTCAACTCAGTCAGCGCTTTGCCGCTGCCAAGCCAGCTGCGGTCCCCGAGCGCAGTGCTGCCGTCGATCTGGGGGTCGATCTGGTGCGTCACCGTGTCAACCTGGCCGAAGACGCCCATGACGAATGGCAGGCTGACCGTCACGACGAATCTGCCCACCTCACCCTGCCCCAGATGGTGCCGCCCGCCCCGAAAGCCGCTGCCCGCGCCGAGTCGGTGCGCATGCCGGTGGTGGACACCGCTGCGGCGGATGCGCTCAAAGCGGCACACGACGCCAACGCTTTCATGTTGGGCGAGTTGCGTGCCATGCGCGCCATGATGAAAGAGCGCTTTGAGACGATGGCTTTCGTTGAAAAACTGGGCCGCACGCCGGTACAGGCAGCGTTGGCTCAAAAGCTCCTCGACGGCGGTTTCTCGGCCGTGCTGATCCGCAAGATGCTCGACGCCATGCCCGCTGAAGTCATCGACGGCACGCACGACGAAGTCCAGTGGGCCACCCAGGTGCTGCAGCGCAACCTGAACACCACGGATCGCGAACGCGCCATCGAAGATCAGGGTGGTGTGTTCGCCCTGATCGGTTCGACCGGCGTCGGCAAGACCACCTCCACCGCCAAGCTGGCCGCCACCTTCGCCGCCAAGCACGGCGCGTCCAATCTCGGCCTCATCACCCTGGACGCCTACCGTGTCGGTGCCCACGAACAGCTGCGCGCCTACGGCCGCATCCTGGGCGTGCCCGTGCACATGGCCCACGACCGCGCAGCGCTGGAAGACCTGCTGGAACTGCTGTCTGGCAAGAAGATGATCCTGATCGACACCGCCGGCATGGCCCAGCGCGATGGTCGCACCAAGGAACTGCTCGACCTGCTGGCCCACCCCAGCATCAAGAAACTGCTGGTCATCAACACCGCAGCCCAGGGCGACGCCATCGAAGATGTCATGCACGCCTACCAGGCCAACGCCTGCGCCGGGGTCATCCTGTCCAAGCTCGACGAAGCCGTCAAACTCGGCCCAGCCCTCGACGCCCTGATCCGCCACAAGCTCAAGGTGGTCGGTGTGGCCAACGGCCAGCGTGTGCCCGAAGACTGGCACCGCCTGTCGTCCCACGCACTCGTGCATCGTGCTTTGCGCGCCAGCCTGAACCCGGCCTATCGGCTCGACCCCACCGAGGTCAGCCTGGTTTTCTCCTCACCCAACCAGGTTGAATCTCTGGGCGCAGCACGCGTCATGTGAGTTGCCATCCGCCGCCGAGAGCGTTCATCACTTCGTTCACAGACTGCGCCGATGACCCGATACGCCCGCTCCAAGGCCCGCTCTGCTCACAACGGGGCTGACCATCCGGCTGACCAGGCCCACGGGCTGCGACAGATGTTTGCCTCGCGCGTCCTGCGCTTCATCCCGGTCGTGGCCAACACCTCCTCGGGATGCGGCGGACTGGTGCTCGAGCGCCTGTGTGCCGCTTACGCCAGCTTTGGTCTCAACACGCTGGTGCTTGATGCCAGTGAACAGGCCCGTGCGCCAAGCGAACTTGTGGCATTTGATCTGGCCGAAGGCATTGAGATGCTCTCCAGCCAGGTCAGCTACATGCCCGCTCGCGGGTTGCCCCTGCGTCACGTCGATGCCCGTGGCTCCTGTGCCAGTCTTTTGCCTGCTTTGGCCGACGCTTCACCCCGCAGCGATGTGGTGCTGGTTCACGCCCCGGCGAGCGAAATTGTGCGCCTGTTCGCACAACCGGCCCAAGGCCAGTGCCTGCGCCCGCTGGTGTTCACCAACGACATGGCCGAAGGCCTGACCGCAGCCTACGCCGCCGTGAAGACGCTGCACCAACGTGCCGGGTGGATGAGCTACGACCTGCTGGTGTGCGCCCCGCTGGAGAGCCCACACGCCGAACCCGTGGCACAGCGACTGGCCCGTTGCGCCGATGATTTCCTGGGCGTGGTGCAGCGCAGCGCCCAGCAACTTGACCCGCAGCAAACCGCCAGCGCCGATCCCGATCCGCACTTCATGGCCATGGCTGCCGCACTCCTGCATGGTGCACTGCCCCTGAGCCTGGGTGACGCCGCCTTCGAACATCTCACATCTCCAGGGTCGGCCTTGCCGGGCCGCGTTGCCTCGGCCCATAATTGATGTACATGGAACCCAGCACGTACTCACCCAAAGGGCGTCTCGACGTCAATGCGATGCTGCGCCAGTACAGCCCGTTGGTGCGACGCCTGGCGCACCAGATGATGGCCAAGCTGCCCGCCAACGTCGAGGTCGATGACCTGATCCAGGTCGGCATGATTGGCCTGGCCGATGCGCTCAGCCGCTTCGACCCCGCACAAGGCGTGCAGATTGAAACCTTCGCCACACAGCGCATCCGGGGGGCCATGCTGGACGAGTTGCGTGGCACCGACTGGCTCAGCCGTGGCACCCGCAAGCAACAGCGTGACATCGAAGGCGCGGTTCACCGCCTGGAGCAACGCCTCGGACGCGTTCCCCACGAAAGCGAAATTGCCGACGAGTTGGGCCTGAGCCTGAGCGACTACCAGGATCTGCTCGGCAAGGTGCGCGGCACCCAGCTCATCTACCTTGAAGACATGAGTGGCGACGAGGGCGATCAAGACTTTCTCGACCGCCATGTGATCGACAGCGGCAGCAATCCACTGAGCCTCCTGCAGGACGATCGCATGCGCCACGCCCTGGTCGAAGCGATCAAGAACCTGCCCGAGCGTGAACAGCTCGTCATGAGCCTCTATTACGAAGAGGACATGAACCTCAAGGAAATTGCGGTCGTGCTGGGCGTGACCGAGTCACGCGTCTGCCAGCTACACAGCCAGTCGATTGCACGCCTGCGCGTCAAACTGCGCGAGTGGTGACCGGCACCAGCCCGACCCTCAGCCAATCCGACCCAGCAGCAGGTACTCCATCAGTGCCTTTTGCACATGCATGCGGTTCTCGGCCTCGTCCCACACGACCGACTGCGGGCCGTCGATCACGTCGGCCTCGACCTCTTCGCCCCGGTGGGCGGGCAGGCAGTGCATGAACAGCGCATTGGGCTTGGCCACCGCCATCATCTCGGTGTCCACGCACCAATCGGCAAAGGCCTTCATGCGCGCCTCGTTTTCGGCCTCATAGCCCATCGAGGTCCACACATCGGTGGTCACCATGTCCGCCCCACGGCAGGCGTCCATCGGGTCCTTGAACACCTTGTAGCAGTCGGTGGACTGGATGCCGGCCACGGCCGGATCAATCTCATAGCCGCTGGGCGTGCTCACATGCACCGTGAAGCCCAGGATCTCGGCCGCCTGCAACCAGGTGTTGGCCATGTTGTTGCCATCGCCCACCCAGGCCACCACCTTGCCCTCGATCGAACCACGGTGCTCGATGTAGGTGAAGATGTCGGCCAGGATCTGGCAGGGGTGGTACTCGTTGGTCAGCCCGTTGATGACCGGCACGCGCGAGTTGGCCGCAAACTTCACCAGCTTGGCCTGCTCGTAGGTGCGGATCATCACGATGTCCACCATGCGCGAGATCACCTTGGCGCTGTCCTCGATCGGTTCGCTGCGGCCCAGCTGGCTGCCATCGGTGGTCAGGTGCACCACCGAGCCGCCCATCTGGTACATGCCCGCCTCGAAGCTCACGCGGGTGCGCGTCGAGGCCTTCTCGAAGATCATCGCCAGCGTGCGGTCGGCCAGCGGGTTGTACTTCTCGTAGTTCTTGAAGCGCTTCTTGATGATGGCCGCGCGCTCGAACAGGTAGGCGTACTCTTGCGAGCGCAGGTCCTTGAACTGCAGGTAATGCTTGATCAGACTCAATCCGGGCTTCATGGTCAGACCACGCTTTCAGACAGGAATTGACGCACGATGGGCACCAGGATCGCCACCAGGTCGTCGGCTTGTTCGGTGGTGAAAATCAGGGGTGGCAACAGACGCACCACCGTGTCAGCAGTGACGCTGAGCAGCAAACCCGCCTCCAGGGCGCGGTTCAGGATCACACCGCAGGGGCGATCCAGCTCGATGCCGATCATCAGTCCCTGCCCACGGATTTCCTTGATGCCCTTGACGGTGCCCAACTCATGCTGCAGGGCGGCCATCAGATGTTGCCCTACACGCGCAGCGTTGGCCATCAACTGCTCTTCTTCCATGATGCGCACGGTTTCCACGCCGGCGCGCATGGCCAGCGGGTTGCCACCGAAGGTGGTGCCGTGGTTGCCTGCCTTTAGCACATGGGCGGCTTTCGGGCCGCACACCACAGCGCCCACGGGAACGCCGGAACCCAGTCCCTTGGCCAGTGGCATCACATCAGGTTGAATGCCGGCCCACTGGTGGGCAAACCACTTGCCGGTGCGACCCATGCCGCACTGCACTTCATCGAGCATCAAGAGCCAGCCGTTGTCGTCGCACAAACGACGGGCGGCCTGCAGATAATCGATGCGGGCCGTGTTGATGCCCCCCTCGCCCTGGATGACCTCCATGAAGATGGCGGTCACGTTCGGGTTGGTGCGGGCCACGTCTTCAAGCGCGGCAATGTCGTTGAAAGGCACGCGCACAAAACCTTCGACCAAAGGTTCGAAGCCCGCATGCACCTTGGGGTTGCCGGTGGCTGACAAGGTCGCAATCGAGCGGCCATGAAAGGCCCGCTCGCACACCACCACCTCTGCGCGGTGAATGCCTTTTTCGTGGCCAAACTTGCGCGCAATCTTCAGGGCTGCCTCGTTGGCTTCCAGGCCCGAATTGCAGAAAAACACATTGGTCAGGCCCGAGCGTTCCACCAGCAGACGAGCCAGCTCTTCTTGCAGCGGCACCTGGTAGTAGTTGCAGCAGTGAATCATGTGGGCGATCTGATCCTGCAGGGCGGCCACCAGCTTGGGGTGCTTGTGCCCCAGGGTGTTGACGGCAATGCCCGAGAGCCCGTCCAGATAGCGTCGGCCCTCGGTGTCCCAGACATACGCGCCTTCGCCGTGCGTCAGTGCAACAGGCAGGCGACCATAAGTGGGCATCACATGGGGCATCGTCACGGGGGCGTTCATGGCTGGGATCTCAGGTCAGGAAAGAAAAATGGCGCAGCAGGCACTGCGCCAGAGCACATTCTATGTAAAAGGCGTTGATTTGGGCGTGTTGGCATGCACGCAAAGCGCACGCTCGGCAAGCGGGGGCATGCGGCACTTGCAGGCTCAACGCGCGTCCGTGACAATAGAAGCCTTCATGTTTCGGAACGCTGGTTTTGAACGTGTCCCCTGCCAAGGTGCTGTGCCCGGCTACCCGCCACGGTCTGTGCCTTGAACATCGTGGCTGTCAGACACAATCTGGTGGCCGCTCTTTTTCTGTCAATTCACCCATTGAGCAGCCGTCGGAAGCGCTACCGTGTCGACGTTCCCCATCTCCCCCCCCTCCGCCAAACCGCGCGAATTCTTCATCCAGGGCATCACCCAGAATGGTCGCCCCTTCCGTCCCAGTGACTGGGCCGAGCGCCTGGCCGGCGTGATGTCGGGGTTCCGTCCGGGTGGTGTTGCCCAGGGCCCAGGTGCCCACATTGGCTATTCGCCCTACTGTGTGCCCACCACCATGGGCGACATCCGGTGCGTGGTCGTCAACGAAGCCCTGCGAGGCCTGGAGCCCATGGCCTGGGATTTCGTGATGAACTTTGCCAAGGACAACGGACTGCAGGTGGTCGAAGCCTGCCTGCTGCCCGACGTGCCGCGCAGCCCGCCTGCGAGCTGAGCGACCCGCTCCCTCCCTCACCTATCAGGATCAGAACGAAGTCCAGTCGTCATCGGCATTGCTGTGACGGCTGGGGGCCGCCACGGCGGGTGCTGCGGGTGGACTGGCCTTGACGGGTGCCTTGGTCTGGGCCGATGCGCGTGTGCCTGGCGTCGTGGTCGTACTGCTGCGGGTGGGGGTGCTCTTCGCGTGCGGGCTGGGTGCCGGCCGGGGCGATGCCGCAGCTGTCGAAACTGGTGCTGCTGCCGAAGCACGCGATACCGTTGACTGCCCCGTCACCTTGAACGCGGCCACGGTCTGGACCAGTTCCTGGGCTTGTCCGCGCAGGCTGCTGGCGGCAGCGGCCATTTCCTCGACCATGGCGGCGTTTTGTTGCGTGGCCTGGTCCATTTGCGCGACCGCTTCGCCCACCTGTGACACCCCGGCGCTCTGCTCGTTCGATGCGGCGCTGATTTCGGCCACCATGTCGGTCACGCGGCGGATGCTGGTGACGATCTCATTCATGGTGGAGCCTGCCTGGTCCACCAGTTCTGTGCCCTGTTCCACGCGGCTCACACTGTCGTTGATCAGGCGCTTGATTTCCTTGGCGGCTTCGGCGCTGCGCTGGGCCAGATTGCGCACCTCGCTGGCCACCACCGCAAAACCGCGTCCCTGCTCGCCGGCACGCGCTGCCTCCACGGCGGCATTCAGCGCCAGAATGTTGGTCTGGAAGGCAATGCCATCGATGACATTGATGATGTCGGCAATCTGGCGCGAGCTCTCGCTGATGCCCTTCATGGTGTCCACCACCTGGCCGACCACCTCGCCCCCCTTGACGGCCACGCTGGACGCATTGTTGGCCAACTGACTGGCCTGACGTGCGCTGTCGGCATTTTGCTGAACGGTGGAGCTCAACTGCTCCATCGAGGCGGCCGTTTCTTCCAGGGCACTGGCCTGGCTTTCGGTGCGAGAGCTCAGATCCTGATTGCCCATCGCAATCTCGGCCGATGCCGTGGAGACCGATTCGGCACCCAGGCGAACCCGCAACACCACCCCACCCAAGGCCTCCTGCATCAGCGACAGCTCTTTGAGCAACAGGGTGATTTCGTCACGCCCCAGCAACTCGATGCGGTGCGTCAGATCGCCGG
>JAGOKC010000001.1:0-72460 GCA_017994835.1 Aquabacterium sp. | reverse complement strand
TTGCGGTTGGCCAGGTAGTTGACGTCGCTCAGTTGCTTGAGCGGGATGGCGCGGTCTTCGTAAATTGACCTCATCCCATCCTTGGTCAGGCTCATGCCGTAGATCCCAAGCAGGCTGACAAACATCAGCAAGGCGGCGAGGATGCCCAAAATGAGCGTGATGCGCGTCGAGATGTTGAATTTGTTCATGGCAAGGTCGGTTGAGTGTCTCGCCGGTGAGTGTCAACGATGCGGAGATGAGTGGTCAAGTCATCTCACAAAGCAAAACGCCCAATGGTTCACATTGGGCGTTTTTGAATCAACAGCTGAATGCATCAGCTGTGATGGAGGCAGATCAGGCCGACAGAGCCTTGACCTTGGCAGACAGACGGCTCTTGTAACGAGCGGCCTTGTTCTTGTGGAAGATGCGCTTGTCGGCGATCGAGTCGATCACGCTTTGGGCGGTCTTGAAAGCTTCGGAAGCCTTGGCCTTGTCGCCGGTGGCCACAGCCTTCAGCACGCTCTTGACGGCGGTGCGGAACTTGGAACGCAGCGAGGTGTTGGCAGCGTTCAGCTTGACGTCTTGACGGACGCGCTTGCGACCGGAGGCGATACGGACGGTCTTTTTGACCTTGGATGCAGATGCCATGATGTGCAGGCCCTGTAGATGCCTGGCCGACACAGCGCTTGGAAAAAGCACCGCCTCAGGCCAATTCGCACCCCACGAGGGCAAAGTTGGTTGGAAAGCCGAGCATCATAACAGACTTCGTTCGAGCCGTCCAACTGCAGGGGCGCGCCGAGGCGGACGCCTTCCTATAATGCCGCGATGAGTTTGCTCAAATCCGCGTCCATCGTTTCCCTGCTGACCCTGGCGTCACGCATCACCGGTCTGGTTCGGGAGCTGCTGATCGCCGCGGCCTTCGGGGCCAGCGCCACCACCGACGCCTTCAACGTGGCGTTTCGCATCCCCAATCTGCTGCGCCGCCTGTTTGCCGAAGGGGCCTTCTCGCAGGCCTTCGTGCCCATCCTGGCCGAAAGCCGCACCCAGCAAGGCGATCAGGCCACCCACGATCTGGTCAATGCCGTGGGCACCGTGTTGTTTGTCGCCTTGGCGATCACCTGTGTGCTGGGCGTGATCGGCGCGCCCGTGCTGGTCTGGGTCATGGCCTCGGGTTTGAAAGAGAGCGGCGGTTTTGATGCGGCCGTCGTCATGACGCGCTGGATGTTCCCCTACATCGGCTTCATGTCCCTGGTGGCGTTGAGCGCCGGCATCCTCAACACCTGGAGCCGCTTTGCTGTGCCGGCCGCCACGCCCGTGCTGCTCAACCTGTGCACCATCGGCGCGGCCTTGTTTGTGGCACCGCTGTTCGAGCGCCATGGCATCGAACCGGTGTATGCCCTGGCGGTGGGGGTCATGGTCGGTGGTGTGCTGCAACTGGGCGTGCAAGTGCCCGCCTTGCTCAAGATCGGCATGGCACCCCGCATCGGCTTGAGCCCGGGCGCATGGCGGCGCGCGTGGCGGCATCCTGGCGTGGGGCGCATCCTGCGTCAGATGGCCCCGGCCATCCTGGGGGTGTCGGTGGCGCAAATCTCGCTGCTGATCAACACGCAGATCGCCTCGCACCTGGGCGCGGGCTCGGTGTCCTGGCTCACCTATGCCGACCGCTTGATGGAGTTTCCCACCGCCATGCTGGGTGTGGCCCTGGGGGTGGTGCTGCTGCCCCAGCTGTCGCGCGCGCAGGCCGCTGGCGACACCGCACGGTTTTCGGAGATGCTCGATTGGGGGCTGCGCCTGGTGGTCCTGCTGGCGCTGCCAGCGGCCATGGGGCTGCTGCTGTTTGCCGAGCCGCTGGTGGCCGTGCTCTATCACTATGGTCGCTTCACCGCGAACGATGTGCAGCAGACCGTGCTGGCGCTGTCGTGCTACGGCGTGGGTCTGCTGGGCCTGATCGGCGTGAAGGTGCTGGCACCCGGCTTCTATGCCACGCAGGACATCAAGACCCCCGTGCGCATCGGCATCGCGGTGCTGGTGATCACCCAGTGCCTGAACGCCGTGTTCGTGCCCTTCCTCAACCATGCCGGTCTGGCGCTGTCCATCGGCCTGGGCTCGCTGGTCAATGCCACCTGGTTGCTGATCGGTCTGCGCCGCTCCGGCCGTTACCAGCCTTCATCGGGTTGGTGGCTGTTTGCCCTGCGCGTGGGCGTGGCTTCGGCGGTGCTGGGTGTGGGCCTGTGGCTGGCCGTGCACCACATCGACTGGATCGGGCTGCGCGCGCAGCCGATGGTGCGCATCGGCGCGATGGTCGCCTGCCTGGTCGGCTCGGCGGTGCTGTACTTCGGGGCGCTGGCGCTGTCCGGTCTGAACCTGCGCAAGGCCATCCGGCGCTGACCTTCAGCCCCCCCCAGCCTCACATCAGCGAACGTACCAGACTGATGGCCTCTTCTACCCGTTCGACCGGGTGGATGGTCAGCCCTTCGATGGGCTTTTTGGGTGCATTGGCCTTGGGCACCACGGCGATGCTGAAGCCCAGCTTGGCCGCTTCCTTGAGTCGCTCCTGACCGCGTGGCGCCGGGCGCACCTCGCCCGCCAGGCCCACTTCGCCAAATGCGATGAAGCCCTTGGGCAGCGGCTTGCCGCGCAGGCTGCTCTGGATCGCCAGCAACACGGCCAGGTCGGCCGCCGGTTCGCTGATGCGCACGCCACCCACGGCGTTGACGAACACATCCTGGTCCGAGCACGCCATGCCGGCGTGGCGGTGCAGCACGGCCAGCAGCATGGCCAGACGGTCACGCTCCAGGCCCACGCTCAGACGCCGGGGGCTGGGTCCGCCAGCGTCCACCAGGGCCTGGATTTCGACCAGCAGGGGGCGCGTGCCCTCCAGCGTCACCAGCACGCACGAACCCGGCACCGGCTCGCTGTGCGTGGACAGGAAGATGGCGCTGGGGTTGGTCACGCCCTTGAGCCCCTTGTCGGTCATGGCAAACACGCCAATCTCGTTGACCGCGCCAAAGCGGTTCTTGATGGCGCGCACCAGGCGGAAGCTGCTGTGCGTGTCGCCCTCGAAGTAGAGCACCGTGTCCACGATATGCTCCAGCACGCGCGGGCCGGCAATGGCACCTTCCTTGGTCACATGGCCCACCAGCACGGTGGTGCAGCCAGTGGCCTTGGCGACGCGGGTCAGGTGGGCGGCGCATTCGCGCACCTGCGCCACCGAGCCTGGCGCCGAGGTGAGCTGGTCGGAGTAAATGGTCTGGATCGAGTCGATCACGCAGAACGAAGGCTTCTCGGCCTCCATGGTGGCGATGATGTTCTCCAGCTGAATCTCGGCCTGCACCCGCACCTGCGAGCCATCCAGGCCCAGCCGGTGGGCGCGTAGCGCCACCTGGGCGCCGCTTTCCTCGCCGGTCACATACAGCACCGGCATCTGGCGCGAGAGGGCGTCCAGCGCCTGCAGCAGCAGGGTGGACTTGCCGATGCCGGGGTCGCCGCCGATCAGCACCACGCCACCCGAGACGATGCCGCCACCCAGCACCCGGTCGAGCTCTTCCAGACCGGTGGGCGTGCGTGCCACGTCAGCGGCCTCGATGTGCGACAGCGTGGTCACCGGCTGCGCCGCGTTCAGGCCGCGCGAGAGCGCCTGCATGCGGTTCTTGCTTGCGGCAGCAGGTTCGGCGCGGGTCTCTTCGAGGGTGTTCCAGGCGTTGCAGTGTGGGCACTTGCCCAGCCACTTGGGGCTGATGCCCCCGCACTCGCTGCAGGTGTAGACGGTTTTCTCTTTGGCCATGCCCCTATTGTCAGGGACGCGTCAGCTCTGCTTCGGAATCGCCGGGTTCGCCGGCCTGAATGGCTTGGAAGCGCTGTTCCAGTTCCTGACGCAGCTGGCGGCGCAGTCGGGCGGCCTTGAAACGACGCTTCTCGTCGGGTGTGCTCGGGTTCAGGGGCATGACCGGCGTGGGCTTGGCGTGGTCGTTCACGGCCACCATGGTGAAGAAGCAGCTGTTGGCATGCCGCACCACTTGCGTGCGGATGTTCTCGGCGATCACCTTGATGCCGATCTCCATCGACGAGGTGCCGGTGTAGTTCACCGAGGCCAGGAAGGTCACCAGCTCACCCACGTGGATGGGTTGGCGGAAGGTGACCTGGTCCACCGACAACGTGACCACATACGAGCCTGCATAGCGGCTGGCACAGGCATACGCCACCTGGTCGAGCAGCTTGAGAATGGTGCCGCCATGCACATTCCCGGAGAAGTTGGCCATGTCGGGCGTCATGAGCACGGTCATGCGCAGTTGGTGGCGTTGGGCGTCAGGTTCCATGAGATTCTCTTACTTCCATTGCGACGCGTTGGGAGACCGCACACATCAGCTCGTAGCCAATGGTGCCGCAATGGCGGGCCACCTCGTCGATCGACAGCGTGCTGCCATGCGGGCCATGCCCCCACAGTGTCACCTCGGCACCCATGTGGGCTTGTGGAGCCAAGCTCAGGTCCACCGCCAGCATGTCCATCGACACGCGACCGATCAAGGGCACGCGCACACCATCGACCAGCACCGGGGTGCCGGTGGGCGCGTGGCGCGGGTAGCCGTCGGCATAGCCACAGGCCACCACGCCGATGCGCATCTCGCGGTCGGCGGTGAAGGTGCTGCCGTAGCCCACCGTGTCGCCCGCCTGCAGGTACTGCAGGCCGATGAGCTTGCTGTGCAGCGTCATGGCCGGTTGCAGGCCCCAGTGGGTGGCGTCGTGCTCCGGGTAATCGGGCGAGGCACCATAGAGCATGACGCCGGGACGGATCCAGTCGCCGCGGATGGTCGGATCGTGCGCATGACGCAGGGTGGCCGCGCTGTTGCACAGGCTGCGCTCACCACTCAGGTCGGCCGTATGCGTGAGGAACACCTCGGCCTGTTGCGCGATGCCCTTGGGGCTGTCGGCATCGGAAAAGTGCGTGATGAACGAGACCTCATCCACCTGGGGCAGGGCGCTCAGGCGCAGCCAGGCATTGCGAAAGGCCTGCGGCGTGAAGCCCAGTCGGTTCATGCCGGTGTTCATTTTCAGGAACACACGGTGCGGCCATTCGGTCTTGTGCTGCGCCAACCAGTTGATCTGCTCTTCACAGTGCACCACATGCCATAACCCCAGACGCGAGCACCATTCCAGGTCACGCGCATCAAACACACCTTCGATCAGCAGGATGGGGCCCCGCCAGTCGAGGTCGCGCAGACGCTGGGCGTCGGCAATGTCAAGCAGGGCAAAGCCATCGGCACTGCGCAGCCCTTCGTAAACGCGCTGCAGGCCGTGCCCATAAGCGTTCGCCTTGACGACCGCCCAGACACGCGCGTCGGGGGCGCATTCGCGCGCTCGCTGCAAGTTGTGGTGAAGGGCGTCGAGATGGATCAGGGCTTGGAGCGGGCGCGGCATGTTCGTGATTTTGCCACCCCTGAGACGCCAGGCTGTCCGTACCCCCGTTCACGCGTCGGCTTGCTGGCATCGTGGGTAGAAAATGGTCGGTCGTGCTATAACCGGCGGCCGTTGATCTGACCGGGGCTGCGTGGATGCCAGGACCAGTTCGTCGGTCTGGCATGCAACTCACGGAAATGATCTCTCACGACGCTCGCGCATGAAAAAAGGCTTTTTCACCATCATGGCGGCGCAGTTCTTCAGCTCGCTGGCCGACAACGCGCTTTTCGTCGCAGCGGTTGAACTGCTCAGAACCGACGGCTCGCCAGAATGGCAGCGCGCGGCCCTGGTGCCGATGTTTGCGCTCTTTTACGTGATCCTGGCACCTTTTGTGGGCGCTTTTGCGGATGCATGGCCCAAAGGCAAGGTCATGTTCATGTCCAACGCCATCAAGGTGGTGGGCTGCCTGATGATGCTGTTTGGCTCTCACCCGCTGATGGCCTACGCGGTGGTCGGACTGGGCGCGGCGGCTTACTCGCCCGCCAAATACGGCATCCTCACCGAACTCCTGCCCCCTTCCCAGCTCGTCAAGGCCAATGGCTGGATTGAGGGGTTGACCATCACCTCGATCATTCTGGGGGTGGTGCTGGGCGGACAGTTGATGGGGCATGCCATTGCGCCGTGGTTGTTGTCGGTGGATCTGCCCTGGGTGGACACGGGCATCCACACACCCGCCGAGGCAGCGATCGCCACCTTGATCATTCTCTATGTCATCGCCTCGCTGTTCAACCTGCGCATTCCGCGCACGGAAACACCGCTGCAACCCTATGCTGCCAATCCGATCTTTCTGGTGAAAGATTTCATGCAGTGCAGCTCACGCCTGTGGGGTGACAAGCTGGGCCAGATCTCGCTGGCGACCACCACGCTGTTCTGGGGGGTCTCGGGCAATCTGCGCTACATCGTGCTGGCCTGGGCGGGGGTGGCCTTGCACTACGACACCACAAAGGCCTCGGCTCTGGTGGGGGTTGTGGCCATCGGCACGGCTGTGGGGGCGGTGTGGGCCTCGGTCAAGATGCGTCTGGACCAGGCCACGTTGGTGATCCCGCTGGGCGTGGCGATGGGTTTGCTCGTTCTGGGCATGAACTTCCTGCGTGACATCACTGTCACCGTGCCGTTCATGATCATCCTGGGCGGACTGGGGGGCTTCCTGGTGGTGCCCATGAACGCGCTGCTGCAACACCGGGGTCACAACCTGATGGGAGCCGGTCGTTCGATTGCAGTGCAGAACTTCAACGAACAGGCCTGCATCCTGGTGCTCGGCCTGATGTACACCGGTTTGACCAGTTCGGGGCTGTCGGCTTACGGGGCGATCACAGCTTTTGGCCTGTTCGTGGCCAGCGTCATGTTGCTGATCGGTCTGTGGCACCGTAGCAATATGCGTCGCTATCCCGACGAGTTGGCACACCTGCTCAACATTGCACGCAGCGACGGGCATCACGCCCCTCACTGAGGGAGCGTGCGACCACTCAACGCCGACGACTGCCACCCAGCAGCGAGCCCAGAACGCCACGGATGATCTCGCGTCCCACCGTCGAGCCAATGGTGCGTGCGGCTGATTTGGCCACGGTTTCCAGCACCGAGTCCTTTCGGCCGCTGCCTTGCAGCAGGTCGCCCAGCCAGCCACCGCCTGATTCGGCCGGGGCGCTGCGGCCGGTACCCGATGGGGCAGAGCGCGGCGACCGCACCGCATCCTGAGCCTCGTCGCGCAGGCTGCGTTCGTCGCTTTCCTGTGGTGCCGTGGTGGCAGAGGGGGGCGTTGAGGCGGTTGCCCCGCCCACCCGGCCTTTGAGCTTCTCGTGGGCCGATTCCCGGTCCACCGTCTTCTCGTACACACCGGCCACCAGCGATTGCACGATCAGGCTCTGGCGTTGCGCCGGGGTGATCGGGCCGATCTGGCTGCCCGGTGGCACCACGTACACGCGCTGGGTCACGCCGGGGCGGCCCTTTTCGTCCAGCAGGCTGATCAGGGCCTCGCCCACGGCCAGTTCCGTGATGGCCGTGGCGATGTCCAGGTCCGGATTGGCGCGCATCGTGTCGGCCGCCGATTTGACGGCCTTCTGATCACGCGGGGTGAAGGCGCGCAGCGCGTGCTGCACGCGGTTGCCCAACTGGCCCAGCACCGTGTCCGGAATGTCCAACGGGTTCTGGGTCACGAAGTACACGCCCACGCCCTTGGAGCGCACCAGGCGCACGACCAGCTCGATGCGCTCGACCAGGGCGGCGGGCGCGTCCTTGAACAGCAGGTGGGCCTCGTCGAAGAAGAACACCAGCTTGGGTTTGTCGAGGTCACCCACCTCGGGCAGGGTCTCGAACAGCTCGGACAGCATCCACAGCAGGAAGGTGGCGTACAGGCGCGGCGAGTGCATCAGCTTGTCGGCCGCCAGGATGTTGACCACGCCCTTGCCATCGACCGTCTGCATGAAGTCGCTGATGTTGAGCATGGGCTCGCCAAAGAAGCGGTCACCGCCTTGCTCTTCAATTTGCAGCAGGCCGCGCTGGATGGCACCGATGCTCGCCGGGCTGATGTTGCCGTAGCTGGTGGTGAACTGGCTGGCGTTGTCGCCCACATGCTGCAGCATGGCGCGCAGGTCTTTGAGGTCGAGCAGCAGCAGGCCGTTGTCGTCGGCCACCTTGAACACCAGCTGCAGCACGCCCGCCTGGGTGTCGTTCAGGTTGAGCATGCGACCCAAGAGCAGCGGTCCCATGTCCGAGATGGTGGCGCGCACCGGGTGGCCTTGCTCGCCAAAGACGTCCCACAGCGTGGTGGGGCAGGACTGCGGTGCGGGTGGCTCGATGCTGCGCTCGGTCAGGATGGCGGCCAGCTTGGGCGACATGCTGCCCACCTGCGAGATGCCGGTCAGGTCGCCCTTGATGTCCGCCAGGAATACGGGCACACCCAGGTTCGACAAACCCTCGGCCAGGCCTTGCAGGGTGATGGTCTTGCCCGTGCCCGTGGCACCGGTGATCAGGCCGTGGCGGTTGGCCAAAGCGGGCAGCAGGTGGCACTCGGTGTCTTTGTTCCGGGCAATCAGGATGGGGTCGGCCATGGTGCAGAAACTCCACAACAGTCAAAAAAGGTCGGGCTGCGGTCGGCGTTGTCAGGGCGATCGGACCGCATGATCGGGGTCAAGCCCGCTCGCAGGTAAAATCGCAGTATCGCCCAGCTTGCGCTGGGGCTTGAGTTGCGCGCGCGTCGGTGTCTTGCCGGGGCGCGTTCTGTCGTTCACATCGCACATTCTCATCCGGAGCAACACGCCATGGCCGGCCATTCCAAATGGGCCAATATCCAGCATCGCAAGGGTCGTCAGGACGACAAGCGCGGCAGGATCTGGACCCGCATCACCCGTGAAATCATCGTGGCCGCCCGCGCCGGTGGGGCTGACGTCAACATGAACCCCCGCCTGCGCCTGGCCATCGAGAAGGCCAAGGCGGCCAACATGCCGGCTGACAACATCAAGCGCAACGTGGACAAGGCCACGGGCAATCTCGATGGCGTGACGTATGAAGAAGTGCGCTACGAAGGCTACGGCATCGGTGGGGCCGCCATCATCGTGGATTGCATGACCGACAACCGCGTGCGCACCGTCGCCGATGTGCGTCATGCTTTCAGCAAATACGGTGGCAACATGGGCACCGAAGGCTCGGTGGCCTTTCAGTTCAAGCACGTGGGCCAGTTTCTGTTTGCCCCAGGTGTGAGTGAAGACAAGGTCATGGAAGTGGCCCTGGAGGCCGGGGCCGAGGATGTCATCACGCATGAAGACGGCTCCATTGAAGTGCTGAGCGCGCCACCCGATTTCGAGGCGGTGAAGGCCGCGCTCGATGGCGCTGGCTTGCAGGCCGAAATGGCCGAGGTCACGATGCGCGCCGAGAACACCGTTGAATTGGCTGGCGATGATGCCGCCCGCATGCAGAAGTTGCTGGATGTGCTGGAAGACCTGGACGATGTCCAGGAGGTCTATCACAACGCTGAATTGAACTGAGTGAATTGAGAGAGCAGACCCCGTATGAACATCCTCGTCATTGGCTCTGGTGGCCGTGAACACGCCCTGGCCTGGAAGCTGGCCCAGTCACCCAAGGCCGGCAAGGTCTATGTGGCCCCGGGCAACGGCGGCACCGCGCGCGATCCGCTGCTGTTCAATGTGCCCCTCACCGATGTGCAGGCGCTGGTTGAATTTGCCCAAACCAACAAGGTGGTGCTGACCGTGGTGGGGCCTGAGGCTCCTCTGGCTGCTGGCATCGTGGACGAGTTCCGCGCACGTGGCCTGCGCATCTTTGGCCCCACGCAGAAGGCGGCCCAACTCGAAAGCTCCAAGGCCTTCGCCAAGGACTTCATGAAGCGCCACGGCATCCCCACGGCCTTCTACGACACCTTCACCGACACCGAAGCGGCCCATGCCTATGTGGACAAGCACGGCGCACCCATCGTCATCAAGGCCGACGGCCTGGCGGCAGGCAAGGGCGTGGTCGTGGCCATGACGCTGGAAGAGGCCCACCAGGCCGTGGACTGGATGCTGCTCGACAACAAGCTGGGCGTCCAGCACAACGAGGGCGGCGCGCGCGTGGTGATCGAAGAGTTTCTGGCCGGTGAAGAGGCCAGCTTCATCGTCATGTCTGACGGCAAGAACGTGTCGGTGCTGGCCACCAGCCAGGACCACAAGCGTCTGCTTGACGGCGACGAAGGCCCCAACACGGGCGGCATGGGTGCCTACTCGCCCGCGCCGGTGGTCACGCCCAATGTGTACGCCAAGGCCATGCATGAAATCATCCAGCCGACGCTGGCAGGCATGGCCAAGGACGGCGTCCCGTTCACGGGTTTCCTGTACGCCGGTCTGATGATCGACGCGCAAGGCAACCCCAAGACGCTGGAGTTCAACTGCCGGATGGGCGACCCTGAAACCCAGCCGATCATGATGCGCCTCAAGAGCGACCTGATCGACGTGTTCCTGCACGCCACCGATGGCACGCTCGATCAGATTGAACTGGAGTGGGACCGTCGTGTGGCCCTGGGGGTGGTGCTGGCTGCGGCTGACTATCCGCTCAATCCGCGCAAGGGCGACGTCATCACTGGCTTGCCCGTCGAGGCCGAGGACGCGATGGTGTTCCACGCTGGTACCACCATGGGTGATGACGGTCAGGTTCGCACCAGCGGTGGCCGTGTCTTGTGCGTGACCGCTTTGGGTGATTCGGTCAAGCAAGCTCAGCAGCGGGCCTACGACCACATGCGCGGCATTCAGTTTGACGGCATGCAGTTCCGCGCCGACATTGGCTGGCGCGCCATCAAGGCACGCTGAGCAGGCATCAACTTCCAGTCTGCACCCATGAGTACCGCGCTGAACACCAACGCCGTTCGCACCTACCTGCTTGGTCTGCAAGACCGCATCATTGCGGCCTTCGAGACCGAAGATGGCACGCCCTTCGTGCGGGACGCCTGGACACGTGCGCCCGGTGAGCGTCTGCAGGGCGACGGCTGCTCGCGCCTGGTCGAAGAAGGTCAGGTGCTGGAGCGCGGCGGCTGCAACTTTTCGCACGTCAAGGGGCCGCAGCTGCCCCCTTCGGCCACGCAGCACCGGCCCGAGCTGGCCGGTTGCCCCTTCGAGGCCATGGGCGTGTCCCTGGTGTTCCACCCGCGCAACCCCTACGCCCCCACCGTGCACATGAACGTGCGCATGCTGGCCGCCCACAAGCCCGATGGCAGCGTGGTGGCGTGGTTCGGTGGCGGCATGGACCTCACTCCCAGCTACGGCTTTGCCGAAGACGCCGTGCATTTCCATCAGGTGTGCAAGGATGCGCTCGCCCCGTTTGGTGACGACAAGTACCCGCGCTTCAAGACCTGGTGCGACGAGTACTTTTTCCTCAAGCACCGCAACGAGGCCCGCGGCATTGGCGGCATCTTCTTTGACGACTTTTCCGAGTTGGGTTTCGATGGCGGCTTCGCCATGATCCGCTCGGTGGGTGATGCCTTCACCGAGGCCTATCTGCCCATCCTGCAGCGCCGCCGCGACACGCCCTATGGCGAGCGCGAGCGTGATTTCCAGGCCTACCGCCGGGGTCGCTATGTCGAGTTCAACCTCGTCTGGGACCGGGGCACCCTGTTCGGCCTGCAATCGGGTGGCCGCACGGAAAGCATCCTGATGTCGATGCCGCCGATTGTGAAGTGGCGCTACGACTGGCACCCCGAACCGGGTACGCCCGAGGCGGCCCTGCACACCGACTTCCTGCCCGCGCGGGACTGGGTCTGATCCGTTGACGACCCCTGCGCCTGTTGCGCCTCCACTGGGCCGCCGCATCGGCCTGATGGGCGGTAGTTTCGACCCCGTTCACGTCGCACACGTCGCGCTGGCCGAGACCGCCTTGGCACATCTGCAACTCGACGAGGTACGCTGGATTCCGGTGGGGCAGGCGTGGCAGAAGCAACGCACCCTGGTCGCGGGCGAACACCGCATCGCCATGGTGCAGGCGGCCACCGCGCACGAACCTCGTTTTGTGGTTGATCCCATCGAGGTACTGCGGCCCGGCCCGTCGTACACGCTGGACACGGTGCAGGCACTGCAGCAGGCCCAGGGCACTGATGCCGAATGGTTCTTGATCATGGGGCAGGACCAGTACGCCAACCTGACGACCTGGCGTGACTGGCCGCACTTGCTGGCCCGCGTCACCCTGGCGGTGGCCTGCCGTGGCCACGATCAAGCTCAACCGTCGCCCGAACTGGCAGCCCATCCTCACCGGGTGGTGACCCTGCCTTTGCCCGCCTTGCACGTTTCATCTACCGAAATCCGGACACGTCTGGGTCGCGGTGATGATCCTTTATCTCTCGCGCCCGCTCTGGTGTCCTTGCCAGTCGCGCGCTATATTGCCAACCATCAACTCTACGCCGCCGCGCGCACCCCACTGAATGGACATCCGTAAACTGCAAAGCGCCATCGTCGATGGCCTGGAAGATGTCAAAGCCCAAGACATCGCCGTGTTCAACACCGAACACCTGTCACCGCTCTTCGAGCGCGTGATCATCGCGACGGGCTCTTCCAACCGTCAGACCAAGTCGCTGGCCACCAGCGTGCGCACGTCGGTCAAGGATGCCGGTTTCCCGGTACCCCGCGTCGAAGGCGAAGAAAACGGTGAGTGGATCATCGTGGACTGCGGCGCTGCCGTGGTGCACGTCATGCAACCCGCCATCCGTCAGTACTACCAGCTCGAGGAGATCTGGGGTGACAAGCCGGTCGCCATCAAGACCAAGGCCAAGACCGGTCTGGTAAAGGCGGCCGAGCCGGTTGAGGAGGCTCCTGCCAAGCCCAAGAAGGCTGCGGGCAAGACCACGCCGGCGCGCAAGGCAGCGACCACCGCCCCGGCAGTCAGGAAGGCTGCGGCCAAGAAGACGGTCGCCGCCAAGCCTGTGGCGACGAAGAAGGTGGCCGCCAAGAAGGTCGTCAGCAAGACCACGACCCGCACGGCATCTACCAGCAAGGCTGCATCGGCCAAGCCCGTGGCCGCCAAAAAGGTTGCCAGCAAGACCGTGGCCGTGAAGAAGGTGGCTGCCAAGAAAGCGGCCACCAAGACGGCGGCTAACGTGAAGAAGATGGTCATCAACGCGCCTGAGAAGAAGACGCCGGCCCGCAAGGTCGCTGTCAAGAAGGTGGCAGCCAAGAAAGCGGCCGTCAAGACGGTGGCCGTGAAGAAGGTTGCTGCCAAGAAGGTCGCGGCCAAGAAGGCACCCGCCAAGAAGACGGCACGCTGATGAAGCTGACGGTGGTCACCATTGGCCACCGCCTGCCTGACTGGGCCAACGAAGCGTGCGAGGATTACCTCAAGCGCTTCCCGTCCGACTGGAAGGTGGAGGTCAAGGCCCTCAAGGCCGAACCCCGCGAGGGCAAGCCTGTGGCCGTCATCATGCAGGCCGAGGCGGCCCGCATGGAAGCGGCCATCGACCGGGGTGTGCGCCGCGTCATCCTCGATGAACGCGGCTCGCGCCTGACCAGCGTGCAGCTGGCCGAGCGCACCGAAGCGTGGCTGCACGATGGCCGCGATGTGGCGCTGATCATCGGTGGGGCCGACGGCATCGACCCGGCCTTCAAGCAAACCGCCGACGAGGCCATTCGCCTGTCGGACATGACCTTGCCGCATGCCCTCGCGCGCGTGCTGCTGCTCGAGCAGCTGTACCGTGCCTGGTCCTTGCGCAACAACCATCCCTATCACCGTGCCTGAGATCCCTGTCCACGCCACATTGCCTTGGCTCTACCTGGCTTCGCAGAGTCCGCGTCGCCGCCAGTTGCTGGACCAGCTGGGCGTGAACCATCGCCTGCTTCTGCCAGATGATGGTGAAGATGCCGAGGCGCTGGAGGCCGAGCGTGCCGGCGAGTCGCCGGAAGACTATGTGCAACGCGTGACCTTCGCCAAGTGGGAAGCCGCGTGCGCGCGTCTGGTTCGCCGCCGTGCCGAGGCGGGTCACGACTGGGCCGAGGCACCGATTCTGTGCGCCGACACCACGGTGGCCTTGGGCGATCAGATTCTGGCCAAACCGATGGACGATGCCGATGCGGCCCGCATGCTGAGCTTGCTGTCGGGTCGCACGCACCGCGTGTTGACGGCGGTGGTGGTGCACGGGCAACTGCGCCTGAGCACCTCGCATGTAACGTGGCGAACGCTGGACGACGACGAGATCCGGCGCTATGTGGCCAGCGGCGAGCCCATGGGCAAGGCCGGGGCCTACGCCATCCAGGGCCGCTCGGGTGCCTGGACGCAGCACATCAACGGCAGCTACAGTGGCATCATGGGCCTGCCCTTGTTCGAAACGGCGGAGTTGCTCAAGCCGCTGGGCTGGGTGTTCTAGTCTTCTTGCCCTGACGGGAGTCAAGCATGGTCACGTCTGCGACCCTTGCACCATCTTCGTGCCCTCGAAGGGTGCTGCTGGCGGGTGCCACGGGCTTGGTGGGGCGCGAGTTGTTGCGCCAGTTGATGGCCGATCCGACGGTGGGGGAGGTGAGGGCGCTCACGCGTCGCACGCTGTCACGCCAGGACTTGTTGGGGCACACGGGGCACCCGGTGGGCGATGCGCGGCTGCAGGTGTGCGAGGTCGATTTTGATCGGCTGGATCGCAGTGCCGCCCTGTTTGAGGTGGACTGGGTATGCTGTGCGATGGGTACGACGCGTCGCAAAGCCGGCTCGCAAGCGGCCTTTCGTCAGGTTGATTTTGACTATCCCTTTCAGATCGCGCAGCTTGCCCTGGCTCAGGGGGCGCGCCAGTTATTGCTGGTCAGTGCGTTAGGGGCCGATGCGACATCGCGCGTGTTCTACAACCGCATCAAAGGTGAGTTGGAAGACGCCTTGTCCGCGTTGAACTATGACAGCGTGTGTGTGGCCCGTCCCTCCTTGCTGGCCGGTGATCGCGGTGAGTTCCGGTTGGGTGAACGACTCGGCCTGGCGCTGGGTTGTCTGATGCCAGAGCGCTACAAGCCGGTTCATGCCACCCAGGTGGCGGCCGGTTTGCTGTCGGTGGCGCGCGAGGAGAGACCCGGCTGGCATGTGCTGAACAACACCGCATTGCGTGGCATGCGGTAAATTGCGCGCATGCCCCATTCACAAGACATCCTCATCAACTGGACCCCCCAGGAAACCCGCGTGGCCATCATCGAGAGCGGAGCCGTGCAGGAGTTGCACGTCGAACGCACGCTGGAGCGCGGTCTGGTCGGTAACGTTTACACCGGCAAGGTCGTGCGCGTGCTGCCCGGCATGCAGTCGGCTTTCATCGACATCGGTCTGGAGCGCGCCGCCTTCCTGCATGTGGCCGACCTGCACCGCGAAGACGGCACGGCACGCCCACATCCCCGCTCGGCGGAGGTTCAGGTGCCCATCGAAAAGCGCCTGCACGAGGGCCAGTCCCTGATGGTGCAGGTTATCAAGGATCCGATCGGCAGCAAGGGTGCGCGCTTGTCCACCCAGATCAGCGTGGCTGGTCGCCTGCTGGTGTTCCTGCCGCAGGATGATCACCTGGGCATCTCGCAAAAGATTGGTTCGCCCGAACTGCGCGATCAGTTGCGCGAGCGCATGCTGCGCCTGTTGGGCGAGGCCGACAGCCGTGAGGGCCGCACCCGCTCGGGCGGCTTCATCCTGCGCACCAATGCCGAAGACGCCAGCGACGACGAGCTGGCCGTGGACATTGCCTACCTGCGCAAGACGTGGGCGACGATCCGCGAACACGGCATGAAGGCACCGCCGGGCACCTTGCTGTACCAGGAGCTGAACCTGGCCCAGCGCGTGCTGCGTGACCTCGTCAACGAGCAGGTGCAAAGCATCCGCATCGACTCGCTGATCCAGTTCGATGCGCTCAAGTGTTTCGGCGAGGAGTTCACCCCCACCTCGGTCGAAAAGCTGCAGCACTACAAGGGCGAGCGCCCCATCTTCGACCTGTACAACATCGACACCGAGATCGAGCGGGCGCTGGCGCGGCGCGTGGAGCTCAAGTCGGGCGGCTACCTCATCATCGACCAGACTGAGGCGTTGACCACGGTTGACGTCAACACGGGTGGCTATGTGGGTGCCCGCAACTTTGACGAAACCATCTTCAAGACCAACCTGGAGGCGGCACAGGCCATTGCGCGCCAACTGCGTCTGCGCAACCTGGGCGGCATCATCATCGTCGATTTCATCGACATGCTGCGCGAAGACCACCGCGACAACGTGCTGGCCGAGTTCCGCAAGCAACTGAGCCGCGACCGCACCAAGCTGACCGTGAGTGGCTTCTCGCCGCTGGGTCTGGTCGAGATGACGCGCAAGCGCACGCGTGAGTCGCTGGCGCACATGCTGTGTGAGCCGTGCCCCACCTGCGAGGGCCGGGGCCAGGTCAAGACCGCGCGCACCGTCTGCTACAACATCCTGCGCGAGATCCTGCGCGAGGCGCGTCAGTTCAGCCCCAAGGAGTTCCGCGTGGTCGCGAGCGCGGCGGTGGTCGAGATGCTGCTCGACGAGGAAAGCCAGCATCTGGCGGGTTTGAGCGACTTCATCGGCAAGCCTGTTTCGCTGCAGACCGAGCCGTCCATGTCCCCAGAACAGTATGACATTGTGTTGCTGTGAGGGAACTTCGCCCCGGTACGCGGCACAATGGACCTGTGTTTTCATCACTGTCAGGTAACCGACCCATGACGCAATCCCCGTCGCGCCGTGTTGCTGCTCAGCGCATCTTGGGTGGTGTGGCGCTGCTCACAGGCGGTGCCCTGTGGCCGTGGCGAGCGGCCCAGGCCCAGTTCCGTGTCGAGATCGCCGGGGTGGGGGCCACCCAGATCCCCATCGCCATCGGCACCTTCCGCGATGAAGGACGGGTGCCCCAGCCCGTCTCGCGCATCATCAGGGCCGACCTGGAGCGCAGCGGCCTGTTCCGCCTTCTGGACGCTACCGCCGACCGGCTGGACGATAGCAGTCGCCCGCCACTGCCGGACTGGCGTGGCAAAGGCGCGGACGCCTTGCTGGCCGGTTCGGCCACGCCCCTGGTCGATGGCCGCTTTGACGTGCGCTACCAACTGTGGGACGTGCTCAAGGGGCAGGGCAGCGGCATCGTCAGCATGGTGGTGCCCGCAGCCGATCTGCGCCAGGCCGCCCACCGCATTGCCGATGACATCTACCAGCGCCTGACGGGCGACATGGGCGTGTTCTCGACCCGCATCGCTTACGTGAGCAAGGCCGGGGCACGGCACACCCTGGTGGTGGCCGATGCCGACGGCGAGGGCGCGCAGGCCCCCTTGACGATCTCCCAGCCCATCATCTCGCCTGCCTGGTCGCCCGATGGTCAGCGCCTGGCCTACGTCTCCTTCGAAGGGGGCAAGCCGGTGGTGGTGGTGCAGGACGTGAGCACGGGACGGCGCCGCGTCGTCGCCGGCTTCAAGGGCTCGAACAGTGCGCCCGCGTGGTCGCCTGATGGTCGCCAGTTGGCCGTGACCCTCAGCCGTGACGGGGGTTCGCAGCTTTACCTGATCGGAGCCGATGGCCAGGGGCTCAAGCGTGTGACGCAGAGCGCTGCCATTGACACCGAAGCGGCCTGGTCCCCCGATGGCAACACCCTGTATTTCGTGAGCGATCGTGGTGGTGCGCCCCAGATTTACCGCACCCCCGTGGCGGGTGGGCAAGCCAGCCGTGTCACGTTTGCGGGCAGCTACAACATCAGCCCGGCCATCAGCCCCGATGGTCGTTACATGGCCTATGTCAGCCAGGTAGATGTCGGCTATCGTCTGCATCTGATGGAGCTGGCCACGGGCAACGTCACACCTTTGACCGAAACCCGCGATGACGAGAGTCCCAGCTTTGCGCCCAACAGCAAAGCCATCATTTACGCGACCCGTGCTCAAGGCCGCGATGTGCTGATGACCACTTCGCTCGACGGCCGCATCAAGGCGCGTCTGGCCACCTCCCAGGCCGATGTGCGCGAACCCGTCTGGGGCCCCTTCCTGCATGCTGCGCGGCGTTGAGCCCGCTTGTTGATGTCGCTGCAGTTCCACTCATTTTTTTCAGGAGAACCCATCATGAACGTCTCTCGTACCTTTTTTGTGTCAGCACTGAGCGCCGCTGTGTTGGCCCTGACGGGCTGTGGTTCGTCGGTCAAACTCGATGACGATGCCTCGTCCAATGGCGCAGCCCCGATCACCACCCTCACCCCCGGTGCGGATGGCAGTGGTGCCGCGTCGAACCAGGTTGCCTCCGTGGTGGTGCCCGAGCAAAGCAGCACCGGTGATGTCGGCGGTCTGGTGCGGGTGATTTATTTCGACTTTGACAGCTTTGTGGTCAAGCCTGAGTTCACCGGCACCATTGACGGCCATGCCCGACGCTTGAGTGCCGACAAGGGCAAGAAGGTGGTCATTGAAGGCCATACCGATGAACGCGGCGGCCGTGAGTACAACCTGGCGTTGGGCCAAAAGCGAGCCGAAGCGGTGCAGAAGTCACTGACCTTGCTGGGCGTGTCGGGCGAACAGATCGAGGCAGTGAGCTTTGGCGAAGAGCGTGCCGCTGCGCAGGGTTCGGGCGAGGCGGTCTGGGCGCAAAACCGCCGCGCTGAAATCAAGGACCGTTGATCGCACCACCCGTTGCCTGCCACTGTTGAGGACACCTCATGCCTGTTGTTCAGCCTTTGCTCGGGCGTTTGCGTCCCTGGGTCTTCGTGATGATGACGGCCCTGGGGCCGCTCAGCGCCCACGCGGCCCTGTTTGGTGATGACGAAGCCCGTCGCGCCATTCTGGATTTGCGCCAGTTGCGCACACAAGACCGCGAGGCCCACTCGGCTTTGTCTGCCCAGGTGGACCAACTCAAGCGCAGTCTGTTGGAGATGCATGGACAGCTTGAGCAGATGCGGGCTGATCTGGCACGTCAGCGTGGGCAGGAGGAGTTGTTGTTGCGCGATGTGGCCGAATTGCAGCGTCGTCTGAAAGATGCACAGACCGCTCAGGAAGAGCGCCTGCGCCTGCTTGAACCGCAGCCAGTGACGGTGGACGGCAAGACCTTTAAAGCGTTGACCGACGAAACCCGCACGTTTGATGATGCCTTGGCGCATTTGCGTGCGGCCGATTTTGCCGCCGGGGCAGGGGGTCTGAACAAGCTGCTGCAGAGTCATCCGCAAACCGGCTATCGCGAGTCGGCCTGGTACTGGTTGGGCAATGCCCATTACGGGCTGCGTGCCTACAAGCCGGCCATCCAGGCGTTCAAGCAACTGGTTGATCAGGCTCCCGACCATGCGCGCACGCCCGAAGCCTTGCTGTCGATCGGCAATTGCCACCTTGAGCTCAAGGACAACCCCAGTGCACGCAAGGTGCTGGAGCAGTTGATCAAGCAGTACCCGCAAACCGAGGCTGCACAGGCTGCGCGCGACCGTTTGCTGACCATGCCCAAAGCCAAGTGACGTGGGTAAAGCACCCGTGTTGATTTCGGACCCCGAACTGCTGGCAGCGGCCAGTCAACCTGATCCCGAACGCCGTTTCGGGGGGCTGCGCCGCCTGTACGGCGTGCGTGCCTATGAGGCCTTGCGTGCGGCCCGCGTGGCCGTGGTGGGTGTGGGTGGGGTGGGCTCGTGGACGGCCGAGGCGCTGGCTCGCAGTGGCGTGGCCAGCCTGGTGCTGATCGACCTCGACAACATCGCTGAGTCCAACATCAACCGCCAGGTGCATGCGCTGGAGAGCACCCTGGGCATGGCCAAGGTGCAGGCGCTCAGGTTGCGGATTGCCGAGATTCACCCTGGCTGCGTGGTCGAGGCCGTGGAGGAGTTTGTCGATGAGGCCAATGTGGCCGACTTGTTGAACGCGCACAATCTCGACGGGGTGATTGACTGCTGCGACCAGGTGCGTGCCAAGGCGGCACTGGCCGCCTGGGGTGCATCCTGTGGCAAGCCGGTGGTGAGTGTGGGTGCAGCCGGCGGCAAGACACGACCGCAGTTGGTGGAAGTGGCCGACCTGTCGGAGGTGACGCATGACCCCTTGCTGGCCTCGTTGCGCCAGCGCTGGCGGCAACGCCATGAGGGCGCGCGCCGGGGCAAGATGGGCTTGAGCTGTGTGTTTTCGCGCGAAGCAGTGCTGCCGCCCCAAGACAGTTGCGATGTGGGGCAGGGAGGCGATGGTTCGCTCAACTGTGCGGGCTACGGCTCCAGCGTAACGGTGACGGCGACCTTTGGCATGGTGGCTGCGGCGCAGATGATCGAGCAATTGTTGCAGGCGGTGCGCGAATGATGCGCTGAAACGCGCTATAATGAAAAGCTCTGCGGGGGTCGGTAGCTCAGTCGGTAGAGCAGCGGACTTTTAATCCGTTGGTCGAGGGTTCGAGTCCCTCCCGACCCACCAAAGAATCTAACAAAATCAAAGGCTTACAGGCGATTGTCTGTGAGCCTTTTTTTTCGTATGCCCACCGTTCCTGGCCTGGGCGCAAGCTGCACAACGCATTGCGTGCTCTCCCTCATTGCCGTGGCGGTATTGCTGGGCTGGTAAGCTTGATTCTGTTGCATACCCTGCTGGCCGAGCACGGCACCAAGAGCTTCTGACGCCTCCCGCCCCTCGGCTTTTTCCCGGAGAAAAGCATGATCTTTCACAAGGCCCTGATCACCACTGCCACGTTCGCGGGCCTGCTCGCCTCAGGCGTCGCCCTGGCACACTCCGATGCCTACCTTGACACCCAGACAGCGCCGCATGGTGGGCAACTGCGCATGACCGCCAGTTATCACCTTGAGCTGGTCGTCACCGGTCCCGGTCAACAGGCTCGCTCCAACCCCGTGGTCGTTCATGTCACCGACCATGCTGGCGCAAAGCTGTCCACGGCGGAGGCCAAAGGGGTGGTCACCCTGCTGGCAGGCAAATCCAGAACCACCGTTCAGCTGAAACCCGATGGAGACAACCGCCTCAAAGGCGCGGGCGTCTATGCCTCCACCCCTGACATGAAAGCGATCGTGTCGGTGACCCTGCCTGGCAAGGCCACAGAGCAGGCACGTTTCACACCGTTTGCCCGTCAGGCCGACCATTCCGATCACGCTGCGCACTGAGCTGCGTGACGCTCACTCAGTCTGAGCTGCAGCGCGTGCACAGGCCTCGCAAATGCAGCTCACCCCCCGTTGGGCTTCGGGCACGCGTGCCAGCAAGGTGGGGCTGAAGCGCACAGTGCTGCACCAGCAAGGTGAGTCGGCCGAGCCGCCCTGTGCCTGAGCGCAGGCGTTGGTTTGACCGCACAGGGGGCACAGGTTCGCGCACGGACTGGAAGGTGTAAGGCTGGCAGACATGCCGCAAGGGTAAGCGATTCGACGTGTGGCGCAGCCCTGGCAAGCGTGCAGATGTGCGCAAATGCCCGCTGCAGATCCTCATTTCAGGCACGACAACAGCGCTTAAACTCTGAAGCATTCGGGCTGGGCGATGCGCCCCGTTCACGCTGCCATCGCCCCTGTTTGAGTCGTGATGATTGACAACGAAGAAGCTCGCTCTCTGATCAGCCGACCGTCTGGCCAACTGGCCACCTCCGACGGCGCTGCGCGCGGCATCCTGATGCGCATGACATCAGGCGTGCTGGCGGTGGCGCGTGCGCAGCAAGCTTTGCACGACCAGCCTACGCACCAGGTTGGCGAGCACAAGTTGCGTGAGGCCGATCACCGTCAGGTGCTGATGTGGGCACAAGCCCTGGCCTTGTCGCCAGAAGAAGTCTTGCAGCGCCTGGCCCAGGCCTGCATCGACAACGCGCACGGTGAAGCGCTGGCGTTTGTCCTCGACAACGGCGCGATCACCAGCCTGGTGTGGGACTTCGACGCCTTGCCCCTGGCCCACTTTGAATGGGTCGATGGGCTGCAGATTCGCCGCCTCGGTTTCAAGCCCAGCACGGCCCTCACGCCCCGCAAACTGTCCATCCGTTTGCCACGGCTTGATTTTCTGTGGTGCAACCGTGTGGGTTTGACCGACTTGCAGCTGCACACCGCGCCCGCCTTGACCCGCCTGTTCTGCGCCTACAACGAGCTGATCGACCTGGACCTGTCCGCAGCGCCCGCCCTGACCACCCTGGCGTGCGACAACAACCAGTTGAGCGAGCTCAAGCTGACAGGTCTGTCCGCCTTGACCACCCTGTGGTGCCAGGAAAACCAGCTGACAGAGCTCGATCTGTCCGACCTTGCACAACTGAATCTGCTGGTGTGCGACTACAACCGCCTCAGCGCCTTGCAACTCCCTGAGGCATCGACCCTCAGCGAGCTGTGGTGTCGCGGCAACCAGCTCACGCGCCTGCCTCTGGCAGCGATGCCGGGTTTGCGGGTGCTCAATTGCAACCACAACCACCTGCGCGAACTCGATCTTGCAAGCGTCCCCCGCCTGACCGAGCTCTGGTGTCGGCACAACCTCTTGACCCAGATTGACCTCGCGGCGGTGCCAGGACTGTTGTCGCTGGCCTGCGACCACAACCAACTGAGCCAGCTGGACCTCGCGGCTGTGCCGCAGTTGACCATGCTGAGCTGCAACCACAACGACCTCACGCAGCTCGATCTCTCGCCCGTGCCCCAGTTGCACGAGTTGTGGTGCCGTGAAAACCAGCTCACCGTGCTGGCGCTTGCAGCGGTGCCGAACCTGCATCTGCTCGACTGCAGCAGCAACCGTCTGATGATGCTGGCAGCCGAAGCTGTGCCAGCGCTGACCAAGCTGTGGTGTGCCGACAACCACATCACCCGGCTCGACGTGTCCACCCTGCAGTCCCTGAGCCTGCTGGTGTGTGACAACAACCAGATTGCCTCGCTGCAACTCGGCGATCTGCCCAACCTCACCGAGCTTTGGTGTCGGCACAATCGCCTGACGCAGCTTGACCTGTCACGCGTCCCCGCGCTCAGTGCGCTTGCCTGTGACCACAATGCCTTGTGCATGCTCGACCTGTCGGCCGTATCGGCGCTGACCCTGCTGGGCTGCGCCCACAACCAATTGCGCCAACTGGCGCTGATGGGGGTGCCACGCCTGTCCAAGCTCTGGTGTCGGGGCAACCAGCTGATCGCACTCAACCTGCCCGCCGTGCCACAACTCACCTTGCTCGACTGTGGCGACAACCGCCTGACCGTGCTGGACATCCGCAACCTGTCCCAGTTGGGGGTGTTTGCAGCCGACCCCACCGTGGGATTGCTGGGCATCCCGCCGGGTCGGCGTCGCTGAAAATGGTGCGTGCATGAACGACCACGACTGGGTGCTGATCGACGTTGAAACAGCTGGCCTGAGCTCGCCTGTGGTGGTGGAAGTGGCTGCGCAGCGCATGCGTGGCTGGTTGCCCCACGGCCCATCCTTCCGGCGATTGATCAACCACGGCTCCGACATGAACCAGGAGCGCTCCCGCGTGCATGGCCTGGATCGCGCCCTCATCGAGCGTGATGGCGAGCCCCCACAGCAGGTGTACCGCGAACTGGCCCAGTACACCCAGGCGCTGCCATGGGTGGCGTTCGACCTGCCACAGACCCTGCACCGATCCTTGCAACCTGAATGGGCGCGTTTGGGCATTGCCCCCATCGGCACCGAAGGTTTCTGCGCACTCCGACTGGCGCAACGCCTGCTCGATCCGGTACCTGTGCTCAGTGGCAAGTTGCAAACCCTCAGGCAGTACTACCGCTTGCCCGAGCGCACGCCTGATTCGGTCCTTGGCGAAGTCGAAACCGCCGTGGACCTGTTGGGCACCGTGCTGCAGCCACTCGCCGAGCGTCGTGGGTTGATCAGCTGGCATGCACTGTGTGAGCATGCACAGGCACCCTGGTACCCGTCACGGTTGGCCTTTGGCGAGTTCAAAGGGCGGCATTTTCGCGAAGCGCTGCAAGACCCAGGCTTGCGTGACTGGCTGGCCTGGTTGGCGGGTTCCTCCAGCCCGCGCTCGGCCAGCATGGGGCGCTGGTATCTGGCGCAACTGACCGAACCTGCCCCCGCCGTCGATGAAGCGCTGGCCCAGATGGAGGCAGCGATCAGCACCCGGGGTGCACAAGGTGAGCCCACCGCTGCCGAGGGCGTCCAGAGCGGTGTGCTGGTGTTCGTCAAGCCCGAGGGTGATGCGCTCAAAGCACTGATTGCATCGGCGCGTGTTCGGCTGGCCGACCTGGAGGCCCGCTACACCCAGGAGCGTCATGAAGTGGACGTCACCCAGGCGCGCCTGTTCGGACTGCTGCGACCGCACTACCAACAACGCGACCGCTTGCGCCTGGTGGTGAGTTACCGTCGCCAGTATCTGGATGCACTCCTGTACGACGGCGAAGACGCAGCCGAAGCCGTGGCCCGTCAGTGCGAGGAGGCCTGGCACCAATCGGATGCCGAGTACGAGCAGGTGGCATGTGAGGCCGCCGAGCAAAAGGACTTGCCCGAAGACGAGGCCCGCGAACTCAAGAGTTTGTGGCGCAAGCTGGTGCGGCTGTTCCACCCCGACCGCTTTGCCCACGATGCTGCCAAGCTGGCCATCTTTCAGCAACTGACCAGTGAGATCAACCGTGCACGCGACAGTGGCGATGTGCAACGCCTGCGCGACATTGCACAGGACCCCAATGGTTTTTTGCTCAAGCAGGGCTGGGGGCATCTTGATTTCAGCGACTCCATCGAGACGGCCAACCTGCGCAAACTGTTCGAGACCTTGCAGTTGCAGATTGTGCTGATGCTCGACGCCCTCAATGAACTGCGGCGCGATGCGCGCTACGAATTGCACCAACTCAGCCAGGCACGTTCAGGGCACCTTGAAGAAGTGGCGCGCACCCATGCGCTGGCACTTGACGAAGAGATCACGGCCTTGGCGGCTGAATCAAGCGTTCTGGGGGAGGAGATCGAGATGTTGACGGGCCGGCCAGCACCGGGGCAGTTGTTGATGGCCTGATGTGGCGTGCGACCAGCCAGATTTTGTGTGTAGAATCCTGCCCTTCTCCCTCCGACGCTCTGCGCTGAAGGCAGATCAGAGACGATTCGATTGACGAAAATTTTGATAGAAGACTTGATTCAGCACGAGTTTTGTGTATATAATTGAAGTCTTCGCCGGGCAGTCAATTGCCAGGCAATCTTCGCCAAGAAGATACAAGGTGCGGGCTCTTAGCTCAGTTGGTAGAGCAGCGGACTCTTAATCCGTTGGTCGAGTGTTCGAGTCACTCAGGGCCCACCAAATTTTCAACGCTCAAAGCGTTGAGCAAAAAGGACTTAGCGTCACAGCCAAGTCCTTTTTTGTTTGTGCGTCGTCGGGCAACGAGGTCCGTTGCTCGCTCCACTCCTGAAGTCTGCTCGAATGGCCCGCAACCACACGTTGTTGTTGGCACACCAGATGTCGGAAAAGTTGACAGTTTGCATCTGGGTGACCATTGAAAATGACGTAAGTGGTTGTCGCATATGGCGTGTGGTGTGTGGCCTGGTCTTTGCTTAAGAGGACGGTCCTTTACATCGAGAAGTCATATGAAAAGCAGTAACAACCATCGCAACGTTCTGAGCCGTTCAAAGACCGTGTTTGCCGCAGCCATGTTTGCCGCAGTGACCTTGCCCCAGGTGGCCTCTGCCGGAGTGGTTTTTCAGTCGGTTCCAGATCTCAACGACACCACGAAGTTGACATCCCCATGGTGCTCATCTTGCAGTGGCAGTTACCGCATTTTTGACCAGTTCACGCTGACCACTTCCGAAACCATCACGGGGTTCAGCGTTGCCCTGTATTCGCCCGCCCCGTATTGGGGTCAAGGTTTGAACTTTTCCATCTGGAGCGTGGGTGCCGGAGCGCAGCCAGGAACACAACTGTTCAGCCAGAACCTTGCCGACGCTGATTTCACGACCCAAACGCTGCAATACAACGCGTTGATCGCCACGACGGATGATGTTGCGGGGCTGACCTTGGGGGCAGGCACCTATTACGCCAGCTTTTACAACTATGACCTGGCCGTGTGGGGCTACACCGGTGGTGGCGGCAAACTGCTGCAGCAAAGCAATCAATTTCACACAGGTACCAGCGCGGGTTTCATTCTGACTGGTGGAGACCATTCCGTTCCTGAGCCCACCAGCTTGGCGTTGCTCGGTTTGGGCCTTCTTGGCGCAGTCGGAGTCAGCCGTCGTCGTGCTTGATGGCAACTGAACACAGCGAAATCTTGTGCCAAACGAGGTTTCGCTTGTTCGATGCCTTGCGGTAGTGTTGAGGCTTTCTCCCTGACGCTCAACACCATGACTGCCGCTTCTCTTTTGCGTGCCCGCTACGGTCAACCCGAGTTCCCGGATTCGGACGTTTGCTCACCTCTGATTGCGCAGCTTCTGACTCACTGCACGGTCCGCCATCACCTGCCCGAGCCGGTGAGTGATGCGCAGCTGACCGCCATCGTGGCCGCCGCGCAGTCTGCGGCCTCCTCGTCCAACCTGCAGCCCTGGAGCGTGATCGCGGTGCGCGAGCCGGCCACGCGCGCGCGTCTGGCTCAGCTCGCGGGTGATCAGATTCATGTGCAGCAGGCACCGCTGGTGCTGGTCTGGCTGGCGGATCTGGCGCGCCTCGAAGCTGTGGCGCACGCCGAAGGCCTCACCCACGACGCGCTTGATTATCTGGAGATGGCCCTGGTGGGCGTGATCGACGCCGCTCTGGCCGCCCAGAACGCGATGGTGGCCGCCGAGTCGCTGGGCTTGTCGGGGTGCTACATCGGTGGTTTGCGCAACCAACCTGAGGCGGTGGCCGAATTGCTGGGTTTGCCATCGCGTGTGTTCGCGGTGTTTGGCATGACCTTGGGCAAGGAAGACCCCGCGCAGCAGGCGTCGGTCAAGCCACGTCTGCCGCAGCCTGCCGTGCTGCACCAAGAACGCTATCGCCCGGTGGCCGAGCAGCAGGCCGACGTGGCCACGTACAACGAGGCCATGGCCGCGTTTTATGCACAGCAGCAGATGAAGGTGCGAGGCACCTGGGCGGTGCATTCTGGCAAGCGGGTGGCCACGCCGGAGGCCCTGACGGGCCGTGATCGGCTCAAGGAAGCGTTACAGGCGCTGGGCTTTCCCTTGAAATAGGCATGTTTGCGACGTATCCGCGTCAACACCAGTGTTCATCGGTGTTTGGCGAGGGCACAATAGCTTGCCCGACATTTGCGGGTGCTTCCAGAACATCATTCATGAACAAGACTGATCTCATCCAGCGCCTTGCTGACCAGCACCAACTGTCCAAGGCTGAGGCTGGCCGCATCCTCGACACGCTGCTCGACACCGTGGTGACGGCTGTCAAAAAGGGCGACCCCGTGACCATTCCCGGTTTCGGTTCGTTCAAGCAACACGCGCGTGCCGCCCGCAATGGCGTGAACCCCAGCACCGGCGACAAGATCAAGATCCCCGCCGCCAAGCTGCCCAAGTTCACCCCCGGTGCCACCTTCAAGGCTGCGGTCGATCCGAAGGCTGCCGCACGCAAGGCTGCCAAGGCTCCGGCTGCGCCGGCCAAGAAGGCTGCGAAGCCTGCTGCCAAGCCTGCCGCCAAGAAGGCCGCTGCCAAGAAGAAGTGATCGCTGCGCAGACTCCGCGTGGGTCTCGCTGCAAAAAAACCGGTGTCGCTCGCAAGGGCTGCACCGGTTTTGTTTTGTGGCGTCTGCAGTCTCAGCCGGGCATCACAGGAAGCGTTCAAGCAGCAGGCGTGAGGCCTTGTCCAGGCGGGCGCGGTCCGCAATGGCGAAGTTCAAACCTTGCGCGCTGTGGATCAGCAGGCGCCCGTCGCCCAGGCGGCGGATGTCGTCTTCGGATTTCAGCACGAAGGTGGTGTGGCCTCGGTCGGTGTTCACCGTCCAGGTGCTGGGCGTTGAAAAGCTGGAGACGCTGACCAGCGCAGAGATCTGGGGCGTGAACTCGCGCACCGCCAGTTCCGCCTCCAGCAGGCTGCGGAACTTCTCGGGCAGAGCGCTGACGCGATCGATCCAGGCCACTTCGTGGCCATCGGCGCTCATCAGCGACAGGCCTTCGTCGGGGGCGCTCAAGGGGTAGGCGCGCACGGGCACGATGCCGGTGTGCGTGCGGCCATCGTCCAGCGTCAGGGTCAGCTGGCCCAGGGCGTTGCGGGTGAGGTGGCGCATCGGGGTGCTCATGGCGTCTCAGGCCTTGTCGGCGGGTTCGTCATCGATCAGGGCTTCTTGCTCGGCCTTGCGGGCCTGCGCCTGGTAGAGGCGCCAGTACGCGCCTTCGCGGGCCATCAGCTCGTCGTGCGGGCCCACTTCCACGATGCGGCCTTTGTCCATCACCACCAGGCGGTCGGCCTTGCGCAGCGTGGACAGGCGGTGGGCAATGGCGATGGTGGTGCGGCCCTGGACCAGGTTGTCCAGCGCCTTCTGGATTTCCTTCTCGGTTTCGGTGTCCACGGCCGAGGTGGCCTCGTCCATGATCAGGATGCGCGGGTTGATCAGCAGCGCACGGGCAATGCTGATGCGCTGGCGCTCGCCACCGGACAGGCCTTGGCCACGTTCGCCCACCAGCGAGTCGTAGCCTTGCGGCAGACGCAGGATGAACTCGTGGGCATGGGCGGCGCGGGCGGCGGCGATGATCTCTTCGCGGGTGGCGTCGGGTTTGCCGTAGGCGATGTTCTCGGCGATGGTGCCAAAGAACAGGAAGGGCTCTTGCAGCACCAGGCCGATGTGGCGGCGGTAGTCGGCCACGGCAATGCGGCGCACGTCCACGCCATCGACGCGGATGCCACCCTCGGTGACATCGTAGAAACGGCAGATCAGGTTGACCAGGGTGCTCTTGCCCGAGCCGCTGTGGCCCACCAGGCCGATCATCTCGCCGGGCCGGATGTCCAGGCTGACGTCGCGGATCACGGCACGGCTACCGTAGCGAAAGCCAATGCGGTCCAGCTCCAGCCGGCCTTGCAAGGCAGGCAGCTTCACCGGGTTGACCGGGTCGGGCACGTTGGAGACGTGATCGAGGATGTCGAAAATGCGCTTGGCACCGGCGGCGGCCTTTTGCGTCACCGAGACGATGCGGCTCATGGAGTCGAGCCGGCCGTAAAAGCGCCCGATGTAGGCGATGAAGGCGGTGAGTACGCCCACGGTGATGTCCTGCTCGGACACCAGCCAGATGCCGAAGGCCCACACCACCAGCAAGCCGATTTCGGTCAGCAGCGATACGGTGGGGGTGAACAGCGACCAGGTCTTGTTGAGCTTGTCGTTGGCCTGCAGGTTGTACTGGTTGGCAGCGCGAAAGCGGTCGGCCTCGCGCTGCTCCTGGGCAAAGGCTTTGACGACGCGGATGCCCGGGATGGTGTCAGCTAGCACGTTGGTGACCTCGCCCCAGACGCGGTCGATCTTTTCAAAGCCGGTGCGCAGGCGGTCGCGCACCAGGTGGATCAGCCAGGCGATGAAGGGCAGGGGCACCAGGGTGACCAGGGCCAGCCAGGGGTTGATGGAGGTGAGGATGGCCGCTGTCATGGCGATCATCAGCACGTCGGTGGCGAAATCGAGGGCATGGAGCGACAGAAAGACGTTGATGCGGTCGGTTTCGGAGCCGATGCGGGCCATCAGGTCGCCGGTGCGCTTGCTGCCGAAGTAGTCGAGCGACAGGCGCAGCAGGTGCTCGAACGTGGCGGTGCGCAGGTCGGCCCCGATGCGTTCAGACACCAGTGCGAGCACGTAGGTGCGTGCCCAGCCCAGCGCCCAGGCGGCCAGGGCCGACGCCAGCAGGCCGGACAGCAGCAGCAGCACGTGGTTGGTGTCAATGGCCTGCCCGTTCTGGAACGGGATCAGGATCTCGTCCATCAGCGGCATGGTGAGGTAGGGCGGCACCAGCGTGGCGGCGGTGCCAGCCAGGGTCAGCAGGAAGCCGGCCAGCAGCATGCCCTGATAGGGGCGGGCAAAACGCCACAGGCGCAGCAAGACCCAGGTGGAGGGCGTGGTTGGCCTGTCACGGCGGCAGACGTTGCACTCGTCGCTGTCGGGGGGCAGGGGGGCGTGGCAGGTTGGGCAGTGATCGCTGTCGTCCTCGGTCAGGCTCTGGCCGGTGGCACGCACGTGTTGTTGCTTATCGAACTGTTCGGTCAGGTGCTGCAGGGCAACTTGCTGTGCCATCGTCACTTGCCAACTGGCCAGACCGTGGTGGGGGGTGTGCAGGGTCAGCGTCGCCACGCCGGCATGATCGTGGTGAGACAGCGACAGATCGGCATTCAGGAGCCACGACCGCCAGCGGCCTTGCGCATCGTCTTGCGCATGCAGATGATGCTCGGTGAGGATGAGCGTGCCGTTGGCAAAGTGAAGTTGTGCGTTCAGGTCAACCGATAGCCGGGCCAGAACGTTGTCTGCCGAGGTCAGCGGCGCGTGCGCGTCTGCGCTGTCCTGAAAGGGGGCAGACCCGGAGGTGGCAAGGGGTGAACGAGAGTGCATGGTGAGAGCCGAACCAGAAAGCGCCGCCAAAGCCAAGTCTGACTTGGGCGTGCCGGCATTCTCACCGATGCGGCGTTCTCCATGTTGAATTTGTGTCCCACGTTTATGACCCGACAATAGGGCTGGCTGCTGTCAGTCAGGCTGGATATGAGCAAGAAGAACAACATCACGTTGCTGCGGGTCAACTACCTGCGTGGCCCCAACATCTGGACTTATCGCCAGGCGCTGGAGGTATGGCTCGACCTGGGTGAGCTGGAAGACTGGCCCTCGCACAAACTGCCTGGGTTCAATGCGCGGCTGATCGCGCTGTTACCCGCCTTGGCCGAGCACCATTGCGGCGTGGGCGAACCGGGCGGGTTTCTCCAGCGGCTGGAAGAGGGGACCTGGGCTGGCCACGTCCTGGAGCATGTGATCATCGAATTGCTGAACCTGTCGGGCATGCCCACGGGTTTCGGTCAGACCCGCAGCACTGCGCAGCGTGGGGTGTACCGCATGGTATTCCGTGCTCGCGACGAGCAGGTCGCCCGCCTGGCCTTGGCCGAGGGGCATGCCCTCTTGATGGCCGTGATCCATGACGAAGCGTTCGATGTGACCGCTGCCGTCGAGCGTCTGCGCAACCAGATCGACGACTGCTATCTGGGCCCCAGCACGGCGGCCATCGTGGGTGCAGCCACCAGTCGGGGGATTCCGCACATTCGTCTGAACGACGGCAACCTGGTCCAGTTGGGTCATGGGCGGGCGCAACGCCGCATCTGGACGGCAGAGACCGACAAAACCAGTGCCATCGCCGAGGCGATTGCCGGTGACAAGGACTTGACCAAGACCCTGCTGAAATCCTGCGGGGTGCCGGTGCCCGAGGGCGAGGTGGTGGACAGCCCCGAGGCTGCCTGGGAAGCCGCGCAAGACATCGGGCTGCCGGTGGTGGTCAAGCCGCTGGATGGCAACCATGGCCGGGGCGTGTCGCTGGAGTTGACCGAGCGCGCCGACGTTGAGGCGGCGTTCAAGATTGCCCAGACCGAGGGCAGCGAGGTGATCGTCGAGCGTTACGTGCGTGGCGATGAGCACCGGCTGCTGATTGTCGGGGGCAAGATGGTGGCAGCCGCGAAGGGCGAGAGTCTCTGGATCATGGGCAATGGCCGTGACACCGTGGTGGGCCTGATCGAAGCGCAGATCAACTGCGATCCCCGCCGAGGCGATGCGGAAGAGTTTCCTCTTGGCAAGGTTGTTCTGGAGCAGGATGCTGCCACGCGCTTGTTGCTGGCACGTCAGGGGCTCGATGGCACGTCTGTTCCCAAGGTCGGTCAGAAGGTGCTGGTGCAGCGCAATGGCAACGTGGCCATCGACTGCACCGACGATGTGCACCCCGACATCGCGTACCTGGCCTCTCTGGCCGCGCGTGTGGTGGGACTCGACATTGCCGGGATCGACCTGGTGGTCGAAGACATTGCCAAGCCGCTGGCCCCCCAGCGTGGTGCGGTGGTCGAGGTCAACGCCGGCCCGGGTCTGCTGATGCACCTCAAGCCCGCAGAGGGACTGCCCCGTCCGGTCGGGCAGGCCATTGTTGACAACCTGTTTGATGAAGACGAGACGGGTCGCGTGCCCATCATCGGCGTCGCCGGATCGTTGGGGGTGACCCACATTGCCCGCCTGACAGCGTGGTTCCTGCACCTGAGCGGCAAGGTGGTGGGTCTGGCCTGCAGCGATGGGTTGTTTCTGGGCGCACGTTGCGTCGAGTCCGGCAACCGCGCCAACTTTGCGGCGGCCGAGCGCCTGCTGATGAACCGCGAGGTTAACGCCATTGTGGTGGAAAACAGTCCGATCAGTATCCTGGATGAAGGCTTGGCCTACGACCGTTGCCAGGTGGGTCTGGTGACCGACCTGCGTGGTGCCGAGACGCCGGTGGATCCGGCACTGGCCGCGCACGACATCCATGAGTCCGAGCAGATGTTCAAGGTGCTGCGCACGCAAGTGGATGTGGTGCTGCCTGAGGGCGTGGCCGTGCTGCATGCGGCCGATGCACGCCTGGTCGAGATGGCCGAGTTGTGCGATGGCGAGGTCATTTTCTATGATGTGAACCAGCACAGTCCGGTCATGGTGGCGCACCGCGCCAGGGGCGGGCGCACGGTTTCGGTGGAAGACAACCACGTGCTGTTGACTCACAACGGGCACACGCCGGTGCGTTGCATCGATCTGGACAGTGCCTCGGCACGCCGGGTGATGGGTGGCCTGACCCGGCACCCGCTGCCGGGTGCCGGTGTGCAGTCCCTGCTGGCTTCGGTGGCCGTGGCCTGGGCCCTGGACATTGCGCCTGAGCTCATCGCGGCAGGCATGGAAACTTTCGACCCGACCGCGCAGGCCGTGCGCTGAGCTCGGCCCGATCTCACGACGCGAACATTCGACGCGAACACCAAGAGACACAAGAGATGGACGTTTCTCGCATCCGGGCCCTGCGTGGCCCCAATCTCTGGAGCCGCCAGACGGCCATCGAGGCCGTCGTGGCCTGTGAGCCGTCCGAGCGCACGCTCCAGACACTGCCCGGCTTTGAAGATCGCCTGCGTAAGCTGTTCCCGTCCCTCGGGGCGCTGCGTCCGGCGGGGCGGCCCGACCACATCTCACTGGCCCATGTGCTGGAGGCCGCTACGCTGGCGCTGCAGGCGCAGGCCGGTTGCCTCGTCACCTTCAGTCGCACGGCCATCACCCTGGAAGAAGGTATTTATCAGGTGGTGGTCGAGTACAGCGAAGAGGCGGTCGGCAAACTGGCCCTCAAGCACGCGCAGGCCTTGATCGCAGCGGCGCAGCACGATACCGCCTTTGATCTGCAGGCGGTCCTGGCTCAATTGCGCGATCTGGACGAAGACGTGCGACTTGGGCCCAGCACCGGTGCCATCGTGGCGGCTGCCGCAGCGCGTGGCATTCCCTGGCGTCGCCTGACGCAAGGCAGCCTGGTGCAGTTCGGCTGGGGTGCCAGGCAGCGCCGCATCTGGGCTGCAGAGGTGGATTCGACCAGCGCCGTTTCCGAATCCATTGCCCAGGACAAGGACCTCACCAAGCGCCTGCTGGCCGCTGCGGGCGTGCCCGTGCCGATTGGCCGCCCGGTGCGCGATGTGGACGACGCCTGGGCCGTGGCCCTGGAAATTGGGCTGCCGGTGGTGGTCAAGCCCCAGGATGGCAACCAGGGCAAGGGCGTGACGGTCAACATCGTCAGCCGTGAACATCTGGAGATTGCCTACAAGGCTGCTGCCGAGATCGGCACGGTCATGGTCGAGAAATACCTGCCGGGACACGATTTCCGCCTGCTGGTGGTGGGCGACAAACTGGTGGCGGCCGCTCGCCGTGAGCCGGCTCACGTGATCGGCGATGGCATCCACACCGTGCGCGAACTGGTGGATGAGGTCAACAGGGATCCGCGCCGTGGCGATGGCCACGCCACCTCACTGACAAAAATGCGCCTGGACGAGATTGCCGTGGCGCGCCTGGGCATCCAGGGGTTGACCCCCGATGCCATCCCCGAAGAAGGCCGTCGCGTCATCCTGCGCAACAACGCCAACCTGTCCACCGGGGGCACGGCCACCGATGTGACCGACACCGTGCATCCTTCCGTGGCGGCCCGCGCCATCGCCGCAGCCCAAACCATCGGTCTCGACATTTGCGGTGTGGACGTGCTGGCCGAAAGCATGCATCAGCCTCTGGAAGACCAGCATGGCGGCATCGTCGAGGTCAACGCTGCGCCTGGCCTGCGCATGCATCTGTCACCTTCATTCGGCAAGGGTCGCCATGTGGGTGAAGCCATGGTGGCCCACCTGTTCCAGCACGGCGAAGATGGCCGCATCCCCGTGGTGGCCGTGACCGGCACCAACGGCAAGACCACCACCGCCCGCCTGACCGCGCACCTGCTGGCTACCAGTGGCCTGCGTGTCGGCATGACCAACACCGACGGTGTCTATGTGAACGGCCGCCAGATCGACAGCGGTGACTGCTCCGGCCCCAAAAGCGCACGCAACGTGCTGATGCACCCTGATGTGGACGCTGCCGTGCTCGAAACCGCCCGGGGCGGCATCCTGCGTGAGGGGCTGGGCTATGACCGCTGCCAGACGGCCGTGGTGACCAACATCGGTGCAGGCGACCACCTGGGCTTGAACTACATCACCACGGTCGAAGACCTGGCGGTGCTCAAGCGCGTCATCGTCATGAACGTGGCTGAAAACGGTCATGCGGTGCTCAATGCGGCTGATCCCATCGTGGTGGACATGGCGACCAAGTGCCCTGGTGGTGTCATCTACTTTGCCGCCGAACCACACAACCCCGTGTTGACGGCGCATCGGGCGCAGGGCAAGCGCAGCATCTGCATCGATGGCGACGCCATCGTCGTGGCCGAGGGCAGCTGGCGCGAGTTGCTGCCGCTGCGCGACATTCCCATCACCCGCAACGGCACCATTGGCTTCCAGATCGAGAACGTGATGGCGGCGGTGGGTGCGGCCTGGAGCAGTGAGCTGGACTGGGATGTGATCCGCCGTGGTCTGGCCAGCTTCGTCAACGATGCCGACAACGCACCGGGTCGCTTCAATGTGCTGGACTACAAGGGTGCCACAGTCATTGCCGACTATGGCCACAACCCCGACGCCATGCGCGCCCTGGTGGCCGCCGTGAACGCCTTGCCGGCCCAGCGTCGCTCGGTGGTGATCAGTGGCGCCGGTGACCGCCGCGATGAAGACATCCGCGAGCAAACCGTCATCCTGGGGCAGGCCTTCGACGAGGCCATCCTGTTTCAGGATGCCTGCCAGCGTGGCCGCTCCGATGGCGAGGTGTTGAAGCTGCTGCGTGAAGGGCTGGTGAACGCACCCCGCGTGCAGCAGGTCGAGGAAATTCGCGGCGAATTTCTGGCCATCGACACGGCCCTGGGCCGCTTGCAACCCGGCGATCTGTGCCTGGTGCTGGTGGACCAGGTCGAAGAGGCACTGGCCCATTTGACGCGCCGCTGCGCGGACGCTGAGGGTGACGTGAACATCTGAACGCCCATGCACACGGTCAACGCCGTCAATACGAGACGGCGTAGCGTGTTCCGCGATAGTTGAACACCGCCGACTTCAGTCGAATTTCTTCCAGCACCAATCCGGCAGCGGGCTGGTCGCCTTCGTGGAACACGCGGTTGTTGATCAGCAGCATGCGGCTGGCCGGGCTGTCTGAGTACATGGCCCCGCTCACGCTCAACGTAGGCAAGGTGCGTCGCACCTCTTGAGGCAACTCTGCCAGGGTTGGCACTTTCTCGGATGTCACTGATGTTGCAGCCGGGTCCACGTGGATCGGCGTTCGCAGCGCCTTGCGTGGTGTGACGGACTCTGCAGGTAACTGCACCGCGCGTGGTGGCGCTGCAGCGACCCTCGGTGCCGGGGCGGGCTCCGGCATCGGGGCAGGAACGGGAGCTGGGACAGGAGCAGGAGCAGGTTCAGGCGCAACAGGCTGTGTTGCCGTCGCAGTCTCCACGCCCTTCGGTCGCATCCCCAACCAGACTGCACCTGCTGCCATCAACACCAGACCCACACCCAGGCCCATCACCCACAGGGACGGCATGCGCGTGATCGGTCCCAACTCCGCTTCGATGTCGCTCGCGTGTGTGTGCAACCCGGGTACACGCCCTTGCTCACGTTCGGCGTCGGCCTTTTTCAGGGCATCAAGGATGTAGGACACGGGCAGACTCCATGGCAGGCAACGAAGGTGCAGATGGCATGAAACCCCCTGCCACGGTAAGACGAGGTTCAGGCACGCCGATAGCGCGGTTGAGTTGCATCAGGGTGGTGGCACCAACCACGCCATCGGGTGCCAGACCCTGTGACAACTGGAAGGTTTGTACCTGGGCTTCCAGCGCTGCGTCAAAGGCCTCCCCCCCCTCCGCAGGTGGTTCGCGCCCATCCAGACGGGCCAATTGTGTCGCCACCCAGGCCACAGCTGCACTGCGCTGTCCCTGCATCAGCTTGGCGCGGTAGCCGGGCGGGGTTTGCCATAGCGTCACAAAATCGCCCCGCCACAAGGTGGCCAGCGTGCTCAGCGGCACCGCAACGGTCTGCGAGCCCGCCTGCACATGAGCGTGCCGGGCATCGAGCCCCGTCAGCAAGACATGACTCAGCTGCGCACCTGCCTGCAGGCGCACCACCACCGGGCGATCCAGCAAGCGAATCTGCGCCAGGCCGCCGCTTTGAACGTGGCACATCAGGCCGTACCGCCAGGCGTTCTGACAAACATCCCCTCGTGCATCGGTCACCTTCCAAAGCGTCACCAGTTCGCGCAAGGCGGTGTTCTCATCGGCCAGGGCCAATTGCATCAACTGTGCGGCATCGACCACGGTATGCGCCGGTGCGAGCGATGGCGTGCTGACAGCCGTGTCAGGCGTGCGCGTCACGCCAGAGGCGGGTGCCACGCTGCCCTGCACCCTGACTTCAGTCTTGGGCACACTGAGCTGTGCGCCCGACTGTTGATGCAGCCACAGCGCCACGCCCAGCCCCGTCACCCCTGTCAGAACCAGCGCCATCCAGATCAAATTGTGACGTGGGCTGACCTCACTCGGAGGGGTCTGTTTTTTGGATGGACTGGCAGCAGCCTGTGCCCGCTGACGCGCCTGGCGTGGAAACACCTCCGAGGCCGCCTTGTCCACAATCTCCACACTCACCTGCGACTGGTTTTCAGCGTAAGCGCCCAGCAGCGCCCGGTCACACAGCAAATTGATGCGTCGCGGCACCCCGCGCGTCCAACGGTGCACACGTCGCACGGTCTCGCTGTCAAACAGTCGCCCGCGCGCCAGGCCGGCCACCTTCAACCTGTGCCGGATGTACTGTGCGGTTTCGGGGGCCGACAGGGCATCGAGGTGATAGCGCGCAATCACCCGTTGCGCCAACTGTTCCATCTCGGGGCGCTCGAGCATGTCGCGCAACTCCGGTTGCCCGATCAGGATGATCTGCAGCAACTTGCGCTCATTGGTCTCCAGATTGGTCAACAGGCGCAATTGCTCCAGCACCTCCAGCGAGAGATTCTGCGCCTCGTCAATGATCAGGACGTTGTGATGCCCCTCCGCATGATTGCGCAGCAACCAGGCGTTCAGCCGGTCGATGTTCTCCTTGACCCCGGCAGTGGCTTGTGCGGGTCTGACATCGGGCAGGCGGAATTCTTCGCAAATGGTCTGCAACAATTCCGGCACATTCAACTTCGGGTTGAAGATGTAGGCCACATGGCAGCCCTTGGGCACCTGCTCCAGAAAGCAACGGCACACCGTCGTTTTGCCTGCTCCGATCTCGCCGGTCAGCAGCACGAAGCCCCCGCCCCCTTCCACGCCATAGAGCAAGTGCGCCAAGGCCTCGCGGTGCCGCTCGCTCATGTAGAGATAGCGCGGATCGGGTGCAATCGAGAAAGGTGGCTGTGTCAGGCCAAAGAATGACGTGTACATCCGCACAGGATAACGGTGTCCGTGCAGTGTTCATGACCTGCGCCGGTGCACAATCGAAAGATGATGTCGCCGTTGACCCATTCCGCAGCCAGCTTGAGTCCCGTGAGGGGGGTGATTACCACCCACAGCGTGTGGGTTGGGCAAACAAGGTCCGTGCATGACTGAACAACACAGCCTGCCGTTTCTGCGCGAAACCCTGCTTTTCCTGACGCTGGCGGGTGTGCTCATCCCACTGCTGCAGCGCCTCAAAGTCAACCAGGTGCTTGGCTTTTTGGGCGTGGGACTGGTGGTGGGTCCCTTCGGCCTGGGTTTGTGGGTGGACACCTGGCCCTGGCTGGCACAGTTCACCTTCCCACAGCGCCAGGGTGTGACGGTGCTGGCCGAGATCGGCGTCCTGTTCCTCATGTTCATGATCGGGTTGGAACTGTCGGCCGAACGTCTGTGGGCCATGCGGAACTGGGTTTTTGGTGCTGGAGTCTTGCAGGTGGCGCTGTCCTCGACAGTCATTTGCACGCTGGCCATGGCGTTCGGTAACACCTGGCAGGCAGCCATGGTGCTCGGCATGGTGCTGTCCCTTTCCTCTACTGCCGTGGTCGTGCAACTTCTGTCGCAACGCGAAGCGCTGGCCACGCCGATGGGGCAATCCGTCTTTGCCGTGTTGATGTTTCAGGATCTGGCGGTCGTGCCTGTCCTCATCCTCATCGACCTGCTGTCACGCGGCAACACCTCCGATGTCTGGACGGTCACCGGCACGACCTTGCTCAAATCCGTGCTTGCCGTGGTCCTGATCTTCGTGATCGGGCGCAAGGTCATCCGCCCGCTGTTCCGCAATTTCGCACGCCAGCGTCAGTCCGATGTTTTCATGGCCCTGACCCTGCTGGCCACCCTCAGCATCGCCGGGCTCACTGCGGCTGCAGGCTTGTCCATGGCCCTGGGGGCGCTCCTGGCGGGTCTGCTGCTGGCCGAAACCGAATACCGTCACGAAGTTGAAGTCACCATCGAACCCTTCAAGGGTTTGTTGATGGGCCTGTTCTTCATGACCGTCGGCATGGGCATTGACACCCGCGCCATCATGGCCAATCTTCTGTGGGTGCCACTCTCGGTCGTGGGTCTGATCCTCATCAAGGCCTCTGTGGTCACCGTCCTTTTTCGTTTGGGCGGGCTCAGTTGGGGGCGTTCGGTCGAGTCCGGCTTGCTGCTGGGGCAGGGCGGTGAATTCGCCTTCATCGTCGTCGGCGTGGCTGCCGCCAGCAAGCTCTTGTCAGCCGAGATGGCGCAGTTTGTCCTGCTGGTCGTCGGCCTGACCCTGTTCGTCACCCCCATGGTGGCGCAGTGGGGGCAGTGGCTGGGCGCACGGCTCGATGCAAAGCATCCTCCCGTCAGCCCGCTGAGCATGCTCGAAACCATCCCCTCTCTCGGCACCGGGCAGGTGGTGGTGGCCGGTTATGGCCGTGTGGGCCAACTCATTGGTGAAGTGTTGCTGGACCAGGGCGTGTCCTTCGTCGCCGTCGAGCAAGACGCCAACGTGGTGGCCCGCTTGCGCAACAAGGGCAAACCGGTGTTCTATGGCAATGCAACCCGACCGGACTTCCTGCAGCGTCTGCACGTGGGGCAGGCCGCTGCCGTTGTGGTCACCATGGACCAGCCAGCCGCTGCCCTTGCCACCGTGCGTGCGGTGCGCAGCGAGTACCCGCAGTTGCAGATCTTTGCCCGTTCGCGTGATACCAAACACGCCCGCGACCTGCTGGCGGCCGGTGCCAACATGGTGATTCCAGAAACCGTTGAAGCGGGTTTGCAACTGTCCGCCTTCGTGCTCGATGCCCTGGGCGTGCCAGAAACCACGGTGAGCCATGTGCTTGACCGCGAGCGCACCCGCCGCGTCACCAACCTCAACAACGGAGCGGTAGGTTGAGGCAGATGCTGCCGTCTGCCCTCTGCGTCAGGGCTGAGCCAGCCAGCGTTGCGCCAACCTCACCCACAGGCTCCCCCCCAAAGGGATCAGTTCGTCGTTGAAGTCGTAACTTGGGTTGTGCAACATGCAGGGCCCCAGGCCATGGCCACCTTCGCGGTGTGTGCCATCGCCATTGCCAATCACAAAATACGCACCCGGCTTGTGCTGCAGGAAATAGCTGAAGTCCTCGGCCCCCATGGTGGGCTCAAACTCCTGCACCCCCTCTTGCCCCACCATTTCCAGCATGACCTGGCGCGCAAAGGCGGTCTCGGCGCTGTGATTGACCGTGGGGGGGTAATTGCGCTGAAACTCGAATTCAGTCGTGGCACCGAAGGCTGCGCTCATCTGCTGACTCAACTCGCGCATCCGCGTCTCGATCAGGTCCAGCGCATCGGTGGTGAACGTGCGCACCGTACCCTGCAAGGTCACGGCTTCCGGAATCACGTTGGTCGCCTCGCCAGCCTGGATCATCGTCACCGAGATCACACCGGTCTCGATCGGCCGCAGGTTGCGTGACACGATGGTTTGAAACGCCTGCACCAATTGACAGGCAATCGGCACCGGATCAACACCCAGGTGTGGCATGGCCCCGTGGCTGCCTTTGCCGCGAATGGTGATGTGAAACTCGTTGCTGGATGCAAAGCACGGACCATCCTTGATGGCAAAGGTGCCAGTGGGCATACCCGGCCAGTTGTGCATGCCGAAGATGGCGTCCATCGGAAAACGCTCGAACAGGCCGCCCTTGATCATTTCGCGTGCGCCCCCCCCGCCTTCCTCAGCGGGTTGAAACACCAGATACACCGTTCCAGCGAAATCGCGGTGCGCGGCCAGGTACTGTCCGGCTGACAACAGCATGGCCGTGTGCCCATCATGACCGCAGGCGTGCATGCGGCCTGGATGACGGCTGGCGTGGGCAAACTGGTTGTGCTCTGTCATGGGCAGGGCGTCGATGTCGGCGCGCAAGCCAATGGCGCGAGAGCCGGGCCGACCCTGAATCACACCCACCACCCCGGTTTGGGCCAAACCCCGATGCACCTCAATGCCCCAGGCTTGCAGTGTGCGGGCAACCATCTCTGAGGTGCGCTCCTCTTGAAAGCACAACTCCGGGTGGGCGTGAATGTCGCGGCGCAACACACGCATGGCATCGCTTTGTGCCAGCAATTCAGGCAGAACAAGCGAAGGGGAAACGGCCTCGGGACTGGACATGGGCTCACCGCAATAATGGTCTGTGCCCATCTTACCTGTCCGAAAAGACCCCTCATCAAGGGGGAAGATTGTCTGACAAATGCCCAATGCCCGAGTTTGGGGCTTGACTGGGCGTGTCAGCTATTTATAGTCCAGCCCTTGATCCCATCACCTTTATTTAAGGATGCTCATGAGCGACGTGCAGTTTCAGCAATCCCATAACCTCGGTCTGCCCAAGGCTCGTGAACTGGCCCAGCGCTGGGCTGACGGCGCTGCAGCGAAGATGGGTCTGACCTGCAAGCACCAGGCAGGCGACGATCAGGATCTGATCGCTTTCGAGCGCTCTGGCGTCAATGGCACCATGAAAGTCACGGCCAACAGTTTCGATGTGAACATCAAACTCGGTCTGATGATGAAGGCCTTCAAGCCCATGATCGAGGCTGAAATCGCCAAAAACGTCAGCCGCATGGTTGAAAAGGCGTCTGGCCCCCAGGCCTGAAGTCGGACATGGACGGGTGGCGAGCACGCTTGGCCGTGCTGGCCTAGAATCGCCCCCTCCATGAGCGCCGTCATTTTTCAGCACGTCTCCAAAACCTTCACTTCAGGCGGGCGCACCGTGCGCGCCCTGCAAGATGTCAGTTTCGACATCAAGGAAGGCGAGTTTTTTGGTTTGCTGGGCCCCAACGGGGCAGGCAAAACCACGCTCATCAGCATTTTGTCGGGCTTGAGCCGGGCTTCCTCTGGCCAGGTCACCGTGCAGGGTCACGATGTGGTGAGCGATTACGCCCAGGCCCGTCGCGCCCTGGGTGTCGTGCCCCAGGAGCTGGTGTTCGACCCCTTCTTCTCGGTTCGCGAAGCGCTGCGCATTCAAAGCGCCTACTTCGGCATTCGGCGCAACGACGACTGGATTGACGAGTTGCTGTCCAACCTGGGTTTGAGCGACAAAGCCGATGTCAACATGCGGCAACTCTCGGGCGGCATGAAACGTCGTGTGCTGGTCGCGCAGGCCTTGGTGCACCGCCCCCCCGTCATCGTGCTGGACGAGCCCACCGCTGGGGTCGATGTGGAACTGCGCCAGACCCTGTGGCATTTCGTGGCCCGCCTTAACAAGGAAGGGCACACGGTGTTGCTCACCACCCATTACCTGGAAGAGGCTGAAGCCCTGTGTCACCGCATCGGCATGCTGAAAAAGGGCGCGCTCGTTGCGCTGGACCGCACCTCGGCCCTGCTGGCCGGGACTGCCTCCACCATGCTGCGCTTCAAAACCGACGCCACCTTGCCTGCTGACCTGGCAGCACAGGCCCGCATCACTGGACGGGTGGTGCAGCTGCCCGCTCGCGACGCCGCCGAGGTTGAAGCCCTGCTGGCGCGTCTGCGTGAGGCGGGTTGTCTGATTGAAGACCTGGAACTCGGGCGAGCCGATCTGGAGGACGTTTTCCTCGCCATCATGCATGGCCAGCAAGGAGCGGTCGCATGAGCTGGGCCCAGTCATTCGAGGGTGTTCGCCCCCTCTTCATCAAGGAAGTCCTGCGTTTTTGGAAGGTCTCGTTTCAAACCATCGGCGCACCGGTGCTCACCGGCATGCTTTACCTGCTGATCTTTGGTCATGTGCTTGAAGAGCATGTCGAGGTTTTCCCCGGCGTGCGCTATACCAGTTTCCTCATCCCCGGCCTGGTGATGATGAGCCTGCTGCAGAACGCCTTCGCCAACGCCTCGTCCTCGCTCATCCAGAGCAAGATCACCGGCAACCTCGTGTTCCTTTTGCTGACCCCCCTGTCGCACCGTGCCTGGTTTGTGGCTTATGTCGGTGCCTCGCTCGTGCGGGGTTTGGTGGTGGGTCTGGGTGTGTTCGCCGTTGCGGGCTGGTTTGCCTGGCCTGGTGTGCGTGAACCGGTCTGGGTGCTGACTTTTGCTGTGCTGGGAGGGACGTTGCTGGGTGCGTTGGGCTTGATCGCCGGGCTGTGGGCGGAAAAGTTTGACCAACTTGCTGCATTTCAGAACTTCGCCATCGTGCCCATGACCTTCCTGTCTGGCGTGTTTTACTCGGTGCACTCTTTGCCACCTTTCTGGCACAGCGTGTCCCACCTCAACCCCTTTTTCTACCTGATCGACGGTTTCCGCCGGGGCTTTTTCGGGGTCAGTGACGTCAGTCCCTGGCTCAGCCTCGCGGTGGTGGGTGTTGCCACCACGCTGGTGTCCCTGCTGGCGTTGCGCCTGCTCAAGACCGGCTACAAACTCCGTCACTGATTTCATCCTTGTCCGAAAGTCGCGCATGTCCAACCCCACTCCCGACGAAGTCCAGCGTTACATCGCCGCAGGTCTGCCCTGCACCCATCTGTCTGTCGATGGTGATGGACAGCACTTCTTTGCGACCATCGTCTCTGACGAGTTCGAAGGCAAGAGCCGTGTCATGCGCCATCAGCGCGTTTACCAGGCCCTCGGCGATAGAATGCGGGAGCAGATCCATGCGCTGTCGATGAAGACCCTGACGCCCGCCGAGTGGGCCGCGCAGAGCTGAGTCGGCTGCACACGGTTTTTTCACGGTCACCCCTAATTCAGGCGCGACCTCCATTGCGGTGGGGGCATCGCGCCCTCTGTGTTTCATGGACAAACTCCTGATCCGTGGCGGTCGTCGCCTCCAAGGCGAAGTGACGATCTCCGGCGCCAAGAACGCCGCCTTGCCCGACTTGTGCGCCACGCTGTTGAGCGCCGAGCCGGTGACCCTGGCCAACGTGCCGCAGCTGCAGGACGTGTCCACCACGTTCAAGCTGCTGGCCAACATGGGTGTGGTCGCCCGTCGCCACGAGGACAACCCCGACCTCGTCACGCTCGACGCCGGTGGGGTGGCCAACCCCGAGGCACCCTACGAGCTGGTCAAGACCATGCGGGCGTCCATCCTGGTGCTGGGCCCGCTGCTGGCACGGTTCGGCCGCGCGCGCGTGTCGCTGCCCGGTGGCTGCGCCATCGGCTCGCGCCCGGTCGATCAGCACATCAAGGGTCTGCAGGCCATGGGCGCGCAGATCACGGTGGCGCACGGCTACATCGAGGCCAGCACGCCGCTGGACGCCAACGGCCAGCCCACGCGCCTCAAGGGCGCCAGCATCACCACCGACATGGTCACGGTGACAGGCACCGAGAACTTCCTGATGGCCGCCGCCCTGGCCGAGGGGGAGACCATTCTGGAGAACGCCGCGAAAGAGCCGGAAATCACCGACCTTGTCGACCTGCTGGTGGCCATGGGTGCCCAGATTGAAGGCCGGGGCACCAGCCGCATCCGCATCCAGGGTGTCGAGCGTCTGCACGGCCTGACCGAGGCGAACGCCCACCAGATCATCCCCGATCGCATCGAGGCCGGCACCTTCCTGTGCGCTGTGGGCGCTGCCGGTGGCGATGTCACCCTGCGCAAGGCACAGGCCGAGCACCTGGGTGCCGTCATCGACAAACTGCGCGAAGCCGGTGTGGGCATCGAGGCCGGCGCCGACTGGATCCGCGTGACCGCCAGCAGCCGCCCGAAGGCCGTGGGTTTCCGCACCAGCGAGTACCCCGCGTTCCCCACCGACATGCAGGCCCAGTTCATGGCGCTCGACTGCGTGGCCGAGGGCAGCGCGGTGATCCACGAGACCATCTTTGAAAACCGCTTCATGCACGTCAATGAGCTGATCCGCCTGGGTGCCAACATCACGGTGGACGGCCGCAGTGCGGTGGTCACCGGCGTGCCTCAGTTGTCGGGTGCCACCGTCATGGCCACCGACCTGCGCGCCTCGGCCAGCCTCGTGATCGCCGGCCTGGTGGCCGACGGCGAAACCCTGGTTGACCGCATCTACCACCTTGACCGTGGCTACGACCGCATGGAAGCCAAGCTGCGCGGCATCGGTGCCGACATCACCCGTCAGAAATGACCCACCCCCTACGCGCTTCGCGCGCCCCCTCAAGGGGGCGACACCAGCAGCCTGGCGAAGCCAGTTCTGCGGTGTCCGCTTGATCGGGCCGACGCACCAGACCAGACCCTTGCCATGATCACCCTCGCACTTTCCAAAGGCCGCATCTTCGAAGAAACCTTGCCCTTGCTGGCCGCCGCCGGCATCGAGGTGACCGAAGACCCGGAAAAGACCCGCAAGCTCATCCTCAACACCAACCGCCCTGACGTGCGCGTGGTGTTGGTGCGCGCCACCGACGTGCCCACCTACGTGGCCTACGGCGGTGCCGACATCGGCGTGGCCGGCAAGGACATCCTCATCGAGCACGCTGGCAGCGCCGGTGGCAACGATGGCCTGTACCAGCCACTCGACCTCAACATCGCCAAGTGCCACATGAGCGTGGCCGTGCGCGCCGACTTCGACTACGCCGCCGCCGTCAAGCAAGGTTCGCGCATCCGTGTGGCGACCAAGTACACCACCATCGCCCGCGAGCACTTTGCCAACAAGGGCGTGCACGTGGACTTGATCAAGCTGTATGGCTCGATGGAGTTGGCGCCCTTGACCGGCCTGGCCGATGCCATCGTCGACCTGGTGTCCACCGGCAACACCCTCAAGGCCAACAAGCTGGTCGAGGTCGAGCACATCATGGACATCAGCTCGCGTCTGGTGGTCAACCAGGCCGCCCTCAAGCTCAAGCGCGATGCCATCCGTGCGCTGATCCAGGCCTTCGAGTCGGCCATCCCGGCCTGAGCGCTCGGGCAGAGCCTGCCACTGACCTATGACGCTGATCGCGAGAACCCATTGTCTCAGCGTCCCACCTGTTCCTGATTTCTGAGATCCTTGGCACCATGACAGTCCAGATCCGCCACCTCGCCACCTCCCAGCCCGACTTCGAAGCCGCCTTTCAGAAGGTGCTGCATTGGTCGGCCGAGACCGACACGGCCATCGAAGACCGCGTGGCCGCCATCCTGGCCGATGTGCGCACCCGGGGCGATGCCGCCGTGCTGGAGTACACCGCTCGCTTCGACCAACTCGATGTGGCGAGCCTGGCTGACCTGGAGCTCGGACAAGCCGAACTGAAAGCCGCGTTCGACAGCCTGCCCGCCGAACAACGTACCGCGCTCGAAGCCGCCGCCGCCCGCGTGCGCAGCTACCACGAGCGTCAGAAGCAGGCCTGCGGCCTGAGCTGGTCCTACCGCGACGAAGACGGCACCTTGCTGGGTCAGAAGGTCACGCCGCTCGATCGCGTGGGCATCTATGTGCCCGGCGGCAAGGCCGCGTACCCCTCGTCCGTGCTGATGAACGCCATCCCCGCCCATGTGGCCGGCGTGCCCGAGATCATCATGGTCGTGCCCACCCCCCGTGGCGAAAAGAACCCGCTGGTACTGGCCGCCGCCTACGTGGCCGGCGTCAGCCGTGCCTTCACCATCGGTGGGGCGCAGGCTGTGGGCGCTTTGGCCTATGGCACCGCCACGGTCCCCAAAGTGGACAAGATCACCGGCCCGGGCAATGCCTATGTGGCCAGCGCCAAGAAGCACGTCTTCGGCCAGGTCGGCATCGACATGATCGCCGGCCCCAGCGAGATCCTCGTGCTGGCCGACGGCAGCACCCCGGCCGACTGGGTCGCCATGGACCTGTTCAGCCAGGCCGAGCACGACGAGTTGGCGCAAAGCATCCTGCTGTGCCCGGATGCCGCCTACATCGCCCAGGTGCAAGCGGCCATCGACCGCCTGCTGCCCACCATGCCGCGCGCCGCCATCATCCGTGCGTCGCTGGAAGGGCGGGGCGCGCTGATCCACACCCGCAGCATGGAAGAGGCCTGCGAGATCAGCAACCGCATCGCTCCTGAACACCTGGAAGTCAGCAGCAACGACCCGCACACCTGGGAGCCGCTGCTGCGCCACGCCGGGGCCATCTTCCTGGGGGCGTACACCTCCGAGTCACTGGGCGACTACTGCGCTGGCCCCAACCACGTGCTGCCCACCTCGGGCACCTCGCGCTTCAGCTCGCCCCTGGGGGTCTATGACTTCCAAAAGCGCAGCAGCCTGATCGAGGTCAGCGAAGCGGGTGCCCAGGTCCTGGGCAAGACCGCGGCTGTGCTGGCCTATGGTGAAGGCCTGCAAGCCCACGCGCAGGCGGCTGAGTTCCGGCTCAAGAAGTAACCAGACCAAGAGACACCATGAGTCTGCTCGACACTTTCCGCGCCGATGTGCGCGCCATGCACGCCTACCACGTGCAGGATGCCGCCGGCTACATCAAGCTCGACGCGATGGAGAACCCCTTCACCCTGCCACCCGCGCTGCAGGATGAGTTGGGCCAGCGTCTGGGTCAGGTCGCGTTGAACCGGTATCCGGGTGCGCGCCAGCAAACCCTGCACGCCGCCTTGCGCTGCCACGCCCACATCCCGGCTGAGTGCGGCCTGGTGCTGGGCAATGGCTCAGACGAGCTGATCTCGCTGCTGTCGGTGGCCTGTGCCCAGCCGGGTGCAGTCGCCCTGGCACCGCTGCCCGGTTTTGTCATGTACGAGGCCTTCGCCAAGCAAAATGGCCTGCGCTTTGTCGGTGTGCCGCTCACGGTCGATTTCGAGCTGGACACGCCCGCCATGCTGGCCGCGATCCGGGAACATCGCCCGGCCCTGACCTACATCGCCTATCCAAACAACCCCACCGCCAACCTGTGGGACGACGACGCCATCGAGCAGATCGTGCAGGCGGTGGGTGCCAATGGGGTGGGTCTGGTCGTGATCGATGAGGCCTACCAGCCCTTCGCCAGCAAAAGCTATCTGGACAGACTCCAGCGTCACCCGCATGTGCTGCTGATGCGTACGCTCTCCAAATTCGGTCTGGCCGGGGTGCGCCTGGGTTACATGATGGGCCGTGCCGACCTCATCGAGCAGGTCGAAAAAGTGCGCCCGCCTTACAACATCAGCGTGCTCAACACCGAGGCTGCGATCTTTGCGCTGGAACATGCCGACGAGTTTGCACGGCAAGCCGAGGTCATCAAGGCTGAGCGTGAGCGCATTCTGGCCTTCCTGTCCACCTTGCCCGGTGCCCGTGCCTATCCCAGCCAGGCCAACATGATCCTGGTGCGCGTCAACGATGCGGCAGCCACCTTTGCCGCCCTCAAGTCCCGAGGGATTCTGATCAAGAATGTGGCCGGACTGCATCAATTGCTGGCAAACTGTGTCCGTTTGACCGTGGGCCTGCCCTCCGAAAATGACGCCTTGATGGCGGCGTTGGCCGAGATCCTGCGTGAACCCTTGACAAATCCTGCTGCATGAACGCTCCTCAACAGGTGTCGGCCCCTGACTGTGCCGACCGCGTGGCCGAGGTCACCCGCAACACTGCCGAAACCCAGATCACCGTGCGCGTCAACCTCGACGGCACGGGTGCCGCCAAGCTGCACACCGGCATCGGGTTTTTCGACCACATGCTCGACCAGATTGCCCGTCACGGCTTGGTCGATCTGGACATCCATGCGGTGGGCGATCTGCACATTGACGGCCACCACACGGTCGAAGACGTGGGCATCACCCTGGGCCAGGCCTTTGCCAAGGCCGTGGGCGACAAGAAGGGCATCCGCCGCTACGGCCATGCCTATGTGCCGCTGGACGAAGCCCTGTCGCGCGTCGTCATCGACTTCTCCGGCCGTCCCGGCCTGCACATCGACATCCCCTTCACCTCGGGCAGCATCGGTGGTTTCGACACACAGTTGACCTATGAGTTCTTCCAGGGCTTCGTCAACCACGCGGGCGTGACCCTGCACATCGACAACCTCAAGGGTGTTAACGCCCACCACCAGTGCGAAACTGTGTTCAAGGCCTTTGCCCGCGCCCTGCGCGGTGCACTCGAACGCGATCCCCGCATGGCTGGCGTGATCCCCTCGACCAAGGGCTCCCTGTGAGCCTCGCCCCTCTGTTGCCATCTTTTTGACTCTCATGAGCCAGACCTCGACAGTGGCCGTCATCGACTACGGCATGGGCAATCTGCGATCGGTGTCGCAGGCGGTGGAGCACGCCGCCAAGGACCTCAACCTGAACGTGGTGGTCACCAATGACCCCGCCGTGGTGCGTGCCGCCCAGCGCGTCGTGCTGCCAGGGCAGGGGGCCATGCGTGATTGCATGAGCGAACTGCGGGGTGCCCACGGCGGTGACCTGCTGGGTGCCGTGCTGGAGGCCGCCGCCCACAAGCCCCTGATGGGCGTGTGCGTGGGCATGCAGATGCTGCTCGACCACTCCGAAGAGCAGGACACGCCCGGCCTGGGCCTGATCCCCGGCAAGGTGGTGCGTTTCCGTCTCGATGGCATGACCCAGCCTGACGGCAGCCGCTACAAGGTGCCGCAGATGGGCTGGAACACCGTGCACCAAAGCCGCCACGAAGGCGTCTGGGGCGGTCAGCCGCATCCGGTGTGGGCCGGTATTCCCGACAACAGCTATTTTTACTTCGTTCACAGCTACCATGCCGTCGTGAATGATCCCCGGCACAGCGCAGGCGAGACCGAATACGGTGTGCGCTTCACCTGCGCCGTTGCCAGGGATAATATTTTCGCGACGCAGTTCCACCCTGAAAAGAGTGCGGAGCATGGCTTGGACCTGTATCGCAATTTCCTGCTCTGGCAGCCCTGATGTCGGGCCAGGGTTTTCAATCACTTCTCACTGACGCACCACAGCCATCATGCTGCTGATTCCTGCGATTGACCTGAAAGACGGCAAGTGTGTTCGCCTCAAGCAAGGCGACATGAACGACTCCACCACCTTCGGCGAAGACCCGGCCGCGATGGCCCGGCGCTGGCTGGATGCCGGCGCGCGTCGCCTGCACCTGGTGGACCTCAATGGCGCTTTTGCCGGCCAGCCCGTCAACCAGGCCGCCATCAAGGCCATCCTCAAAGAGGTCGGTGACGAGATCCCCGTGCAATTGGGCGGTGGCATCCGCGACCTCGACACCATCGAGCGCTACCTTGATGGCGGCCTGAGCTACGTCATCATCGGCACCGCTGCGGTCAAGAATCCCGGTTTCCTGCGTGATGCCTGCACCGCCTTCGGCGGCCACATCATCGTGGGCCTGGACGCCAAGGACGGCAAGGTCGCCACCGACGGCTGGAGCAAGCTCTCCGGCCACGAAGTCGTGGACCTCGCCAAGAAGTTCGAAGACTATGGTGTCGAAGGCGTCATCTACACCGACATCGGTCGTGACGGCATGCTGTCGGGCGTGAACATCGAAGCCACCGTCAAGCTGGCCCAGGCGCTGAGCATCCCCGTGATCGCCTCGGGCGGCCTGTCCAACCTGCAAGATATCGAACGCCTGTGCGCGGTCGAGCCCGAGGGCGTCGAAGGCGTGATCTGTGGCCGCGCCATCTACACCGGTGACCTCGATTTCGCCGCCGGCCAAAAGCGCGCCGACGAACTCAACGGCGGCGTCTGACCGAATGGTCTGCGGTGGTGCCGTTCACCACCGCAGCCAGCGCATCTGGCGTTCGCTTCAGCGGCCGAACAGTCCGCGCAGCGAGTTGATCCCTTTGATCACCTCGTTGGCGGTATTGATCACCTCACGCGGCTGACCCGCAGTGCCTTGCTTGCCTGACTGCGGTGACGTGGTCGTGGGCTGATTCGACGGTTGGGCAGTCTGGGATGGGGCGTCGGGCACGGCCACAATTTCCACGCGGCGGTTGCGCGCACGGTCTTTTTCACTGGAGTTGGGCGCAATCGGTTGGCTTGCTCCCAGGCCGAGCGCCTCCAGGCGCGTGCCGTCGATACCTTGTTGTTCGCTGAGCGCATTCACCACCGATTGCGCGCGCTCTTGCGAGAGTTGTTGATTGTCGGCGTCCTGTCCCACGTTGTCGGTGTGCCCCAGCACCTGGATCTTGAGTGTCGGGTTGTCCTGCAGCACCTGGGCCAGCTCGTTCAGCGTCTTCTCGGAGCCTTTTTTCAGGCTGGATTTGCCTGTGTCGAAGTAAAAGCCGTAGAGGTCCACGCGCCCTTGGGCGCTAAGGGCCTTGGCAATCGGGCTGTCACCCGAGATGCCCATCTTGCCGTCATCAAGCTGCCCCTTGTCGATCACAAACAGCCAGGCGTCGGTGCTGCTGCCCATGCTGTTGACCGCCAGTGACACATAGGTGTTGCCGCGCTGAGCCGCCACGTATTGAATGTCCTCTGCCCCGTTGAGGTAGAGGCTGCGCGCGCCCAGCAACGCCTTCAAATCGCCCAGGTTGTCGCGAATGCAGGGGCGCTCGCACACGAACAACTCCTTGAAGCCACTGCGGCGCAGCATGCTTTGGTAGTTGCGAAACACCTGCAGGGCCGAGGCTTGCTTGTCGATCTCGTAGTGGATGTAGGTCACGGTCCCTTCGAGGGGCAAGAGCTTGTCGGCCACATAGGTGCCATTGCGCTCATAGGGCTTGCTCAGAATGAGTTGTGCCTGCTCGTACTCCTTGAAATCGTAGCCCTCGATCTTTGCGCCAGGATAGCGCGTCACGGCCGGATGATCCTGTCCCTCTTCACGGGCCAACACAGCACCGTGGCTGAGCATCAGGCCTGCCAGGCAGGTGACAGACAAAAAATGGCGATGCAGGTGCGACTTCAAAATGGACATCCTCTGATTGATTTGTGCTGTCTGAGACAATGGCGACACTCTAATTCAACCAGTCAGCTAGCAATGCTTGCCAAACGCATCATCCCCTGTTTGGACGTGACGGGCGGTCGTGTCGTCAAGGGCGTCAACTTCGTCGAATTGCGCGACGCGGGTGATCCGGTCGAGATCGCCGCACGCTACAACGACCAGGGCGCCGACGAACTCACCTTCCTCGACATCACCGCAACCAGCGATGGTCGCGATGTGATCCTGCACATCATTGAAGCCGTGGCCTCGCAGGTCTTCATCCCCTTGACGGTGGGTGGCGGCGTGCGCACGGTCGAAGACGTGCGTCGCCTGCTCAATGCCGGCGCCGATAAGGTTAGCTTCAACTCGGCCGCGCTGGCCAACCCACCCGTCATCCGCGAAGCGTCGGAGCGCTACGGCTCGCAGTGCATCGTGGTTGCCATCGACGCCAAGAAACGCCAGGGCGAAGACCTCGCTGCACGTGGACCGGGCTGGGATGTGTACAGCCATGGTGGACGCAAGAACGTGGGGCTCGACGCCGTGGCCTGGGCCAAGCAGATGGCCGAGCATGGCGCGGGCGAAATCCTGCTGACCAGCATGGACCGTGATGGCACCAAGTCCGGTTTCGATCTGGAACTGACTCGTGCCGTGAGCGATGCCGTGGGCGTGCCGGTGATCGCCTCGGGTGGTGTGGGTAATCTCGACCACCTGGCCGACGGTGTGCAGCAGGGTGGGGCAGACGCGGTGCTGGCCGCCAGCATCTTCCACTATGGCGAGTACACCGTGGCGCAGGCCAAGGCCTTGATGGCGCAGCGCGGCATCCCGGTGCGGCTCTGATCTTGGCCGTGCTTACGCCGGGTTGTCGATCTCGATGAACATGTGCTCTACGCCCAGCTGCGCCGCCAGGTGCTGGCCCAGCGCCTGCACCCCATAGCGCTCGCTAGCATGGTGCCCGCAGGCCAGGAAGGCCACACCGGTTTCACGCGCATAGTGCGCCTGCGGTTCGGAAATCTCTCCGGTGAGGAACACGTCGGCCCCGGCGGCAATCGCTGACTCGAAATACCCCTGTGCCCCACCACTGCACCAGGCCACGCGGCACAGCGCACGACCATCCCCCGCCACAGCCACCGGCTCGCGCCCCATCAGCGCTGAGATTCGAGCTTGCAGTTCGGGCAAGGTCAAACCATCCCACGCCGGACCAATGAAACCCAGGTCCTGCTCGCCAAAGCGCGCATCGGCCTGCAGCCCCAACTTCTCGCCCCACTGTGCGTTGTTGCCCAGGCTGGCATGGGCGTCCAGCGGCAGGTGGTAGGCCAGCAGGTTGATGTCGTGGGCCAGCAGGCGCTGCAGACGCTGCTTCATCCAGCCGGTGACCCGCCCGTCCTGCGCCTTCCAGAACAGGCCGTGGTGCACCAGAATGGCATCCGCCTCGGCCTCGATGGCCGCCTCGATCAGCGCCAGGCTGGCCGTCACCCCGGTCACCACCTTGCGAATGACCTGCTTGCCCTCCACCTGCAGACCGTTCGGCCCATAATCCCGAAAGCGTTCGACCTCCAGCAGTTGGTGGAGGTGGGAATGCAGGGTGTCTCTATCGATCACGGCGGGCCCTTTCTGGCTTGTGATGTTCATGCGCAAAACCTGGTTGATTTTCTCGCAGACGGTGACCATTGCCGTCGGTGTGCTCTTTGTGGTGGCCACGTTCCGGCCACAATGGTTGTCGGCCTGGACCTCCCGGCAAGGGTTGCCTGAGCCCACGGTCGTCACGGCCCCAGCGCCTGCTCCCAGCAGCGCGAGTGCAGAGAGGCTCGGACTGACCAGCTTCCGCGATGCCGCCAGAAAAGCCGCCCCGACCGTGGTCAGTGTGAGTGCCAGCAACACCGCTGCTCGTCAGAGCCGACGCAGCGACCCGTGGTTCCGCTACTTCTTCGGTGATCAGGAATCGCAGCCGCAGTCTGGCGTAGGGTCAGGGGTAATTGTCTCGCCCGAAGGCTACGTGCTTACCAACAACCATGTGGTCGATCGCATGGACGACATCCAGATCATGCTCACCGATGGTCGCAAAGCGTCGGCCAAGGTCATTGGGACCGACCCCGACACCGATCTGGCCGTGCTCAAGGTCGAGCTGGACCGTTTGCCTGCCATCACCTTCGGCAGCTCTGACAGCTTGCAAGTGGGCGATGCCGTGCTGGCCATTGGAAACCCCTTCGGTGTCGGTCAGACCGTCACCTCGGGCATCGTCAGTGCCCTGGGTCGCAACCAGTTGGGCATCAACACCTTCGAGAACTTCATCCAGACCGATGCCGCCATCAACCCCGGCAACTCAGGCGGTGCCTTGGTGGACATCGAGGGCAATCTGGTGGGCATCAACAGCGCAATCTACTCGCGCTCGGGCGGCAGCATGGGCATCGGTTTCGCCATTCCGGTCTCTACGGCCCGTCAGGTGATGGAGAGCCTGATCCGCGACGGCCAGGTCACCCGGGGCTGGATCGGTGTCGAGCCACGCGACCTCACGCCCGAGATCGCCGAAACCTTCAACCTGCCGCTCAAGGAGGGGGTGCTGATCACCGGCGTGCTGCACAACGGGCCTGCCGCCTTGGGCGGTGTGCGCCCGGGCGATGTGGTGGTGGAGGTGGCCTCGCAGAAGGTGGCCAACACGGCCCAGTTGCTCAATGCCGTGGCCGCGCTCAAACCGGGTGAGGCGGCGCAATTGCGCCTGCTGCGCGGCGGGCAGAGCCTGACCGCCACGGTCACGGTGGCCAAGCGACCACGCATGGCGTTGCCGGTCCAGCAGGATGACGGTGAAGAATGACGCACCAGCTCAGCGCGTGTTGGAAAAATTTACACATGTAAGTGTCAGCACAATCTGGCGACAGAAAATTCATTGATTTTTCAACCACTTGACGCTGAATCGATGATTCGGCACGGTTTGTGCTTGGTGCTGGGTATGAGGGTGACAAGGCCCACATGGGACGCATCGCCCGTCGATGCGGGTTCACACACTTTCAAATGGGGTTGAACATGAAGCATTTGACGACAACCATCTTCGCGGCAGCGGCCATGCTGCTGGGCTCGCACGCCAGCGCAGCGATGGTCGAAACCTGGGGCGTGGACATTGCAGGTACTTGGTCGGCGTACGGGCCTGCGTCAGGCGTTACGCGGGATCTGGGCGACACCCGACTGCGTTGGGGCACCTCGACTGGATCGGGCCAGAGTTCCCTGGTCATCACGAACCCACCGGCCTTGCCGGGGCTCAGCGTGGACACCTATGTCGGAGCCGGCGTGCCGCCGTTGGCCAACATTGTTGAAACCTTGAAGCTGACACACAACAACCGACCCATCACCGGCACGACGCTTGACACCGCCACACTCCGCGTGACGCTGTCCCTCACTCCTGAGGTGCCGGTTGGTCCTGTGCAGGGTTTGGCCCCGATCAACTATGCCATCGAGTTCCTGGAAACATCCAACCAGGCGGGTACCTGCGTTGCGGCCAGCCCCACCCCCTGTAACGACATTTTCGTGCTCACCAGCGGCCTGCTCAACGAGTCGTTCACTTACGACGGGTTCGAGTATTTTGTGAACGCCTTTCCAGTTGGGGGAACGGGCACGCTGCAGGTTCTCAGTGACAGCATTTGTGAGGCCGTCATGGGCTCCGGCGCAACGGGTTGCCTTGGCTTCACCACGGTCGAGGGAGCGAGCAACGAACTGATCTTCGGTTTGTCGGTCTCTACCGAACCTTTGTCTGTGCCTGAGCCTGAAGGACTTGCTCTGGTGGGGCTTGCCCTGGCAGGTGCAGGGCTGGCACGTCGGCACTCACACAAGGTGTGATGCTCACGTAGCAGGGGCGATATGGCAGCTCCTGCACGATCAAGCAAAATGGCCCGCACAAGCGGGCCATTTTTTTGACGATCAGGTCAGGCAAGCTGGTTCAGGAGCTGGTCGGCTCGTCGCTATCAGGTGCCTTGGTGTGCTTGACAAACATCTGTGCTGCCCAGATACCCACCTCGTACAACAGGCACATCGGGATGGCCAGGGCCAGTTGCGAGACCACATCGGGCGGGGTCACCACAGCCGCGATCACGAAGGCGATCACGATGAAGTAGCTGCGGAAATCCTTGAGCTTTTGCACCGAGACAATGCCCATGCGCGCCAGAATCACCAACACCACGGGCACCTCGAAGGCCGCACCAAAGGCCAGAAACATATTGAGCACAAAGCTCAGATAGGCCTCGATGTCAGGTGCCGCCGTGATGCTTTTGGGCGCGAAACTCTGGATGAAGGTGAAAACCTGACCAAACACGAAGAAGTAGCAAAACGCCACACCGATGAAGAACAGCAGGGTGCTGGAGACGATCAAGGGGATCACCAGCTTTTTCTCATGACTGTAGAGGCCAGGTGCCACAAACGCCCAAATCTGATAGAGCACCACCGGCAGGGCCAGCATGAAGGCCGCCAGCATGGTCACCTTGATCGGCACCATGAAGGGTGAAATCGGATTGGTGGCAATCAGGGTGGCACCCTTGGGCAGGTGCTCCACCAGCGGCATCGCCAGCAGGTCATACAGCACCGAGGGTGAGGGGTAGATGGCCAGCACCACAAAAGCCACGGCGATGGCGATGACGGCGCGCATCAGCCGATCGCGCAACTCGATCAGGTGGGATACAAAAGGCTGCTCGGAGCCATCCAGCTCGTCTGGATTCGGTTTGGGATCACTCACGTGGGGTGTCAAGGTTGACGTGGCCGGGTGGCCACCGAAGGACGAAAACGAGCGACGCGTGCAGCACCGGACTGCACGTGACGACGAATGCCGTGCTGCTGCTTGTACCAAAGCGGCATGGCACCGCGCTTGAGACGCCAGTTCTTGCGAACCTGGCGAGCGCCGCCATAGAAGGGCTGATCGTCGTAGAAGCCAGTGGCAGTGGCCTCGTCCTGTTCGCTCAGGGCGTCACCCGCCTCGTGCAAACCTGCCGACACGCTCTGGCCGATGTCGCGTGCGGCATCTTCCAGGCCTTCCTTGGCCTTTTTCAGCTCTTCCAGTTCAATCGAGCGATTGACCTCGCTCTTGACCTCAGAGAGATAGCGCTGCGCCTTGCCCAGCAGCAAGCCCACCGTGCGGGCCACGCGCGGCAGTTTCTCGGGGCCAATGACGATCAGGGCCACCGCCCCGATCAGGGCCAGCTTGTCGATACCGAAATCAATCATGAATCAGGCCACTCCCGGCAACCGGCGGGACGAACCCATCAGGACTTGGTCTTGGTTTCAACATCGACGGTGTTGGCGTCGGTGCGTGCGGTGTTGGTCACCTTCTGAGGATCGACCGGCTCGCTGGTCGTGCCGTCACGCATGCCGTCTTTGAAACCCTTTACGGCCGAACCGAGGTCGCCGCCAATGTTCTTGAGCTTCTTGGTGCCGAACACCAGGACGACGATGGCCAGCACGATCAACCAGTGCCAGATGCTGAAAGAACCCATGATGAACTCCAGAAAAAAAGGGATGTCCCTTGTTGAAACGTGATTCAGGTCCCTTGTGGACCTGTGACTGGTTTGCCGCGTGCTGCAAATTCTTCCAGACCTGACAAACCCTCACGGCGTGCCAGTTCTCCCACCACATCGCGTGGGCTCACACCCAGGTGGGCCATGGCCACCATCGAATGAAACCACAAATCGGCAAACTCTCCCACCAGGGCCTTGCGATGGGCCTCGGTGGGGTTGGCTGCCATGTCCTTGCCGGCCATCACCGTTTCGGTGGCTTCTTCGCCCACCTTCTTGAGGACGGTGTCCGTGCCCTTGTGGAACAGTCGGGCCACATAGCTTGCGTCGGGGTCACCGCCTTTGCGTGACTCGATGACGCTGGCCAAGCGGCTTAACACGTCCAGGGTGTCCAGGGAATCGCTCATTTGTAGATGTGTTCAGGGTCTTTGAGAACCGGGTCGGCAGCAACCCACGCGCCATTCTCATATTTTTGAAAGAAACAACTGTGACGGCCCGTGTGACAGGCGATGCCAGGTTCGTGACCGAGTTGCGTCACACGCAACAGCACCACATCGTTGTCACAATCAAGTCGAATGGCGTGCACTTTCTGGATGTGACCCGATTCCTCGCCCTTGTGCCAGAGGCGCTTGCGTGAGCGACTCCAGTACACCGCTTCGCCCTTTTCGGCCGTCAACGCCAGTGCCTCCCGGTTCATCCAGGCAAACATCAGCACATCACCGGTGCTGTCCTCCTGGGCAATGACCGGTACCAGACCGTTGTCATCCCAGCGAATTTCATCGAGCCAACTCATGCCGAGAGTGTAGCAATCGGCAAGCCAGCCCAGCCTTGTTGGCAGAGCTGGGGTCACAATATGTTCATGACAAGACTGCACGAAGGAAATTTTCCGTGACCAGCACGCCCCATGCTTGTTCAGATCTTCTGGCCGTCACCATGGGGGATGCCTGTGGCATTGGCCCGGAGATCATTGCCCAGTGGTGGCCGGGTGGGCGCGAGGCTGTGGTGATTGGTTGCCCCAGGGTGATGGCGCGTGCGGTCGCGTGGATGCCAGCCGAGCGCCGACCCCAGGTGCGTGTGCTCGCCACGTTGAATGATCTCTCGGCATTGGCGACCGATGACATGGGTGTCTGGGTGCCGCCAGGCCTGCCCGACGATCTGCTGGACGCCCCTTTGGGGCGGGTGGACGAACGCGCTGGCAGGGCCGCAGCGGCTTGCATCCGCGAAGCGGTGCGTTTGGCGCAGACCAGTGAGGTGGCGGGCATCGTGACCGCGCCGCTGCACAAAGAGGCGCTGGCGCTGGCCGGTGAGCCTTACCCAGGCCACACCGAGTTGCTGCAAGCCGAAGGCAGTCCACCTGGGCAACCGCCTGCGCCTGTGCGCATGATGCTGGCCAATGATCAGCTCAAGACGGTGCTGGTCACCATTCATGTATCGCTGCGGCAAGCCATCGAGCAGGTGACGTTTGACAGCGTGCTCGAAACCTTGCGCATCACTCACCGCAGCGCCGCCTTGTGGGGGCAAAGCCAGCCACGCATTGCGGTGGCCGGACTCAATCCGCATGCCGGAGAGGGCGGCTTGTTCGGTGACGAAGAGCTGCGCATCATCGGTCCGGCCATTGCGGCAGCACGATCTGAGGGCATCAACGCCATTGGCCCCATCGCCCCCGACACGGTGTTCATGCGCGCACGCCACGCACCACCCGAGCACCCTGGCGAGTTCGATGTGGTGGTGGCGATGTACCACGACCAGGGGCTGATCCCTGTCAAGTACCTGGGTTTGGACCAAGGCGTCAACGTGACCTTGGGGTTGCCGTTTGTGCGCACCAGTCCGGATCATGGAACCGCATTCGACCTGGCCGGTACCGGGCGGGCTGATCCGGCCAGCTTGGCGGCAGCGGCACGGATGGCACGCGCGCTGGTAGCCGGACGTCACCGCTGAAGGCGTGCCTGCTGGCGAGACCAGTCAGTGTGGCGCGCCGGAACTCAGGGCAGCCAGTTGCTTGCGAGCACGCACGGTCGCGCGCTCGATCAATTCAGCTTGCTCGAACGCCTTGAAACGCCCGCTTTCGCACATTCGCGCCAATGTGCGACCCGTCAGGGAAATGGTCTGCTTGTGCAGATGACCCGTCGTGAAAATGAAGAAACTGCGCCCTTCGCTGATCCAGGTCAGGCGCACCTTCTGCCACTTGCCCTGCATGACCATGTGGTAGGGCGTGCCCTTCTGGATGTGGTGCACCAGTTGCAGACCCGCAGCAGGTGGCGGAGGGGTGTCCAGGTTGATGTCGAGCTCACCCAGCGTCGGGTCGGCTTCAGACTGAGGCCCGGCGAGGTTGAGGTCAATGTCCAGACTGCCACCGTCCAGCGCAGCCTCCGGGATGAAGCCCGATTGCCGGATCTCTTCGGCGGTGAAGGCCGACGTGCTCATCAGGCTGCTGTTGGACTGCAGGCTGTCAAGCGGTGAAGGCATCGAATCACCAGCAGTTTCTTCCTGCGTGGGAATGGCAATGCTCTCGACCTGCCTGAGTCGCTGCTCCAGCAACCGTTGCGTCAGATCATGGGTGGGGGCGGTCTTCAGGCACGCTGCGTGGGCAGGCAGCAGTTCAGCAAAAAAAGCCTGCTTGGCTGATTCAGGAAGATGGATCAGGCCCAGACCTTCGTTGACGTCCTTCATCAAGGACGGCAGCTTGAGCAAGAAAGCCTGGCGTAGCTTGGGATGACCTTTGGGCTGAACGCTCATGGCCAGTTCACGACCGGCAGCCTTCATGCGCTGCGCCAGCATGGAATCGACCCCGTCGCGGTGCGCAGCAGCCACCTGAACGCGACTCCAGACCTGCGACAGGAAGTCGCGCAGGAAGTCTGGCAAATCCACATCAAGCAGTTCGCGCTGCATGATCTGCATGTAGCGCTGCTGCACCCGCAGGTCGGCTTCCTTGGCGGTGAGCAGGGCGGCCACTTCGGCGCTGTCGGTGGCGTCCTGGGCCGCTTCGGCTTCGATGAAGGCTTCGAGCTCGCGCAGCTTGGATTCGTACACATCCATGCGGTCGAAGTCAGCGTCAACGATGTCATTGACCAGGTGGGTGATGCGCGACAGACACTCTGCGCCCGGCCCCTGGCTGTAGTCGTCGAACGCTGCTGACAGCGAAGCGATGCGGTTCACGAAGCGCCGCACAGGGTGCTTGCGTGAATTGAAGAAATTCATGTCGCCCAGCGCCACGCGCAGCACGGGCATCTGCATGCGGGCGATCTGGCGCGCCATCTCGGGCGCAACCTTGGGGTCGGACAGAACCTGGTCGAACAGGGCCGCCACGATGTCGATGACGATTTTGTCGAGCGCGGCTCCTCCGCTGGCGCGTACCAGTTCGTCGCGGTTGGCGCGAATCTGGTTGACGGCCATCAGCGGGCCGGCAAAGCCTGGCATCCGCACACCGGCTTCGTCCGGGCTGAGCCCCGCTGCCAGCATGGCTTCATGACCGATCTCGCCGGCTTGCTGGCTGATTTGTCGCAGCAGGTTCTGGAAGTCCATGCTCATCGGTGCGCCAGAGCTGACACCGCCACCCTCGCCAGGCGTGCTGGGCAGGGCGGGCATGGTCACGCCGAACATCTCTCCGAGAGCCTGGGCAGCCCTGGCATGCAGAGCGCTTGGGCGCGTGGTGACCGGGTCGGAGGCCAACGGAGCTGGCTCGGTGCGCCGGTTGTCCGAACCCAGGGGCACAGCACTGGAGTTGCGGGACTTCTGTACCGCCATGCCATAAGGTTGCAGGCCATGCCCCCGCATGTCGATGGCAATTTGCTCGTAACACCCAGCCAGCGCCGGGCCCAACAAGGCTGGCAAGAGGTTGCCGATGGCCTGAGTGGCATCCTCGGGAACGCCAACCTGGATCAGGCTGTCAAGCAGGGCTTTGGCCACCATCCTGGGGCGCAGCGGGTTGCGTTCCGGATTGGCATCTTCAAGCAGACCGGCAATGTAGTTGCCAACCGTCTCAAGGTGACGCTCGCAGACTGGCATCACACTCAAAGCCAGGCGGTCGGCCTGCACGTCGCGCTCGACCTGGGAGTTGTCCACCAAAGACAAGGAAGCCCAGTCCGTGTTGGCCAGGCTACTGGGACGGGTGTCGTCGCTGCTTTGCAGGGACGTTTCCACCAGCGCGTTGAGTTCGCGCTCGAAACACTGCTTGAAGCGAGGGCTCTTGAGTCGCAGCTCGCGGTCAGCCGTCAGCAGGACTTGACGCTGAAGATTGCTGACGCTGGATGCGGTCTGGGCGCTGATTTGCAGGATCGTTTGATCCAGTACGCCCGACACAACCCCTCGAATGCGTCCGAGAGCGGGCTGCAGCACGGCATCAAGTCGTGGGTCGATCACAAAACAATCCAATCAAAAGTCAGGCGAACGGTCGTTTACCTGGGATCAGGCGCTTGATTCTGTCCCGAAAAACGGTGCAGTGCACAGATTGAAATGCGCCACGACCGTGCAGATCTGCATGAGTCGCTCATTTTTTCAAACTGTCACGAATTTCACGAAGTAAAACGATGTCCTCGGGCGTCACAGCAGGAGCAGGTGGTGCGGCAGGGGCTTCGTTCTTGAGGCGGTTGATCTGCTTGATCATCAGGAAAATGATGAACGCCAGGATCAGAAAATTCAGTGCCACGGTGGCGAAGTTGCCATAGGCGAACACGGCACCTATTTTCTTGGCTTCGACCAAGGGCAGAGTGGGATCCTGGCCTGCCAGGGCAATGTAGTAGTTGCTGAAATCCAGTCCACCCACCGCCTTGCCAATGAGCGGCATGATGAGGTCATTGACCGTGGAGTCCACGATCTTGCCAAAGGCTCCGCCGATGATGACGCCGACGGCGAGGTCCATCACGTTGCCCTTGACCGCAAATTCCTTGAACTCGCTGAAGAAACCCATTTTTTGCTCCTGAAACAGATTGAACTTGGTCGGGTGGGTGCAGTGTGATGCGGTGTCATCCGCCGGGCATCCAGGCTCACAGTGGACACCACCGCAGCAGTGTCGCCCAGGGGTGTGGCAAAAATGTAGCAGGATCGTCACGCAAACGCCCAGCCAAACCAACGGGAATCTGCCGGGATCAACCCCGGCCCTCCGTTAGAATGCACCATTGAGCACCATACATATATCTTCGTTCTATCAGTCCCTGAGGATACCCATGAGCAATCAGCCAGTGGATCAAAGCCGTCGGACCTGGGTGACCATCGCCTGCGCCGCCGGTGGCGTGGGTGGCGTGGCCGCCGCCATCCCCTTCGTTTCATCGTTCCAGCCCTCCGAGCGCGCGCGTGCGGCAGGTGCCGCTGTCGAAGCTGACATCAGTGCACTCAAGCCGGGTGAAGTGATGACGGTCGAGTGGCGCGGCAAGCCGGTCTGGATCATGCGTCGCACGCCCGAGCAACTGGCTGCGTTGCCCAAGCTTGATGAACAACTGGCCGATCCCAAATCCGAACTCAAGCCTGAAGAGTGCCCGGAGTACGCCCGTAACCCGCACCGCTCCATCAAGGCTGAATTCCTTGTGACGGTGGGCATTTGTACCCACCTGGGTTGCTCGCCCACTGCCAAGTTTCAGTCAGGACCGCAGCCCTCTCTGCCAGATGACTGGCAGGGCGGCTTCCTGTGCCCTTGCCACGGCTCCACTTTTGACCTCGCTGGTCGTGCGTTCAAGAACAAACCCGCCCCGACCAACCTCGAGGTGCCTCCCCACATGTATCTGTCTGACACCAAACTCCTCATTGGTGAAGACAAGAAGGCCTGACCCGGAGATCCACAATGGCTGAATTCAAGCAAGCGCCGGCCGGAGCGTCGGCAGGCGAGAAGTTGATGACCTGGGTCGATAACCGATTCCCGGCGACCAAGATGTACAAGGAGCACATGTCCGAGTACTACGCGCCGAAGAACTTCAACTTCTGGTATTTCTTCGGTTCGCTCGCGATGCTGGTGCTGGTGATCCAGATCGTGACCGGTATTTTCTTGGTCATGAACTACAAGCCTGACGCCAGCCAGGCGTTCGCCTCGGTCGAGTACATCATGCGTGATGTCTCTTGGGGCTGGCTGATTCGCTACATGCACTCCACAGGTGCCTCGGCGTTCTTCGTCGTGGTGTATCTGCACATGTACCGTGGTTTGATTTACGGTTCTTACCGCACGCCGCGTGAACTGGTCTGGATCTTCGGTTGTCTGATCTTCCTGGCGCTGATGGCCGAGGCCTTCATGGGCTACCTGCTGCCGTGGGGCCAGATGTCGTACTGGGGTGCGCAGGTGATCATCAACCTGTTTGCCGCCGTGCCTTTCGTGGGACCGGACCTGGCCATCCTGATCCGTGGCGACTTTGTGGTGGGCGACGCAACGCTGAACCGCTTCTTCTCGCTGCACGTGATTGCGGTGCCGCTGGTCCTGCTGGGCCTGGTGGTGGCGCACATCATCGCGCTGCACGAAGTGGGTTCGAACAACCCCGACGGCATCGAAATCAAGGAAAAGAAGGACGCCAACGGCATCCCTCTGGACGGCATTCCCTTCCATCCTTATTACTCGGTTCACGACATTCTGGGTGTGGTCGGTTTCCTGATCCTGTTCTCGTCCGTGATCTTCTTTGCCCCTGAATTGGGCGGCTACTTCCTGGAGTACAACAACTTCATCCCGGCCGACCCGTATCAGACCCCCACGCACATTGCACCCGTCTGGTATTTCACCCCGTTCTATTCGATGTTGCGTGCCACCACTGACCTCATGGTCAACGTGCTCGCTGTCATCGTTGCACTGGGTGCGGTCCTGAACCTGATCAAGGGGCAGGGCAAGTCCAAGGTGGCAGGCCTGGTGGTGGCGGCCGTCGTCATTGCCTTGCTGAAGGTTCTGGAAGCCAAGTTCTGGGGCGTGGTCGTGATGGGTGGTGCCGTGGTGATCCTGGCGGGTCTGCCCTGGTTCGACAAGAGCCCGGTGAAGTCCATTCGCTACCGTCCGGGCTGGCACAAGCTGGTCTATGCGGTGTTCGTGATCAACTTCGTCATTCTGGGTTATCTGGGCGTGCAGGCACCGTCGCCTGTGGGCGAAGTGGTCTCGCAAGTTGGCACACTGCTGTACTTCGGCTTTTTCGTGCTGATGCCTTGGTGGAGTCAGCTGGGTACCTTCAAGAAGGTGCCTGAGCGCGTGACCTTCAAGCCCCACTGATCGTTGCAGGACATACCGACATGAAAAAGATTCTTGCTTCCCTTCTGGCCGCCTTTGCCCTGGTCACGGGCGCACAGGCCGCCGGTGGTGCCCTGGCGCTTGACAAGTTCCCCAAGGAGCGCGTCTCTGACCTTGCGGCGCTGCAAAACGGTGCCAAGCTGTTCGTCAATTACTGCCTGAACTGCCATGCCGCAGCCTTCATGCGTTTCAATCGCCTGAAGGACATCGGCCTGACCGAGCAGCAGATCAAGGACAACTTGCTGTTCCCGACCGACAAGGTTGGCGAGGTGATGAAAGTCTCCCTGGATCCGAAGGATGCCAAGGAGTGGTTCGGTGCGGTTCCGCCCGACCTGACCCTGGTGGCCCGTTCGCGTGCCAGCGGCTCAGGCTCGGGTGCCGACTATCTTTACACCTACCTGCGTGGTTTCTACCGTGACGACACGCGTCCGACCGGTTGGAACAACATCGTGTTCCCCAATGTCGGCATGCCTCACGCGCTGTGGGAATTGCAGGGTCAGCGCTCGGCAAAGTTTGTCGAGGTGACCGATTCGCATGGTGTCAAGACGCACCAACTCGACGGCTTCGATGAGTTGACCAAGGGAACCATGTCGGCGCAGGAGTACGATAGCGCCGTCGCCGATCTGGTGGCGTTCATGCAGTGGATGGGTGAGCCGGTTCAGCAGCAGCGGCAACGCATTGGCGTTGGCGTGCTGATTTTCCTGGCCATTTTCTTTGTCATTGCCTGGCGTTTGAATGCCGTCTTCTGGAAAGACGTGAAGTGATTCTGAAGCATTCACTGAGCGATCAGTGAATGCCTTGGTGGCGCAGGAGCCTGCTTTGGGCAGCCCTGCGCTTCGTTGTTTTCAATATTGAGGAGATCCACACCCATGATGGTGCTTTATTCCGGGACGACCTGCCCTTACTCGCATCGTTGCCGTTTTGTGCTGTTTGAAAAGGGCATGGATTTCGAGATCCGCGATGTGGATGTCTTTGCCAAACCCGAAGACATCGCCCTGATGAACCCGTACAACGAGGTGCCCATCCTTGTTGAACGTGACTTGATTCTGTACGAGTCGCACATCATCAACGAGTACATTGACGAGCGTTTCCCGCACCCGCAGTTGATGCCCGGTGATCCGGTCGCGCGTGCCCGTGTGCGTTTGTTCCTGCTCAATTTCGAGAAGGAATTGTTTGCCCACGTGAACCTGCTGGAAGGCCGTGGCGGTGTGAAGGGAACGGACAAGCAACTCGACAAGGCACGCGCCCAGATTCGCGATCGCCTGACGCAGCTGGCTCCCATTTTCATGAAGAACAAGTACATGTTGGGCGACGATTTTTCGATGCTTGACGTGGCCATCGCACCGCTGCTGTGGCGCCTGGATTACTACGGTGTCGAGCTGTCGAAGAATGCCCTGCCGCTGTTGAAGTATGCTGAACGCATCTTCTCGCGCCCGGCGTACATTGAGGCGTTGACCCCGGCTGAAAAGGTGATGCGCAAGTGATCGTGCTGCGTGATCGACAACCGACTCCATGAGCATGTCCACTGAACAAGAAGCACAAGGGACTTCGACCCGTCCCTACCTGATCCGCGCCTTGCACGACTGGTGCACCGACAACGGGTTCACGCCGTATGTGGCGGTGTATGTGGATCGCTCGGTACAGGTGCCGCAGGAATACGTCAAGAACAACGAGATTGTTCTGAATGTCAGTTTCGAGGCCACCAGCCAGTTGGTGCTGGGCAACGATGCTGTGGCGTTCAAGGCGCGCTTCGGGGGGCGGGTGCGGGAGATTGTGGTGCCGGTCGATCATGTGGTGGCGATCTACGCTCGCGAGAACGGGCAGGGCATGGCTTTTCCGGTGCCGGTGTCTCTGGGGGGAGAGGGGGTCGATGCGCCCACCTCAACCACCACCGATGAGCCTGCAACTGCAGAGCCTGCAGATGCGACCAAGGCAGCCCCGGTGCCAGGACGCACTTCGGGTGCTGGACTGGCCTTGGCAGGCAAGCCCGCCAAGGAGAAGACCGTGTTGAAGTCGGTGGACAACGAAGCACGCAGTGAATCAGCTGTGCCCACCAGTGACGATTCGCCCGAGCCGCCTCCCGTTGGTGGTGGTCGTCCCACACTGCGCCGAATCAAGTAACGAAGCGGTGTAGAATTTGCCACGTGCCGGCTTAGCTCAGTTGGTAGAGCAACCGCCTTGTAAGCGGTAGGTCGTCAGTTCGAATCCGACAGCCGGCACCACGCACACTCAAAGAAGCCGCCAGATGCAGTCTTGGCGGCTTTTTTCATGGCCGCGCAGTGCGCCGATCAGCCAGTGGTTTTCGACTTCACGCCGGGTCGATGCCGATGCGGCGCTGTTAAAGTTTGTTGATACTTTCGCCGTCACCGTATCAACACAACAAATCATGGGCAGCAAGACCGAACGGTTTTACAAGATCGAGTTGATGATCCGCCACCGCGGTCAGGTGAGCTTCGACGAGATGCTTGCAGCGTTGGAGGTGTCGCGTGCGACCCTCAAGCGCGACCTGCAGTTTTTGCGGGATCGCATGGGGGCACCCATCGTGTACGACCGTGCCGAGAATGCCTACCGTTTTGCCGACGAGGGACATACGGGTGACAAGCACGAGTTGCCGGGGCTGTGGTTCGACCAGAAGGAGTTGTATGCGCTGTTGATGGCGCATCATCTGCTGTCGGATCTGGACCCTGAGGGCACGCTGAGCCGTCACATGGGCCCTTTGTTGGACCGCGTGCACCAGTTGTTGGGCAGCACCGAAGTGGATGCGACCGAGTTGATGCGCCGGGTTCGCATCGTGGGCTCGGCGCGGCGGTCTGTGGGCAGTCAATGCTTTGAGGTAATCTGTGCGGCGCTGTTGCAGCGTCGCCGTGTGCAGATGCAGTACTTCACGCGCTCTCGCAAGGCGCGTTCCGTGCGCGAGGTGTCACCCCAACGCCTGATCCATTACCGCAATACCTGGTACCTGGACGCCTGGTGCCATGAGAGCGAGGCCCTGCGCCGCTTTGCGCTCGATGCCGTCGAGAACGCGCAACCGTCGGAGCGCAAGGCACGCAATCTGTCCCTCAAGCGCGTCGAAGAGGAGATGGACGGGGGCTATGGCATCTTTGCCGGCAACAAGGTGCAATGGGCCCAGCTGCGTTTCACCGCGCAAGCGGCCCCGTGGGTGTCGCAGGAAGCCTGGCACCCCTTGCAGGAGACCGAGGTGGATGACACCGGTGCCCTGCTGATGAAGTTACCCTTTGGTGAACCCACCGAGTTGATCATGGACATCTTGCGGTGGGGGCCGGATGTCGAGGTGTTGAGGCCAGCGCCATTGAAGCAGGCTGTTGCGGTGCGCCTAGCGCAAGCCTGCGCCCAGTACCGATGAGTCTGGCTGGGGGCCCCCTTGAGGGGGGGCTGGCATCGGTTTGTCTCGTTCAGGTGTAAAACGTGTTGCGACTGTCGCCAAGCTGCGGAGCGTGACGCGTCAGAAGAGCACACAAGATGAAAAGACGCACATCGCTGATGATGGGGACGCAGGCGCTGTGGAGTGCGTCGGTGTTGCCTTGGGCGCTGGTCGGGTGTTCAGCTCCACGTGAGCCGGCACAGGTGGCCCTCAATGCCTGGGTGGGGTACGCGCTGCTGCATCTGGCAACCGAATTGGACTACCTCAGCGCGCAGGAGGCGCGGCTGCAGGAGTTTCCTTCCAACACCGCAAGCATGATGGCGCTGGTCAATGGTCGGGTGCCCGCTGCCGCCTTGACGCTGGACGAGTTGTTGCAGGTCCGTGAGGGCGGCGTGGATGCGCGGGCCATTCTGGTGTTTGACGCGTCTCACGGTGCCGATGTGGTCATGGGGCATCCTTCCGTGACCTCACTCGCACAGTTGCGCGGTCGGCGCATTGGTGTGGAGGATACGGCGCTGGGCGCACTGATGCTGGCACGTTTGCTGGAGTCTGCCGGGCTGAAGGCGGTCGATGTGGTCAAGGTGCCGATGACGGCCGATCAGCATGTGGCAGCGTACGAGCGGGGCGAGGTGAATGCGGTCATCACGTTCGAGCCCATGGCGTCGCGGCTGCGCGACTTGGACGCGAAGGTGTTGCTCGACAGCACCAGCCTGCCGGGTCTGATTGTGGATGTGCTGGCGGTGCGCGCCGATGTCTTGCCGATTCTGCGCGACGCATGGTGCCACCTGTTGCAAGCTTACTTTCGTGCTTTCGATCACTGGAGAGGTCAGCCCGAGGTGGCGGCGCGGCTGATGGCACCTCATCAGCAATTGACAGTCGAGCAGGTCATGCAGGCGTTTCAAGGCATTGCCATGTCCGACTTGGCGCAGAACCATGTCTGGCTGGCTGGCGACCACCCACGCTTGCACGCCTCGGCGCAGTTGGTGGGGCGGCTCATGCACGAGGCCCGCTTGCTGGACCGCATGCCCGATTTGACATCCTTGTGCGAGCCGGTCTTCTTGCCGGAGGTGGCATGAAACAGCGATCCTTGCGCCTGTTCCTGCCCCTGGCCCTGCTTCTGGCGATGCTGGTGGTCAGTGCGGTGTCCCTGGCGTCTGCGCTGCACGAGAAGCAGCATGCCTTGACGCAGTCTGCCCGATTGGATTTGCTGCGGGATGTGGCGCAGTTGGTGCGCTTGTCCGACACCTTGCCGCCTGAGACCTCGGCTTTATTGGCGGAGGAAGTGGCTCAGGTGGCGAGTCAGCCCCAGGTGCAGGCGGTCTTGCTGGTGAGCGAGGCCGGCGAGGTGCTCAATGCCAGCCGAGCGGCATGGCGGGGGCGCATGGTGCGCGAAGTGTGGCCGTCCCTGGATCAGTCACGTTTGCGTCAGGCGGCCCGGGGGCGTTTGCCGGATTGGCAGATGCGTGTCGATGGCGAGCGCATGGACGCGTTGCAGTCTTTTACCTTGCCCAGCCGGGACGATGAGGTCCGAAGCCTGCGTCGGGCGGTGGTGTATGTGGCCTACGACCTGAGCACGCTGCGTGCGCAGGCGCAGCATGCCGAGGTGATGGGCCGTGTCCCGGACATGCTGGGTTTGCTGGCGATGCTGGGTTTGATGGCGTGGTTGTTGGGTCGGTATGTCACCCGTCCGCTGGCGCAGCTGGACACGGTGTCCCAGGCTCTGCGTCGGGGTGAATGGGGAACGTCGGTCCCCCGAGGTGGTTTCCTGGAAATTGACCACCTGGCAGCAGGTTTTGATGCGCTGCGCCAAGAGCTGGCGGCCACCTGGCAGGCCTTGCCCGATTTGATGTTCGAGTTGGATGCGGAGGGCCGCTACCTGCGGGTGCTGAGCCCGAAAAGCGAGTGGCTGGTGTTGGAGCCGGCGCAATTGCTCGGCAAGACGGTGCGGGAGGTCATGCCCCCGGCCGCGGCCGAGGTGGTGCACCAGGCGCTGCGTGATGCCGAGAAGCTCGGTGCGGTCTGGGGGCGCGAGCTGGAGCTGGATGTGCCAGCTGGCGACAAGTGGTTCGAGATTTCGGTGGCTCGCAAGGAAGCGTCCGATGGGGCCTGCGCCACTTACATCGTGATTTCTCGCAATGTGACGCCGCGCAAGGAGGCTGAAGAGCGCCTCAAGCAACTCAATGAGGAGCTGGAGATGCGTGTGGCAGCGCGAACGATCGAGCTCACCACTGCCAAGGATGAGGCCGAGCGCGCCAACCACAGCAAGAGTGACTTCCTTTCACGCATGAGCCATGAGCTGCGCACACCCCTCAACGCGATTTTGGGGTTTGGGCAGTTGCTGGAGTTGTCGGTGCAGGAGCCCCAGCAGGCGACGCATGTGCGGCAGATTTTGCACGGTGGCAAGCACCTGCTGGCCTTGATCAATGAGGTGCTGGACCTGGCGCGTGTGGAGTCGGGGCAGATGACGGTGAGTCTGGAGCAGGTGGTCTTGCGGCCCTTGCTGGAGGAGTGTTTGACGCTGGTCCGGCCACAGGCTGAGGCGCGTGAGATTCGCTTGCTGGAGGTGGCTTGCGGCGCGTGGTGGCAGGTTCTGGCTGATCGGACGCGGCTCAAGCAGGTGTGCCTGAACCTGCTGTCTAACGCCATCAAGTACAACCAGCAGGCCGGGGTGGTCAGCGTGGTTTGCGTATCCGAGGGCGGTTGTATTCGCATCCGCATCAGCGACACAGGAGCGGGCTTGACCTCCGAGCAGCAGGCCCGCTTGTTTGTGCCCTTCGAACGGCTGGATGCCGATGACCATCAGGTGGAGGGGACGGGGATTGGCCTGGCCTTGAGCAAACGCCTGGTGGCCATGATGGATGGGGACATCGGGGTCGAGAGCAAGGCCGGTGAGGGCAGCACGTTCTGGGTACAGTTACCGCGAGCTCAAGACGACGATGCATCGGCTGAGATGGTGCCGGTGCGTGCTGGCGAAGCGGTCGAGCCAGGGCTGAGGCCAGGGGGCATTCGCACGGTGCTGTGCATTGAAGACAATCCGAACAACCTGCAGTTGATCGAGAGTGTGATCGGCATGATGCCGGGTATGCGTCTGTTGAGCGCCATGACCCCGGGCTTGGGCCTGGAGTTGGCCCGCACACATCGGCCCAACCTCATCTTGCTGGACATCAACCTGCCTGACATGGACGGCTATGCGGTGATGCAGTGTCTGCGCGAGCACCCAAGTACCCAGGGGATTCCGGTGATTGCGGTGAGCGCGAATGCGATGCCTCGCGATCTGGAGCGCAGCCGCGCAGCAGGGTTTGCCGCCTATGTGACCAAGCCCATTGATGTGGGGCATTTGCGCCACAAGATCAACGAACTGGCCCTGCAGGCTGACCAGAGGTGAGTCAGGTCAGCTTGCAGGGATCGGACGTCTGGTTCAGGGCGTGACCAGTTTGTTGAGCTGGGCCAGGTCGTCGGCCGTGAGTGTTCCGGCAGCCTGACGCAACTTGATGGACCCGATGATGACGTCGTAGCGGGCCTTGTAGAGGTCTTTCTGGGTGTTGGTGAGCTGGGTCTGGGCGTCGAGCACGTCTTTGTTGATGCGAACGCCGACACGGTAGCCCAGCTGGGTGGCTTCCAGGGCCAGTTTGGCCGAGGATTCGGCTGCTTCGTAGGCCTCGATCTGCGCCAGTCCGGATTGCACGCCAGCGTAAGCCTGACGTGTGCCGAGTTCGACGCTGCGGCGGGCGTTTTCAAGGTCACGCTCGGCCTTGCCTTGCAGACTCAGGGTTTCGCTCACACGGTTCTGGATGGCGTTGCCTGCGTACAGGGGCATGTTGAACTCAAGCCCGATGGAACCTGCTGTGCCTGCACCACCTTGTGCTTTGAGTATGGAGCTGTTGCTGTCAACGTGGGTGCGGGCGATCTGGGCCACGGCATCCAGGGTGGGCATGTGGCCAGCGCGGGCGTGGTCCACATCCAGCTGGGCAACCTTCAGGCCGACTTCGGCCTTGCGCACCATGGCGGCACGGGCGTTGCCTTGCACCCAGCCGTCAATCTGGCCTGGGTTGAGGGATTCAAGGTTGACCGGTACACGCAAGGGGTTGGGCTTGACGTCGGCGCGACCCACCAATTGGTCAAGGGCGATGCGCTTGACGCGCAGATCGTTGGTGGCGGCGATTTCCTGGGCGGAGGCCAAGTCGAAGCGGGCCTGGGCTTCGCGGGTGTCGGTGATGGTGGAGTTGCCGACCTCAAAGCTGCGCTTGGCCGAGGCCAGTTGCTCGGCCAGAGCCTTTTTGTTGGCCTGGGCCGTGGCGAGCACGTCTTGTGCTGACAGCACGTCGAAGTAGCCTTGCGCCAGGCGTGCGACGAGGTCGTCTTCGGCCATTTTCAGGTCAGCTTGCGCAGCAGTCAGCGAAGCCTCGGCCTGGGATACTTTGGCCGAGTTGCCCAGGTTGAACAGCGGCTGACGGGCGGCGATGGCCACCTGACTGTTGGTGCTGGCACCGTCGGCGCTGAAGGGGCCTTCAGCGGATGACTCCAGGCGGTTGCGCTTGACCGTGGCTTGCAGGTTGACGGAGGGGCGTTGCAGCGAACGGGCCTGGTCAGCCTTGAACTGCGCTGCATCGAACTGCGACTTGGCGGCCAGGTAGGCGGCGTCGTAACCGCGTGCGGCCTGGTACAGCTCGATGAGATTGTCGGCCTGCGCTGCGAAGGAGCCAGCCATGCCCAGCACGGCCAGGGCGCATGCCCGCGCCAGCGGCTGCCACGTGGGGTGAGCGGCGGCGTGGAGGGGCTGTGAAGCAACGTGCTGGTACATCGTGGATATCCTCAGTTGGGGGCAGTGCAGGGCGGGGCTCAGAACTTGAACTGGCTGGGTTCGGCAAAACCGGTCAGACGGGGCAGCACGGTGTCGAACAACTGTTGGCTGCTGAGTCGGTTCTGACCTTCACGGGTGTAGCGGGTGGCATACATCATGGGCTGGTGTCCGACGACGGCCAACAGACGGCCACCGGGCTTGAGTTGGTCGAACAGCACCTGTGGCACTTCGGCAACGGAGCCGGCCAGCAAGATGGCGTCGTAGGGGGCTTGACCAGGATAGCCGTGGGTGCCGTCAGCCTGGGCGACCTCCACGTTGC
>JAGOKC010000096.1 GCA_017994835.1 Aquabacterium sp. | reverse complement strand
CAACGCCCGTAGGGTACGCAGCCAACACCTCGGCGCGTGTTAGCACCAATTCGCGTTTTCCCGCTCCACCGCCACCAGCGCCTCCAGAGCAGGCAACGCCAGCCCCAGCCGTCCCACCAGACCCGCCGCCGCCGCCAGCACCAATCAGAATTACCCGCAAGAACTGGGTGTTAGCATTTATCGTGAAATTAGCAGACCCAGTAAACGTGGTGACGATGTTTACTCCTGTTGCGCCAGTAGCACCAGTATCACCCTGCGCTCCCGTTGCTCCTGTCGCGCCCGTTGGCCCGACAAGGCCCGCCAACCACGCTGCCTCATCCCCGACAAATCCATTTGCCACAGCGACATCATACGCCGACGCCCCGTCAGCGCCGGCAGGCCCCGGGTCACCCTGCGCACCATCAGCCCCCGGTGCCCCGTCAGCTCCTGCCGGGCCTGGATCGCCCTGCGGCCCCTGAGCGCCACCCGAAGAATAACCCCCAGCGCTACCGCCCAATTGTGCTTCCATATTTGGCTCCTAATTCGATATTCAAACAACAGTTCCAGATTCGTTTACCCAAGAAGTACCTGTGTACCAAATGGCCTTTCCGTTTGCGGAAATCGTGGTGTCAAGGTACATCAATCCGGAATCAATCGACGAAACAGACGGCCTGTTCGCTGTTGTGTCCTTTTTTACTCCGAACTGACTAACCACTCTCCATGTTGCAGAGCCAAGGTACGATCCGGATGTGCAAACATATACCCATCCACCGCCAAACGCCGGTGTTGGCTTAACCCACCGATCACCAACAAACCCCTCGCTCGGGGTATTTTCCGAAAGAACCTCCCTGATGCTACGGTAATTGATGTTGCTCATGGAGAATGCGTCGCCATTGATTGCGAGAGCCCTTGAACCAATATGCGTACCGGACAGATTTAGCGTTGTTGATGATGACGATGACGCACTGAAATAGAATCCCGTACTGACCACGGATGAGAAATCACCACCGTCGATTACCACTTTTGCGTATGACGAAGAATTTCCGCCTACGCGAATTGCATGATCCACCCCTCCATAAACATTGTTTCTAAGAATCCATTCGTTGCTTGCGCTGTTCGCCTTGGTGTCAACAGATGCGTAGCACCTTTCATCAAACCAGCATCCCTCGACTGTTATCGAGTTAAGGTACGGCGATGTATTGAAGGTGGAGGAATTATTGAACAGCATGTATTCTGCCGGAGCGATCGGAAGCGCCCCGGAATAATTGATTTCAAACCTACACCCAGAGAATACAACCGACGAATCACGAGTCGTGTTGTACATATAAAGCCCAGCCATAACGCCGGTATCCTCTGTGTAGTTGATCAGGAACCTTGTGTCGCTGAACCTTGAGCCCTCTCCGATAAGGTTAAACCTTTGGTGATGAGTTTCTTCGCCATACGTTCCCGTTGTGAAGTTGCACCCATCAGCAATAACAACTCCGTATTCAAAAATCACCCTGGTTTTTGTTGTCACACCATTCAGGATATAGACTGCGTTGTGATCCGTCCTTCCAGACAGCTCAAGTATGTTAACAACCGAGTTGCTGATTGATAGCGATGAACTGCTGAAATAATTATCAGGATCAAGCTCTGTTTCGATCCGATACCCAATAAAATCAGAAATAACGGCAGTCTCAGGCGCTCTTGAAAACTGAACGTCGGATCGACTTCTTGTCCTGTTCTCGACAGAACATCCGATTACAGAATAACGTGATACCCCTCCCTTTCCATTGTTATTGAATACATCGGCCGCAGGGTCCGAAACAACGACATTTTCAAACCTGACATCGTTGCATGTCCCGCCGCTGTCAATCGCTATGTAGAACGTGTGGGAGTGCTGAAACTGCGTGCTTGGCGATGGCGATGACGAACCGGATGCGTTGTTGTCGATGAAAACATCACGCACCTCTATCCTGTCTATTGAAACTGCGCCATCTGTCTCGAAACGGAAAACTGTACTGTAGTCGGTTTCGATTTGCCCATCCTTTACCCGGATGATTGAGTCACGTCCGTCTCCGAACAGAACAAAACGAGACCCGGCAGGCATATCAAGCACTTTCAGCGATTTGGCATCCGTAAGAAAACACCCGGCCGGGACGTACATGGGAACGCCATTGTTAATCGCATAGTCAAAAGCGGCCTTCAGGGATGCAGTATCATCAGAACTGCCATTGCCGATTCCGCCAAAAAATCTTACGTTTGCCGCATCCATTCCTGCGCGGATCCATCGGCCGGTAGTTACATCGGTAATCTTGAACACAGACCCGCCGTCATCATCGGCAACAGAGTCCTCATCCCAATAGAAGAACCCGCCGCCAAAAGGCACCGTGTCGGCAGAATGGCTCGACGCATAGACGTAGTTCCCAACATCGCTTGTTAGGCTGCGGAGCCCTGTTGCATAGGCAATTCCATATACACGGCGAGCCAGGAGAACATCCGATGGAGGCTCGTTATCGGTATCCTGGAGGTTGATAGCCTCCGCCGGCATCAGAAACACCTTGCTATAAACAGGAACTCCTTCGCTATCAAAAACCCTCGCCCGGTGATATGTGCTGATGTCGTCAAACTTTAACTGGAATTCGCACAGCCCATCATCATCGGTGGCCTGCTCTATACGGTACAGTTCATTGACAGGAGGATACTGGTCGGATGCAGTAGCGCGCAGCCGATCAACAACCACGCGAACAGATGCCAAGACACCAAGCCCGAGGTCGTCAGTGGAAACGGATAGCGTGTAGTTCGTCATGTAGCCTCACATGAATCGCGCCTTCGCGCGAATCCTCTTGTTGTCGGTCAGACCGCGCGCAGCCTTATCGGCAGCATCAGACACACCAGCGCTGAATAATTGTGCGTGATACCCGGCCAGTTCAGGATTGCTCCATGCTACGCCTGGCATCGCCATGAGCCTCGCCAGCGCACCAGACGCGACAGGATCAAGAAACCGCTCAAAGACTGCCTCATCGACTCCGCCTGATGCCTGCGATGGGCGAATTGCGGCAAGGATGCGCACAGCCATGATCTCTTGCGGGATCGGGTTTAGGATGATGGTGGCTTCGTCCGGCTGCATGTAACGCGATGGCTGGCCTTCAAGGTCGCGCCAGTAGTTCACCTCGGCGTCCATGTCTTCCTGCCTTGCTGCTTCAATCAGTCGGTCGCCACAGCGCACATTCAGGATCGCGGAAACCACGGTATCTGTCGGCGGCGCCAACTCGTATTCGTCATCTCCGACCACTGTATTGAACGGATCAAGACTTACGCGCAGGTATCGTGACCGCCGGCAGAACTCGATGCACGCCTGTCGCACCGCCAGAATGATCATGGGCGACGGGCAGTCCGGAACATGCGGTTGCACATGGTCGAGCCATTGGGAGTAGGCGACATTGGTCACTTTGAATCCCTCCGTGCGGCCATGGCGGCATCACCTCCGGACTTGAGTCCAAGCAGCGTCTGGAACGCGGCGAATTGCGCCTGGGCGGCCTGATAGTTGGGGCTGGACTCATCGTCGCCTCCCAGCAGCCGGTAAAGCATGAACGCCTCGACAGCCGGGGCAAAGAAGTCATCCACCGGGAATGTGTCACTGGTGGCGGTGATAGCTGTCAGCGTCTTGACGTAGGTCAGCAGGACGCCAATTGTCGGCGTTGTTGCAACCGGCGGGTAAACCCAAAACTCGCGAGGCACTCGCTCATCGTAGGCGTATTCGCGGATTTCCGTCTGTCCTGTTGCTTCGTGCCAGGTAGGCATTGACGCATCCAGAGTGTCCAGAGACACACGTCGAATTGCTCGCCCTATTGACGAAAGACCGCTCTCCCCTGCATTGCGAATGATGCGCAGCAGTCTTGTGCCGTCATCCGGTATTGATTGCTGAGTGCCTGGAGAGAGAAGCCTGACAGCGGTGGTTGATGCCGCGTCAGGCCGAACAGAAACAAGGGCGCGCAGCGCGTCGTTCAGGGCCGGAATCAGGTGCGTCGAATCCGACCACGTTGCCGCAGACGGATCGTTGAGTGCGTACCGTACCTGAGTCAGAACCACCGAACACTGCATGACGCGCCCCCATGGTTACTTCTGCATGTTGATGAGTTGCTCGGCTTCCGCCTTGGCCTGCTTGACACACTCGGCCAGCGCCATGCGGATCAGGCTGTTGGCCGTCTCGCGCGTCGGATTGGCGTCGATGTCAAACTCGGTCTTCAGCAACTCGGCAAGCCGGGTCTTGTTGTTGGCCGGTGCCTGCAACACGTCACGGGCAAAGGCGGCCAGAAACTTGCCGTCCACCGTATCCGGGTTGACCGTGTGCAGGTTGTCGAACTGGTCGGCGTAGGGGCTGACAACAGCATAAGGGTCTGCGCTCGGCTGCCCATGCTCGTCCTCAACCTCTGCGCCGTAGACGCGGAACCCTTCCTTGACGGCCAGCAACATTCCCAGATAGGGCGATGTGTCCGGCACGTCGCAGACATGGGGCGCATCAATGTCGTCGGACTCCGGCTTGAAATGGAACTTCGTCACTTTCGGCGGGTAGCCAAACTCAATGACAGAGCCACCCTTCCGCTTTATCAAGCTCTCGACTTTCATGGTTGCGTTACTCCACCTTCTGCTTCGGGCGGGCGCGGATCAGCACGGCCATCTTGGCGCTGGCCGCGATGGTCTGGCCGCTGTCGGCGCTGGTGGTGATTTCCACGCCAACGGCTTGCTCGCTGGTGCTGACGGCGTATCCGGTGGAGCCAACGGTGTCGGTCCGCTTGATGGCGGCCGTGGCCAGAGAGCCGGTGGCAATCACGACGGACGAGACGGCCGTCGGGCTGTCCACGCTGTCGAGGATGCCGACGTTGCCCGCGCAGTTGGTGCCACAGGCAGCAGTATCCAGCACGATGTCGGCGATGGCGTAGCCAGCCGGGAGGCGGGCCAAGCGCACGATGTCGCCGTCCAGCAGGCGAGTGCCGGAAGACGGGGACCAGTAGGCGCGAAACACGATTTCACCACCGGCGGTGGTGTTGGTCGGGATCGGCTCCTGGAACTGGGTAGACGTGTAAACGGTCATGTCAATTCTCCGGTGAGAACAGGGCTATGGAAACGAACGCCAATCAGGCGTTCGGGTCCACGGCGTAGGTGTCGATGGCGATGCTGGAGACGTTCTTTGAATTGAACATCGGCCGCTTCACGTTCATGATCGTGTTGGTGGAAATCACCAGACGGTTGTTGTCAACGTCGGTGCGCTTTTCCTCCCACGCAAACCGCAGGCCGTCACCCGGCGAGCCGAACGCGGCAACCAGAGCCTGACGGCCCATCAGCGAGGCGCGGGCGGCGGCGAGGTTGACGCCGGAGCCGTAGTCGCTGAACTTGGTCACCTTGTTGTGCTTGTGCAGGATGGCGCCACGATACTCGCCCAGCGCGCCGGTCACGATCGGGGACTTGTTGCCCAGGTTGGTGGCCAGCGACTTCTGGATGTCCAGCCAGCCGCCGGTGCCGGTGGCGATACGCAGGGCGTGCTCCTGGAAGTCGTGCATGACGATCACGAAGTATTCGCGGTTGCCCATCTTCAGGGGAACCACGCGCTGGATGTCGGTCACGCCGCCGCCCATGGTGTTGGCCTTGGTGATCACCTTGTCCAGCACAGCCAGGCTCATGCCGTCGGTGTTGGCGATGGTGGCCTTGGAGGTCGCGGAACCGCCGTAGACAATGTGGCTGGAGTCGGGCGCGGTCAGGCTGTTGCCGGCATAGCCGGTGAACGTGGTCGGCTCGATGAAATCGTCGTTGACGCCGCGAGCGCCGGCCAGGTGCATGAAACTGATCTCGTCGAACAGACGGGACCACCAGTCCTGCAACTTTTCCTTGGCGATCATGCTCAGGTCGTTGGCGGTGCGCTTGCGGGTCATGCGGCCACCGGCATCAACGGCGTGGCGGATTTGCGTCACGGTGATGCTGTCGCTGTAGGAGCGCAGAGCCTCGGCGTTGCCTTCGAGATTGTCGTCTTCCAGCGTCGGGCGGCCCTTGAGCTGCACATACAGGTCATAGTTGATCGAATCGCCATCGTCCTTTTCCAGGTCGGTGACGAGCTGCATGGGGGTGTTGGGGGTGCGGTTCTTGGAACCGGCAGCCATAAACGTCGAGCCCCAATAGGAGCCGAAAATGGCGTCGTTGAACAGGGCACCAGCATACAGCTTCTTGGCTTGCGCGTTGCTAGTCCCGATGGTGGTCTGGCCCATCTTGAGTACCTCTCACAGAGTTATCGGTGAGGCACTCTTGCGCCAGTTGGACGGGACAATTCCCGGCCACTTTGATTATCGCATCCGAGCGGATTTCTACCCGGATTTTGCGACCCTTTCGCTCAAGAATTGAAATGCGGTGGTCGCCTACCATAATCGTACCACCGATTTCAACGTCTCGAAACAATTTTGTTTGCTTTGCCATGGGTTTACCCTGCCAGGCTGTCCATGAATGCGTCCTTCTGCGCCTGCGACAACTTGCTGTAGGCTTCCTCGTAGGCGGGGCCGGACAAGTTCATCAGGTGCGCAAACGGGCTGTCGTCGTTATTCGGGAGCGCCGCCTGCATCTGCCCCAGCATCGGCGGGATGCCGGGCACGGCCTTGGCGGGCCTGCTCTCGGGTTTCGCGGGCGACTGCTGGGGCTTCGCCATGCCGGTCATGGCCCGGTAGGTGTCGGCGGCAATGCGGATGATCTCCGCCGGAGGCTTTTCGGCGTTCTGTTTCAGCCCTGCGGCGAACGCAATCGCCTGTTTCAGGCCTTCGTGGTGCTCGCCGTCATTGAAGACGGCGTTTCCGGGATCGGACAAAAAGCCGGTGGCGGCCTGATACCACGGGTCTGACTGGACGGCAGCCTGCTCCACGGCGGCCTCGGACTGCGCCAGCGCGGTCTGCGCGGACGCCAGCTTGCCTTCTCCGGCTTCGATCTCGCGCATCGCCCGGCGGTACTCGATTTCGTACTTGGCCTGGTTAATCTCGCCGTTTTCCAGTTGGTCGCCCAGCGCGATTGCCTTTTCCTCGGCGGCCTTCAGTGCGGCCTCGGCGGCAGTGACGGCTTCGGCATGGGTGGCGACAACGACGGACAGTTCTTCCTCGGTCTGCACAGAGTCAGTTGCCTGATCTTGCTGGTCGGCGGACGCATCAGGATCGGCCTGCCGGTCAGTGTTGTCTTGCCCGTCGTCGCCCGGCGGTATGTATTCCTCGCCCTTCTCCATGGCCTCCAGCATCTTCTGGTATTCGGCAATCCCTTCCTTCTCGGCTGGCGAAAAGTCGCCTTCCATGGTGGTGTCTTCGGCGGCCTTGGGTTCATCGGTCAAGACTTCAAGGATTTCGCTTTCGATCGGTTCGGTGGTCATTGCATTGCTCCTGTCGGACTCAAAATGCGGTTGATGTTACTGAGCAGGTCATCGACGATGCCTGCAAGGTTGGGGTTGGTGGATACCAGCCCTGCGGATGACATGGCGTCTTGCAGGGCTTGCATCTTGTCGCGGATGGCTTGAGC
>JAGOKC010000029.1 GCA_017994835.1 Aquabacterium sp. | reverse complement strand
GATCTGAGCTTTCAGTGCCACCACTTTGGGCCAAGGGGTGTTGAGTTCGGCATTGGACAAACCAAACACCCCCCTTTGCAAGCGCTCCGGGTACAAGCGCGCGTTGTTCAACCAGAAGCACTCGCCCTGCGCAAAGTCGAGCGCAATCATGTTGAACCCGTTATGCCCGCTCATGGCCAGACGTGGCCACAGACCACGCATGTCCGTGTCGCCGTGCAGCCACTGGGTGACCAGATGCCCGCGCGAGGGAGCCTTCGGGTCCATTTTGGCTGGGTCGCGCACATTGGTCACCAGGCCCAGACGACCTCGCGCGGTCAGTCCGAGCCAGGTGCCCCCTTCGGACAGATCACGTCCACCCAGAATCGACGCGCCGCCATTTTCCGGCGACCACCAGCCCAGGCGTGCGGCAGGGCGGTTGTAGAACTCATCGCGGTTGCTGGCAAGCACAAACGGAAAGCGACTGCTTTGATCCAGCGCGAAAGCGACCAGGCACATGGCTCAAGCCTCCGGTTTGAAGGGGTGGCCCGCAGCAACGCCCAGAGGCACAAAAGCCTCCAGATGGCGCACTCCGATCAAGTCATGGGGGAGATCCTGAACCAGCGCCAGCAGACACTGTTCGCGCTGGGCATCGACCCCCTGCGGGTGTTCGTACACCTCCATCCAGGTTGGATCACCGGCACTCGGGGAGGCCCCATCATCACGCTGCCATAACCGCGCCTGCATGCCCGGGCAACGCTGAGCCACAACCAACTGCAAGTTCGTGATGGCCTGCAAGGCCTCGGCACAATGGGCTCGGGGCACACGGTAGTACACGAACAAGGCGCGCTGGCCAGCGGACGTAGGCATGGGTCCGGACGGAAGTCAGTGATGATGATCAGCGTAACCCATCGACACCCTTGTCACGATCAGGGAAAGGGCTCACTGCCCCACCTGAGCGCCTTGTCGTCAAGTAGTTGGCGCAAATCGGGGCAAAGACAAACCCACGTCGCCTCTGCCCGACACCAACTCAGTGGACGGATTCAGTCGCTCGCGTCGTCGCTGGGCAAGGCGTAGGGCAGGGTGCCCAGGCGCATCACGACACCCTCGGCGCTGCCTGCACGCAAAGCGGCCTCGCGAGCGGCCAGCTTGAGCTCAACCAAGGCACTGCTCTGCGGAGACGCACCGGGGACAGGCGCGGCCAGAATGACCATGCCAGCAGGTTGCCCTGGGTCGGCTTCGCTGAACACTTCCTGGCCGGGAGACAAGACCTGATCAGCGTGGACGATGAAGGCGCGCCGCTTGGTGGTGCCACGGTACTGACTGCGTGCCACCACCTCTTGACCGGGGTAACAGCCCTTCTGGAAGTTCACCCCCCCCACCAGCTCATAGTTAACCATTTGCGGCACGAACTGATCGACCGTGGCCTGCTGCACGCGGGCAATGCCGCTCATCACGTCCAGCCAGTGCCATTGATCTGCTGGCAGCGAAGGCAATTGCGAGGCTGCGCCCAGATGTTCTTGCGCGGCATCAGATGCACCCGCCCACAACCAGCGTGGCACACCCAGCACATCCGGCAGGCGCACCAATTGCCCACCAGCCACAGGTTGAACCGACCACGTTGCCGCAGCAGCCGGGGCTCCCAAAACCGCACCCGCCGATGCCCCCACCACACCCCACAGCACAACGTTGTCCGAGGCATCCGTCAACTTGGCCTTGGCCCGCATCACGAACATGGACAGACGCTTGACCAACGCCGGCACCGTTGAACGGTCGGCAATCAGCCACAGCAGATCAGCTTGGGGACGCAGATTCAGAAAACTGCCCAGCATCCGCCCCTTGGGGGAGCAGTAGGCCGCCAAACGGGCCTCGTGGACAGTCTGGTTGCTCACATCCTGGCTGAGTTGCCCGTGGAGGAAGGCGGCCGCCTCCTCGCCTTGGGCCTGAATGACGCCCAGATCGGACACCTGCAAGGTGCCACACCAGGAAGTTGGGTCGGGAAGGTGAAAGTCGGTCATGGCGTCATTATCATCATGGTCGCCATGAGAAATCCACGACCCTTCTGCTATCCCCCACGCTTTGTGCGCCAACGCGGTGGGGTGTTCATTCGTTTTCTTGCCGTTCTGATGGCACTGGTCGTCACAGCGGCTGCTGCCGGTTGGTGGTGGTTGACGCAACCCTTGCCTTTGAGTGGCCCGACGGTCGAGTATTCGGTCGAGGCGGGTAGCAGCCCCCGAGAGGTGGCACGCGGATGGGGCGATGCCGGAATCCAGACCTCGCCCTGGGTTTTGTATCAGTGGTTCCGCTGGTCGGGGCAATCGCGCCAGATCAAGGCAGGTAACTACGAACTCCGACAGGGTGCAAGTGCCCGCGACCTGCTGCGCATGATGGTGCAGGGCGATGAAAGCCTGGCCCGCGTCAAACTGATCGAAGGATGGACGTTTCAGCGCTGGCGCGAAGAACTGGCCAAGGCCGAGGATTTGCAGCCCACCACCCGTGACTGGTCGCCCCAGCAGATCATGAACGCACTGGGCATGCCAGGGGTGCCAGCAGAAGGGCGGTTTTTTCCGGACACCTACGCTTACGCCAAAGGCAACACCGATCTGGCCGTGATGCAGCGTGCCCTGCACGCCATGCAAAAGCATCTGGACGCAGCCTGGGCCCAGCGTGACCGCCAGACACCGCTCAAGAGTGCGGATGAGGCACTGATCCTCGCCTCCATCGTCGAAAAGGAAACCGGCCAGGAGGCCGACCGGCCCATGATTGCGGGCGTGTTCACCAACCGCCTGCGCATTGACATGCCCTTGCAGACTGACCCCACCGTGATCTATGGTCTGGGCACAGCCTTTGATGGCAACTTGCGCCGTGTGGACCTGCGTACCGACACACCGTTCAACACTTACACCCGCCGAGGCCTGCCGCCATCACCCATCGCCATGCCGGGCAAGGCCGCCTTGATGGCCTCGGTGCAGCCGGCGCAGACCCCGGCGCTTTACTTTGTGGCACGCGGCGATGGCACCACCACCTTCAGCGCGACATTGGCCGAACATAATCGGGCCGTGAACCTTTATCAACGCAAGGTCAGGACACAGCCATGAGCACAGGTCAGTTCATCACGTTTGAAGGCATTGACGGTGCAGGCAAGACCACGCACCTCGATGCCCTGGAGCGGCTCTGGCGAGACGCAGGCCATGAAGTGGTGCGTACACGCGAGCCAGGCGGGACGCCTCTGGCCGAGCAGTTGCGAAATCTGTTTCTGCACCGCCCGATGGACTCTCTGACCGAGGCCTTGCTCGTGTTTGCCGCCCGTCGTGACCACCTCACCCAGGTGATCGAGCCTGCGCTGGCGCGCGGCGCATGGGTGCTGTGTGATCGCTTCACCGATGCAACCTTTGCATACCAGGGGGGAGGGCGGGGGTTTGATCTGCAGGTGCTGTCCACCCTGGAGACCTGGGTGCAAGGTGCGCGCCAGCCTGACCTGACCTTTCTGTTTGACCTGCCCCCCGCAGTGGCTGCAGGCCGACTGGCCGGTGCGCGACAACCCGACCGCTTTGAAGCCCAGGACAACGCCTTTTTCCAGCGTGTGCGTGAGATGTACCTCTCGCGCATGGCACTGCAGCCCGAGCGTTTCGTGCTGATTCAAGCTGACCAGCCGCAAGAAAGCGTGGCACGCGCCATTGCCCAGGCGCTTGCCGCCCGAGGTGTGGCATGAGCGATGCCCCGCGCGCACCCTTGTGGCCCTGGTTGCAGCAGCCTTTGCAAGCGGCGCTGCAGCAACTCAGTGGACATCATGCGGTGTTGCTGCATGGGCCGCAGGGCGTTGGGCAGTTTGAATTTGCGCTGGCCCTGGCGCGCAGCTGGTTGTGCGAGGCGCACCCACCAGGCACAACCCACCAGGTGGCGTGCGGGCAGTGCACCAGTTGCCACCTGATCGACGCCGGTTCGCACCCTGATTTGCAGGTCGTTCTGCCCGAAGCGCTGCAAGCCTCGCTGGGCTGGCAAGCCAGTGGCGCGGACGACAGCACCGACAAAGGGGCTGACAAGGCAACCGACAAGGCCGAAGGCAAAAGCAAAAAGCTCAGCCAGGAAATCAAGGTGGACCCCATTCGTGCCGTGGTGCAGTTCTCGCAGCACACGGCCTCGCGCGGGCGCGCCAAAGTGGTGCTGGTTCACCCTGCCGAGCGCATGAACCTGATTGCCGCGAATACCTTGCTCAAGACGCTGGAGGAGCCACCCGGACAGGTGCGTTTTGTGCTCAGTGGCGCAGCGCTCGACCAACTGTTGCCAACCATTCGCAGCCGCTGTCAGGCCTGGCGTTTGCCGCTGCCCGACACGGTGATGGCTGCCCAGTGGCTGCAAAACCAGACCGAGGGCATGACCCTCAACGACGCCCAGGTCTTGCTGGCCGCTGCAGGTGGGCAACCTCTGACGGCACGTGATCGCCAGCAAGTGGGCCTGGATGCACGCAGCTGGCCGCAATTGCCACAAGCCATCGTGCAGGGGGCAGCCACCGCTCTGAATCAATGGCCACTACCTTTGGTGGTCGAGACCTTGCAAAAGCTCTGCCACGACCTGGCTTGCACCGCCCAGGGTGCGTCCCCCCGGTATTTTCCGGCGTCCAGCCTGCCTGCAGCGCCACAACTGAACCTGCTCACCACCTGGTCGCAAGAGCTGGGCAAGGTGGCGCGCCATGCCGAACACCCCTGGAACCAGAACCTCAAGATCGAAACCTTGCTGCTGCAAGCACGCGCCATCATGCGGCCGCGCCCGACCCGCGCTGGGGCTACGGTGAAACACGTGTAGACCGCGCTCACAGCAGCGTTACACTTGTCAGACAATGAGTGAGTTTCAAAACACTTCCATGCCCTCCGGGTTCGCGCCCAGCGCCATGGGCAAGGTCGCCCCAGGAATGGGTGCAGCAGCGGGCACAGCCGGTCGCCCCAGCGTCATCCAGTTGGTATTTCGAGAAAAAGGTGCGTTGTATGCCGCCTACATCCCCGCATTTACCGATGGTGGTTTGTTCGTGCCCACCACGCGCGACTACGCCCTGGGCGACGACGTTTACCTGCTGCTGAGCCTGCCCGACGACAACCAGCGTTATCCGGTCGCGGGCAAGGTGTCGTGGATCACCCCTGCCAACGCCTCGGCAGGTCGCACACAAGGTGTGGGCGTGCGGTTTCCGGCTGACGAGAAAACCCGCCTGCTGCGCATGAAGATCGAAGAGATCCTTGGCACCAACATCTCGTCAAGCAAGCCGACTCAAACACTGTGAGCCGCTTTGAGGCAAGATGGCGGGTTTGTTGTCCCGCTCTCTGCCTCCAGCACCATGTTTGTCGATTCGCACTGCCACCTCAATTTTCCGCAATACACCGACGCGCTTGACACCATCCGTGCCGAGATGAAGGATGCGGACGTTGACCGCGCCCTGTGCATCAGCACCACGCTGGAAGAGTTTCCCCAGGTACACGCGCTGGCCATGCGCTACGACAACTTCTGGGCCACCGTGGGCGTGCACCCTGACAACGAAGGCGTGCAAGAACCCACCCTTGAAGACCTGGTCAGCCGCGCCGCTTTGCCGCGCGTGGTTGGCATTGGCGAAACCGGCCTGGATTACTACCGCCTGGGCGAGCGCAGTGTGGCCGACATGGCCTGGCAGCGAGAACGCTTTCGCGTCCACATCCGCGCAGCGCGCCAGACAGGTCTGCCGCTGGTGATCCATACCCGCATGGCCAGCGAGGACACGCTGGCGATCCTCAAGGAAGAAGGGCAGGGCGAAGTACGTGGCGTGTTCCATTGCTTCACCGAAACCGAGGCCGTGGCCCGTGCAGCATTGGACCTGGGTTTCATGATCTCGTTTTCCGGGATTCTCACCTTCAAGAATGCGGTTGAGTTGCGCGATGTGGCGCGCTTCGTGCCCATCGAACGCTGCCTGATCGAGACCGACAGTCCTTATCTGGCACCGGCACCGCATCGCGGCAAAACCAACTCACCGGCCTACGTTTCCTTTGTGGCGCGGCAACTTGCCGAGCTCAAAGGCATGCAAATCAGCGACGTAGGGCGCATCACATCTGCCAACTTCGAGGAATTGTTCTCACTCGTGTGTGCACATTGAGGGTTAGCCCAAGTGCTTCTGCCAGCCATAGGCAGAGAATTTCCTGACTGGCTTACCACACAGGAGGTTCCATGCAAAATATCAGTCTTCACGCCAATCCGTTTGCTCTGATGATGGATCCGGAGGCGGTGCTGGCAGCGATGGAACGCTCCGAGCGTCTCAACCACCTGCAAAGCCGTGTGTGCCGCCCGCTTGACAAACCTGAACCATCGACACAAGAAGGCAAACCTTCTGCAAGACTGCTGCGTTTGCAGGCCGAGTTGGAAGAGGCCATGTCGGGTTGAAGATGTCCCCAATGCTTGCCGCGAGAGCGTTTGATACCCGTCCTTGTGACGGGTTTTTTTTATGAGTTTCAGCTCAAAGTTGCCCGTGCTGTGAATCTGGGGGCTGGGGGCGGAAGCGGTCCACCACGTGGAAGGTCATGCCCTTGGCCAGCTCTTCCTCGCCGTAAAAAACGGTGCCCAAATCTTCATTGCGCAGCAGTTGGCATTCTTCTTGGCTATGGGTGCGCAGGACGATTTCGATGTCGGGATTGAGTGCGCGGGCGGTCTCCACCATCTGCCGCACATTGAGCGGATCAGGCGTGGCCACGACCAACAGGGTCGCATCGGCAATGTGTGCCTGAATCAGCACCGCCGGATCGGCTGCATTGCCTGACACCGCCGCCTTGCCACGCTTGCGAAGGTCTTCCACCAGTTCGCGGTTCTGCTCGGCCACCACGTAGGGAATGCTGTTGTCCTCAAGTGCCTGCGCGATGCGTCTGCCGACACGGCCATAGCCCACCAGTACCACCTGGCCTGCAAGGTAGCGTCGCTCGGTGCTCATGGGCAGTTCGGCAAACGGGTCATCCCGGCTTTCGAGGCGGCGCGCAAACTCGGACCGGGCCAGCACCCAGCGCTGGATGGGCTGGGAGGTTGCAAAGATGAGCGGGTTGAGGGCAATGGAGATGAGGGCGGCTGCCAGGACCAGACTCATGCCTTCGGCGGGCATCAGGCCCAGGCTCACCCCCAGTCCGGCCAGGATGAAGGAGAACTCACCGATTTGCGCCAGGCTGGCGGCCACCGTGATGGCGGTGTTGAGCGGGTAGCGGAAGGCCAGCACCAGCACCAGTGCAGCCAGAGACTTGCCCAGAATGATGATGGCCACCGCCACGGCCAGATGCCCTGGTTGCTCCATCAGGATGGCTGGCTGGAAGAGCATGCCGACCGAAACAAAGAAGAGCACCGAGAACGCATCGCGCAAGGGCAGGGACTCTTGGGCGGCGCGGTGACTGAATTCAGACTCGCGCATCACCATGCCGGCAAAGAAGGCACCCAATGCAAACGAGACATGGAACAGCACGGAGGCGCCGTAGGCAATGCTGATGGCCATGGCGACCACGGACAGGGTGAACAGCTCGCGAGAGCCCGTGCGGGCGACTTGCCACAGAACCCAAGGCAAGATCTTGCGCCCGGCCACCAGCATCACCACGATGAAGGCGGCCACCTGCAGCAGCGTCTGGCCAATGGTCCACCACAGCTCGGTGTTGCTGGTGCTGGCCTGGTGGAGCGTCGTGCCGCCGAGCACTCCGGCCAGCGGAGGCAGCAGCACCAGCACCAGTACCGTGGCGAGGTCTTCCACCACCAGCCAGCCCACGGCGATGCGGCCATTCATGGTGTCGAGCAAGCCACGCGCCTCCAGGGCTTTGAGCAAGACGACGGTGCTGGCGCACGACAGGGACAGGCCAAAAACCAGCCCCGCACCCCAAGTCCAACCCCAAGTCCAGGCTGCCAGCATGCCCAGCAAGGTGGCCAGCGACATTTGCACCACGGCACCCGGCACCGCAATGCGTTTGACGCTGAGCAGGTCTTTGAGGGAAAAGTGCAGGCCCACGCCAAACATGAGCAGCATCACACCGATTTCGGACAGTTGGGAGGCGATGCCGATGTCGGCCACAAAACCCGGCGTGCCCGGGCCCAAGACGATGCCGGCCAGCAGATAGCCAACCAGGGCGGGCACCTTCAGGCGCTCAGCGATGAAGCCAAGAATCAGGGCCATGCCAAATCCGGCGGCAATGGTAGAGATGAGGGTGACGCTGTGGTCCATGCAAGATTGCGCTGCGAGCGGGAGTCGCTTCATTATCAATGACGGGGTTGGCTGCGTCACATGCCGATGAACGACGTGTTCAACGCATTCAAGTTACTTTCGACGATGTATATTATGTAAACTACAAGAAACACAAAAATGGGTATGTGAAGGCGTACACCGTGTCACATGCCCCGATGCCGCCGTGGCAGCATCAATGCCGCGTTATGCCCTGCACTGGCAGCTTGGGTCGCGTCAGCGGCTTCCTGATGTCTGGGGTGCCGCTGTTGCCGGCCTTGCAACGATCAGGAACCGTTACATCGGCCTCATTGTTGTCCGCGTTGGCATCGTTGCCAGTTGGAACAGCCAACTTGTAGCGCGCATTGCTTGTAGGCTTGAACTCCGCCCAGTCTGTCCATGACACCGAACCGTTCGTGGCTGCGACCTTTCGTGTCGGATCCATGTCAGCCAACCTGATGGTGCCCTTGGCAACGCCATCGACTTCGCGATACACCATCGTCATACCGTGTTGAGGCGCGCCCAGGACAGCTTGCCCAACATTGCGGATGGTCAAGCGTGCGCGGCACGCATTGTCCAGCTCAACTGAAACAAGCGCCAGGTCTGGCTTTGTTGGGCTGCAAGACAGTGTGCGGGTCAGCGAATTGTTGGCTTCGTTGCTTTCGGTGATGATGTTGGCGCTGTCGAATCAGAAGTGGTTTCACAGAGGGTCTCCGAAGTGATGCTTCATGAAACCACAGACCCAAGCACAGGATCCTTGACTCACCTCAACGGTGGCCGATGGTGAAGCAAAATGGCAGAAAAAAGCCCTCTGAAACACGAAGTCTCAGAGGGCGAATGGTGTTCAACATCATGCGGTGCCTCGATGGCACCGTGGGTGATGATTTAGCCGAGGTCGCGGCAGATGGTGTAGAACTGAGCCTCGGAATATGGCGTTCCGGCTGCAATAGCGGGGACCGCGGGTGCAGTGATGGCACCGGCGGCGGAAACCGTGGCGCGGAGCGCTCCAGTGCTAGGAACACCGTCGTCCAATTGCACATCCAGAGCCGCTGCAGCCTTGCCAGGCACGCCGCTCATGCAGGTCAATGGACGGGCAGCCTGGCGCCCTTGAACGGCCTGGTTAGCGGTCACCCCCAGGCGACCACCCCAGGCATTCACCGGCAAGGCATTGGGACCGGCATCAGCGGGGTTCCCGTTGATGAAGCCCGCAGCACGCAAATGCTGGAAAAATGCTTGTGCTTCTACTGCCGTACCTTGGAAGGTTGCCCCTGCATTGATGGCGAGAACACCGTTGTTATTCCCGGCCTGGGTGATAGTTGCCCAAGGGCCGCCGCGCGCCTGCAAGGCGCCAACGTTTGGGCCATCATCACCCGGCAACCGGCGATAGCGGTCCAGGTAGCTGGTGTAGGCGGCCGAAATGCCATTCAGATCATTGGCGGCATTTTTGACCCGCCCGTTTTCGATCAGTTCCTGGCCCTTGAGCACACCGCCCAGCAGCAGACCAATGATGACCAGCACGATGGCGATTTCGACCAGCGTGAAGCCCGACTGTGCTTTGCGGCTGGAAAGACGTGTGGGTAGTGATTTCATGTGCGGCACTCCTGTGAACCAGACACCAGACAACCCCATTGGCTGCCTTTCAAATCATTGTGCAGAGACAGCGCTTCGCGCAACAGTCAAATTTCTTGACGCTGTGTGCTGGACAGCGGCACAACAATGGAAAAAATCACACCTTCGGGTGTTTCGCTGGCTTGCAGGTCGCCTTGGGCATCGCGCAAGCTGCGCCGTGCCTGGTACAAGCCCATGCCTGACCCCGTGCTTGATTTGAGGGGTTCGAACGCACGCCGTGGCCAAGGCGTGGCCAGTTTGGGGGTGTGCAGGCGCGCGTGCAATGCCCCGTCTTGCACCCTGCACTCGCAGGACATGGGGGTTGCGTTGTGGCGGGCGGTGCTGTCGCGCGCAATGTTCGAGAAGATGTTGTCGAGTGCGCGCTCCAGCGCCTCGGCCTGGGGCGCGTCCAGCGGCAAGGCTGGCAGCTTGGGTGCCCCTGCCATGGCATGAACCTCCAGGGCCAGTCCGGCCAGTTCGGCGGCGTTGTCCAGCAGGTGGCGCGCATCGGCCAAGGGCGTGTCTTTGGTCAGATTCTCGGCAGGTGCCTCGGTGGCCGCCAGCAGTTTTTGGGCACGGGCTTGCAGCAACGGGGCCTGGCGCTGCAGTCGCTGAGCCAGGCGTGGCAGTTGGTCGGGGGTGGCCGTGCTGAACTCTTCGGCCAGCAAATCCACCCACTGGGCCAGGTTGCGCATGTCGTGCTGCCAATACAGTTGCACATGGGCACGCTGGGCCAAGGCCACGGCCACAGCTTGTGTGCGCTCGCGCATGCGCGACAACCATGTCTGCGCAAACACATCCACCACGGCCAATGTCAGCGCCCTCGCCTCATCGGTGCGGGCCACGTCAGCCCAGCGCAAGGTAATCTGACAATCGGGGCCGGCGTGCAGGGTCTGGCTGGGCCAGTGAGCCTCTGTTGGTGGCCCCCAGTGGCCGCACACGGCATCGCCAAACCACACACCGTCCCAGTCAATGCCCGCCACACCGGCGCGCCCCAGAATCGGGTGCGCCTTTTCGGGCCATCGCAAGGGGTGCATGTCGGTTGGCAAGGCCAGCAACTCTGCAATGCAGCGGCGTATGCGCTGCCCACGATGCCACACCGCCCATGCTGCCAGCAGCAGCATCAGGCCGACCGATACCAGCAACCAGGCCAAAAAACTCATGCCGATGCGTCCGGTGGGGCGTCGGTGCCAGCGGTTCGCTGAATGCCGAATTTTTTCATGTGATAGTAGAGCTGCTCGCGCTCCAGACCCAAGGTGCGTGCGGCAGCAGTCACGTTGAAGCCGTTGCAGTTGAGCACGTGGCGAATGAGCTGTTCGGCCACCTGGTCACTGGCCTCACGCACCCCTTCTGACAGCTGCGCCGAGACGGACAGGTGCAACCGTCCCTGCGCCAACAACTCCTGCTGACGCTGGGCAAACCACGCGGCCCTTTGCAGCGACTGGCGCAATACGGCCAACGCCACCGGTTTGGTCAGAAAATCAAAAGCACCCGCATGCACCGCCTGCTGGCCCACGGCCTTCTCGTTTTGCCCGGTCAGCACAATGGCGTGCATCACGGGCCACTGCGTCACCAATTGCGAGAGCAGCAGCAAACCCTCATCAGGGCGGCTGGGGCGAGGCGGCAGGCCCATGTCCAAAATGGCGACGCAGGCCTGTCCTTTGGGTACTTCACGCTCCAGCGTCTGTAGGGCTTGCGTGCGGTCGTGCGCCACCAGCACGCGCCACCCATCTTCCTGCAAGGATTGCGAAATCCAGTCGGACAGGATCGGGTCGTCTTCCACCCACAGCACCGGGCAACGGCCCTGCTCGGGGGTGCCTGGTGCATTGTTCAGCGGCGGCGCTGGCATGTGCCCGCGCTCAGTCATGGTGCCCCAGCAGCGCTGTCACCGTGGGGCCGATGGCGACGGAAAAGCCGACAAAAAGCAGCACAAAGCCGCCCACCACACGCAGCAGCAACCATTCGCTGGCGGTCTCTGCGGGCACCGCCAGGCAGATATAGCCAAACAGCAGCAACAACAGCCCCACCAGTTGCTGCGTGCGCTTGCGTGCGGCACGTGAGCGCAGCGTGCGGGTCAACCTGTCGCGCGCGTGTTCGGAGTCTTCAAAGTCAGGTGTCATCAGTTGCACACTTCGGCTGCAGCGCAAAAGCGGAGGGTGGCAATGAAAAGGTGCGACGTGCCCTGAGGGTGAACCACCACCTCGTCAAACTGCGCGGCCGGACTGGGGGCGAGGTTGGTGAACATTCTGATTGTTCCCGATGTGGTCGAAACCAGTGGCGACACATATGCGCCGCCCGGCAGATCAGTGCCATTGCGGCGGAAGGTGACCGTGATGCCCACGGTTGGGTCCACACTCAGCACCCCGATGGCCAGCTTGCCAGCGGTCTTGGTCTGCAGTTTGAAGCTGAGGGCTTCGGTGCCACTCATGCTGGAATTGTTGTCATTGCCGCAGCCACTGCTGCACACGCCAATGGCGGTGCCTGTCGGGACGCCGTTGCGCGAGATGTTGCCCCCGGTGGCGCTGATGGTGACCTCGCCGACATCGGCACCTGCGTTGATGTTGAGCGAGGCAACGTTGGCGTTACGCCCCGAATAGCTGATCGGCGTGACCGAGTTGAGCATGCTGGTGTTGAGGTTGACGCCCGTTGGCGCGCCCACGATCGGTGTGACAGACGGTGGAGGTGGCGGCGGTGGTGGGCCACCATCGGGCCAGTCTCTGGCATGACGCCCGGCAGCGCGGATCAAGGTGTCGATGCGTTCGAACACCAACAGATCATCAAAGTGCGTGGGCGCACTGACCGGGTCCAGGTTCACCACGTTTTCTTCACGATGCACATAAACATGGGTGGCGGCAGGTGGCGTGGAGGGTGCTTGCGTGTTCGCCAACTCGTCAGGACTGGCCGGAATGGCCATGCGGTTGCCGCCCGTCAGCCACGCACCCTGGCCACTGACGCCATGACTGATCAACACCCAGGCCATCTGATTTTGATTGATGCCGGCGACGCGCACCGTGAGGCCTGGGCGGTTGGCAGGATCAAGGTATGTGTTCGCACCCGGCCCAGGCATCACGTCGTGCGCGGCCGTGCACTGGAAACCGGGCCCGGTGGGAGCCACAGGGGCTGCTTCCACGGTGTCGCAATCGGTCATGCTGGCACCTTGTGCGGGCGTCATGCCAGCCGCGCCGTCGTACACGCGGTAGGAGATTTTCCGGCCCCAGGCGTCCAGCGCATCGTCCGGGCTCAGGCCCAGCGTGGCCCAGGGTACCGTGCCATTGCGGGAGGTGCACAGCACCGTGGCGGTGTTGGGCGAAGCAAGCCCTGTTTCAAGTGCGCCGTTGGTCGGACACGGCAGGTGCCCGTGGCTGGCAGCAAAGGCGTGCAGTGCCAGTTTGATGCGCTGCATGTGCGACTGGGTTTGAACGAAGCGCTCGGTTCGGTCTTCCACCTGGCTGGCCATGCGGATTGCCAGGGTGGCGGACGCTGCCACCAGCAGGGTGGCCACCATCGCCAGCAAAGCCCCGCCCAACTGCCCGCGACGCCATGTTCGGCAGTGGGCATGGAGATGGGCGGTGGGTTGCATGGTGTTGCTTTCAGCAAGCAGATCAAGGAGCCTGGCGCGGGCCCAGATTCGCCCCCTGCACCACTGACATCACCGTTGGACGCAGCACGATGTCATCGTAATAGGCGGCAGGGTTTTCGGCGTAGGCTGTGTCGATGTAGAAATCGGTCGGGGTGGCGGTGCGGGGTGCCAGGGCGTTGAAGTTGATGTTCTCTAGTGGCCCCGGCCCTGGCCCGTTGGCCGTGCCGAGGTACACCCCATCGGCAGAGAAGCCCCCTACCCTGTTGGCCCCGTGACTGATGAGCGCGTAGGCTGCGCCCGTCATGCCGGTTCGTGATGCCAGTTCTGCTGCTGCGCCAGCGGCGCAAGGGTTGGCTGAGCAGATTCTGAAGCCCCGTGCCTGCAAGAAAGCTTGAACTTGTCCATTCTGGGTGGCCGGGTCCAGGTTGGACATGTTCATCCCGTCTGGCTGCGTCAAGGATGAGACGGCCACGGCGGCACCGGCCCAGACCCGATAGGTGATCATCGTGTTCCAGGCGTCGGTCACATCATCTTGCGCCAGGCCCAGCGTGCGCCAGGGCACCACGCCGTTGGTCAGCGCCGCAGCTGTGCATGCAGCAGTGCCGGGGTGAGGTTGTTCCAGCCCTTGTTCGACATTACCTGCTGGCAGCGCCCCGTTGGCCGGACAAGGCAACCGCCCATTGACCACCACGAAGCGCACCATCGCTTGCTCCACCGCCTCCAGCGTGGCGCGGGTTTCCTTGCGGCGACTGTTGTCGAGCATGGTGTTGGTCGCAGGCAGAAACACCGAGGCCAGCAAACCCACGATGAGCAGCACCAGTGCCATTTCCACCAAAGAGAACCCGCGCAGCCGCGCAGCTTGCCGCAGCGGCATGCCCGAGGAGGAAGGGTCAAATGCTTTGTTGTTCATGGGTCATACCGACGATGAAAAGTTCACTACGGCTTTATCTCTTGCGTATGGTGCCAGCGGGAATCACATCTTGCAGCATGTCACCCGCTTCACCCACTTGTTGACCGGGGCGCAGCACGATGTCGGGCTCGCCCGCCAGACGCAGGCGCACCACGTCAGGGCCAATGTGAACGGTGCGACCACCGGCATGGCTCTCGCCCTGTCGCAGCATCTGACCATTGATCCAGGCGGTGGCTCCGTTGCGCCCCTGGGCTACGCCTTCGAGCTTGTAGCTCAGTGGGGATGCAACGGCTGCGGGCTCACTGGCTGCGGCAGACGCGTCGTCCGGTGCGCGACGATTGGCCTCAATGTGGGCACGCTCGGCAGGCTGATAAAAAACGCGGGGCCACAAACTGGCTGCGGACGGGTCATTGACAGACGGCACGGCTTGCGTGGGCGACGCCATGCCCTGCCCTGCCGTCATCACGCAACAAACCAGCGCCGCCAGCGGGCGAACGTGGAAGATGGTTGTGAAAGCGTGTGACATGGCGAACCTGTGTGTCCTACTCAGGGCCATTGTTATCAGTTGCGGGCGCGGGGTCAATGTGCAGGAAGTTGACACGGCACTGGGCAGTGAGCCCATCGGGGTTGGGTTGCGTGAACAGACAGGACGCCATCCGAGTCACCAGTGCGTGGCGGGCTTGCATTTGCTGCATCAGACGCAGGGCTTCGATTTCATGAACCTTGGTCACCTGAATTTCAAGCACATGCCGGTTTACGCTTGCTTGCGCCGTCTCGGCTTGTGAAAGCTCGACAGGCGCGGGCACCGCGAGCGAAAAGCTGACCTGGTCCTTCAGATCCAGCTCCTTTGCGGTGCGCAGCAGGTCTTCTACCCAGATGGCTCGCGGCTCGCCGCCCACCAGACCGGCCGCAAGCAGTTGCTTGTAGCGGGGCCAGTGGGTCTGCACATCCGATTGTTCAAGGCGTGCCTCGTCAAGCTGTGTCTGGGCCGTTTGCAGGGTTGCTTCGGCCTGTTGCCACCCTGGCAACATGAAATGCTGCACCCCCCACAGTGATGCCGACACCAGCACCAGGCCTGCCACCACCTTTGCCAACAGCATCACGGTGGGCCTGACAAGCGGGAACACCACAGGCCAGAACTGATTCATGGTGTGCCCTCCGTGCCTGCTGTGGTGGCTTCGGTGGCTGGTGTGCGTGGCACCAGGCACCAGCGCCAGTCTGCTGCGACACCGCCAATGGTTGAGCCCTGTCCACCGGTCAACGCGGTGGCACTTTCCTGGCGCTCCGGGTTGATTTTCACCTGCCATTGAGGCCACGCCGCCACGGCCTTTGCCAGGGCTTCCAGCAAGGCCTGACGCTGACGCGGTAGCAGGTCGGCACTGGGGCGAACATCAAACTGCCACTCGGTTTGCAATGTGCTGGTTTCAGGTGCTGCAGCGGGCAACTCCTGATCCGTGCTGGCTTGCATGTCGGGGCAGGCGTTTTCGCTCAGCGTTTGCTCCGTTCGCACCAGAAGTGCCTGCGGATGGCCCTGCATGAGTTGACCCAGCAGCCACATCTGCTGAACCGGATCAATCCCTTTTTGCAGCTCTTGCTGCTGCACCTCCATGGCCAGACGCAGCATCGGCACGTTGATGTTGCGCCGGGCCAGATCGTCGCGAATCGCCTGAGCCGATTGGGTCATCTGCGCGGCCTGCTGTTGCTGCGCACGGCTTTGATCCACACCTTCCAACAAGGCCTTGCCTTGCAGCACCAGGCCAGCCGCCCCCGCCAGCGCCACCGCGCCTGTGAGCCAACGCAAACCTTGGCGCGTGCGTTGCGCCAGATGGTTGCGTCGCAATTGAAGGCTGGCCAGATTGCCAGGCGCGCGTGAGCCAGCCAGCGTCAGCACCTCGGCCAACATGCCGTGGGCATGACGAGGAGACGCCGAGGGCAGCATATTGAGTCCCAGATCCTGCAAACCCTGACGCAAAGCGGGGGCCGGATCCAGCGGCAAGATGGCGGGCCGCACATCGCGTTCGATGATGCGGTTGTCGGTCAGGTACTTCAGCGTCTGGCCCACCTCTTGCGCCTGCATGCCAGGGTCGTCTGCCAGCAGCAAACGTGAAAATACCGGCACCTGGTTGTGCAACAGCACCATGCGCATGCCATAGGGCAAGCCCATGCACAACAACAACCAACTCTGGCTTGACAGTGTTGCCTGTCGGGTGGCCCAGTGCGCCATGAGGTAGCTCAGGGGCCAGACGCCTTCAATGGGATGACCGGCTTTGCTCAGTTCATCAAGCTGCCCGGTCAGGGTGGGTGAGGACACGCCCACTGCATGCAGGCCAAACGGGCGTGGCAGCAAGGGTTGGGCTGCGCCCCGCTCCCACGAACCACGCATGGACACATCGGGCAGCAAGGCCTGATATTGACCTTCGATGAAGCTCTGGCGGTCACGACCGACGATGCCCGGCACGCTGATCCGGACATGATTTTCCTCGACCAGATCGGCCACCACACGCACACCTGCATGCAGTGATTCAGGCAAAGTCATGGCTTCGCCCGCGCCTGTGAACCACTGACTTTGCAGTGGGTTGACCAGCAGCAGGCCGGATGATGAAAAGGTGCGCGCAGTCATGCCCGAATCTTGGAAATGGTGTCGTAGATGGGCCCCAGTACCGCGAGCATGATCCAGCCCAGAATCAGACCCAGCACCACGGTGAGCACGGGTTCGATCAGCGCCTGCACGCGTTCGATGGACTCGTCGATGTCACGCGTGAAGAAGTAGCTCACATTGGCCAACGCCTCATCGAGTGCGCCGGTGGACTCGCCCACACGCAGCATGCGAACCACCAGCGACGGGAAGAGGCTTTCGGCGGCGAAGGCATCGCTGATGGAGTTGCCGTTGGCAATGCGCTCCCGGGCGCGTATCAAGGCTTGTTGTATGGGCAAGTTGGTGGTGATCTTGACGCAATAGCTCAAGGCTTCGATCACGGGGATGCCCGTGCGGTACATGAGTGCGAAGCTGTCTGTCATTCGCGCCAGAATGATTTTCTTGATGACCGGGCCCACGATCGGGATCGACAGCGTGGCCTGGTGCAGCTTGAAACGAAACTGTACGTTGGCCCGCGCGGCCGCAGCCACCCCAAAAATCAAGGCGATGGGGGTGGGCAGGATGAGCCACCAATAGTTGACAAAGGCATTGGAGAGCCAGATCAGCATGCGGGTCTGCAGCGGCACTTCTTGCCCCATGTTGCGTATGAAGCCCACCAGTTGCGGCACCAGATACACCATCAGGAACACCACCACGCCGGTGATGGTGATGGTGACGAACGCCGGGTACATGATCAACTTTTTGGTCTGGGACGCCAGTTCGGACTGCCATTTTTGTGAGCGCACCAGTTCACCTAGCACCTCTGACAATTGGCCGGTGACTTCGCCCGAGCGCACCAGGTGCACCATCACCTCGCTGAAAATGCCGGGGTCGGCTGCCATGGCGTCGGCCAGCGTGCTGCCATTTTGAATGCGGTCGATCAGGCCGGCTGCCACCTGGCGTAACTCCAGGTTGTCTGCGCCGTCGCGCAGGTCCTGCAGGGCACCCATCAAGGGCACACCGGCACGCAACAGCATCTGCATGTGAAACAACAGATTGATGAGCTCGCGGGTGGGCAGACTGCCCTGCCGAATGCCACCACTTCGCGCGGTGGTGAACCGGATCAACGACAGGCCTGAGGCTGTCAACTGCGCGCGCAGGTCGGCCTCGTGCAGGGCGGTGATCTCGCCCTTGACAATGTTTCCGCCCTCGTTGATGGCGCGGTAGCGGTAGCGCGGCATGGTGGGTGGCGCTCCCTACAGTCGGGTGGTCAGGTCCACCACGCGACCGACCTCTTCGACTGTGGTGATGCCTTCGAGCACGCGACGCAGTCCGTCGTCGGCCATCGGCGCAAATCCAACTTTCAAGGCATGAGCGGTCAGCTCGGCCAGGCTGGCATTGCGGGTGATGAGCTCGTCAAGCTCGCTGTCCATGCGCAGCAATTCCATGATGGCCAGTCGGCCCTTGTAGCTGCGAAAGCCGCACAGCTCACACCCACCTTGGTGGGCGCGGTACACCGTCCGTCCGATGGCGTGCTCGCCAATCAGGGTGGCTTCAACGCTGCCATCGGTCACCACCACGGCCTCGCGGCAATGCGGACACAAACGACGCACCAGGCGCTGCGCCACGATGCCGATGATGTTGCCCGCCATCACCTCGGGTGACACACCGAGGTCTTTGATGCGCTGAAAACTGCGCAAGGCCGAATTGGTGTGCAGCGTGGAGAAGACCTGGTGACCCGTCATGGCTGCGCGAAAGGCCATTTCAGCGGTGTCCTTGTCGCGCACTTCACCCACCAGGATGATGTCCGGATCCTGGCGCATCATTGAGCGCACACCCTCCGAGAAGTTGATCTTGCTGCCGTCCGAGATGGAGGTTTGCCGGATCCGGGTGATGGGATATTCAACCGGATCTTCCAGCGTCATGATGTTGACGCTTTCGTCGTTCATGTGGCTGAGCACCGAGTACAGCGTGGTCGTCTTGCCCGACCCTGTTGGGCCTGTGACCAGGATGATGCCCTCAGGGCGCGCCAGCATGAGGTTGAGCAGATGGTACTGATCGTCGGTCAGGCCGAGCTTGTCATAGTCAACGATGCCGCGCTTGGCATCGAGCACGCGCAGCACAAAGTTTTCACCGTGGATGGTGGGCTGCACGGCCGCACGGAAGTCCACATTGCGCCCGGCAATCGACAGGGACACGCGCCCATCTTGCGGTGCACGGCTTTCGGCGATGTTCATGCCCGCCACCAGTTTCAGGCGCACGAGCATGGCGCTCCAGTAGCGTCCGTGCAGCACGCGGACCTGGCGCAGCACCCCGTCAATGCGGTAACGAATACGCAGGAACTGGCCTTCGGGCTCGAAGTGAATGTCGGAGGCGAACTTATGCACCCCGTCCGACAGCAGCGCGTCCACCAGGCGCACCACTGGGTGGCTGTAGCCGCCCTGCCCTTGCGCCAGCGAGGCCATGTCCATCTGGCCGGTCTCGATCTCGTGGATGATGCCGTCGATGGACAACTCGTAACCGTAGAACTGGTCGATGGCAGCGAGCACATCGGCGGCACCGGCCAGTCGCCACTCGATCGACACGCCCAGCCCGACATGGGCCCGAATCTGGTCGCCCGCAATGATGTCGTTGGGCTTGGGGCTGGCGAGCACGAGCTTTTGCGTCTCGGGCTGGTAGGACACCGGGAATGCCTGAAAGCGCAGGGCCATCGCCTTGGGCAAGCGGGCCAGGGCTTGCGGATCGGCCAGCACCGATTGCAGCTGAATGGTTTGCTGGCCAAGGGTCTGGCCCAGCGCCTCGCGCATGGCCTCTTCGGTGACGAAGCCTAGAGCGATCAGCGCATCGCCCAGCTGTTTGCCGGTTTTTTTCTGCTCCAGCAAGCCGATCTGGATCTGGTCGGATGAGACCAGCCCCATTTGCAGGAGCCGGTCACCCAGTCGGACCGGGGGCCTGCCAGCGGGGGCTGCTGTGGGTGCGGCGGGGGCTTCGCTCATCGGGCCAACACCTCTTGCAATTCGGCAATGCGATGCTCCAAGGCTTGCGATGACACGCCTGCGGCACCTGACTGCAAGGCAAAGCGGTACATCTGCAAGGCATCGTCGTAGCGACGTACCTGATCAAGCGCCACCGCCAGGTTGTACGCGTGGGATGCGTTATCGGGTGCCAGCGATTGGGCCAGCGTCAGCGGCCCCAAGGCCTGAGCCCATCGCCCCTGCCTGCCGAGCAGCCCACCGAGGGCGGCCTGGGCGGCGGCATCGCGTGGTCGCGATTGCACCCACTCCTGCAGACGGCTTTCCGCCGTGTCCGGATCAGACTCGGACAGGATCGCCAACATGCCGGTGCGTGCGGTTTCATTGTCGGGCCACATCTGCAGGCTGCGCTGGTAAGCCACCCACGCAGCTTCGAGTTGTCGCTGGCGATGCAAAGACACGGCCAGGCCCAGCGTGGCGTCAGGGTCGTCAGGACGGCTTGCCAGCACTTGCTGATACAGCGCTTGCGCGCGCGCTGCATCGCCTTGCCGCAAGGCAGACCAGGCACTTTGCAATTGCGACTGAGTTTGCGAACGAACCAGTTGTGCGGGGCGACCATCGGGTGCTGCCTGCCGTGCCGGCATGGCTGAAGCCATGGGGGTGGGCGACGGAACACGCTGCGCGGGGGCGGCCGTGGCAGTCTGCGTGGTGGCGACAACCGGTGTGGTCGCGTTGCTGGCCCCAGAGGCCGATGCTTTCGTCTCCTTGGCGGTCGTTGGGGGCGCACCTGATTCGGCGGCCACCACCGCCTCGCCGGGCAAGGCGTCTGGCGTGATGGGCTGCACCACGAGCACGTCACCCTGGCTTGCCTCGGGCGATGGCTGCGCATCTGTGGCCGGAGTGAGTCCCGTTGTTTGAGTGGATTGCCAATAGTACCAACCCATGGACGTCAAGCCTGCCAGAGCCAAACCCAGCACCAGGCTCCACAGCAAGCGACGCCCACGTCCACCCGAACCCGATGCGCGTGGTGGTTGCTGCGTGTGCGCCGTACCTGCCGCACCCAGCATGGCTTGCGCTGCATCCCGTGCTGCGGCTTGTGAGCGGGGTTGCGCCCCTGATCCTGAGGGCGTACCTGAGGACATGGTCGAGGCGGATGGCGCTGGTGCAGCTGTTGCAGCAGAAAGATGGTTTGCAGGCGCTGTGGCGGTGACGGATGCGGGTGGCTGCGGTGTGGCCGTTGGCTTTGGCGGCTCAACGGGGGCCGGTGGCGCAACAGGCACGGGAGCTTGCACCTGCGTGTCAAGCAAAGGCGCAGGCACCGTGACCGGCTCGGGTAAGCGAGCCACATCGGGAGTCGAATCAACCATGGGGTCGAGCGTCAACTCCAGCGGCTGACTGACTGCGGTCGGCGCGACCGCATCGGGTGGTGGCGCATCAGGAGGCGACACGTCAAGCGTTGGCAGGTCGGTCGGCGCTGACGCCTGCGCCTTGGACTTGTTCTGACTGCGCTGCAGGGCATCCAGCAAGAGACTCATTGCTGACCTCCCACCGAGGTGTCCGGTGCAGCGGGTGCCTGGCGCAGGCGTTCAGGCATGGGACGCAGGGCTTCGCTGAGGTGAGGCTCAAAAGACTGAAGATCACCTGTCAGGCTGGCACTGGTCACCACCGTCGGCCGCAGAAAAATCACCAACTCGCTCTTGTTGCTCGACTTCTTTTTGTACTTGAACAACTCGCCCAACCCAGGTACATCACCCACACCCGGAGTCTGGTCGGTGCTGCCCGATACGTCGTCACGCATCAAACCACCCAGCACCGCGGTGTCACCCGAGCGAACCTTGATGACCGACTCCATCTCGCGGGTCTGGATCTGGGGAATGCGGCTGGAAATCTCGTTGAGATTGACGCCATCGTTGCGGGCCTGTGACAGGAAAATCGGCACAGCCGGATCTTCGACGTAGCTCACCACACGCGACAGCGTGGGGCGCAGGATCAGCGTCACCTCATCGCCCTCGCCCACCTGGGGCATCACGCTCATGACCAGTCCAACCGACACATTGTTGGGCGTGGATGTGATGGTGAACGTGGGTGGCGAGCCGGACGTGCCGGGCGTGTAATTGCCCGTCAGCGTGAAATAGACCAGATCTTCGGTGACCTTGAGCATCGCCGCCTGGTTGTTGAGGGCGCTGATCTTGGGGCTGGAGAGCACCTTGGTGTTGCCGAACGACTCCAGCAGCCGCAAGGCCGCAACAATCTGGGTGGTGACGTTGCCCAGGCGCGATGGCGTGTAGTTCAGCATGCTGGGAATGACCCCACTGACAGGCACGCCCGACGGCGTTGCAGCGCCTGCTGGCCCAATCTGCAGCAGTGGCACGCCCTTGCGCACGATGGACCAGTTGATGCCCTGCTGGTACTCGTCAGAAAGGCTGACCTCGACGATGGTCGCTTCGATCATCACCTGGCGCGTGGCGCTTTTCATGACACGGTCGATGAACTCGCGCACCCGCAGGTGCTGACGGAAGGTGGCGCGCACCGACACCACGCCGGACTCGGGGTTGGCAATCACCGATGCCGACTCGCGATAACGCACGGGGGCAGCAGCAGGGGCGGCAGGAGCCGACGCCGAACCTGCTGGCGCAGCGGCAGCCTGTGGAGCCGGAGCCGCTGAGGAATCACCTTCGGGAATGACCTTGTCGGTCTCGCGCAGCAGGTCGCGGAGGTTCTGGGTCAGGGTCTCCCAGAAACGATTGGTGGAGGTGTTGCTCAGTGCGGTGCTGGAACTGTTGCTGGTACCACCCCGGCTTGACTGGGAAATGCTGGTGCTGGCCCCAATTTCGCTGCGCGCCTCGCGTGCCAGGTTGAGATAGTCGATACGGTAGTGCTTGAGGACCGGCGCATCGGGCATGACGAACAGGTTGCGACCCTCCATCTCGTAGCGCATGTTGGCCTGCACGGCCGCGCGGTCGAGGATTTCGGTCACGGTCTGGTCAATCGCGTTCATGCTGACCGTGCCGGTCAGATCCGGGTGGATGTCGAGATTGAGCCGGGCATCGCGAGCGATGGCAAACAGCAAGCTGCGGATGTCCACGTTGTGCACGCTGACCGAAAACACCTCGGCCTTGGCTCGACCGCTGTTCGGTGGTGGAGGCAGCAACGGTGCATTGACCAACGCAGGCGGCGTGCCGGGTGCGGCGATGGGGGGGCGCAAATGGCCTGCATTGGGTTCAGGTTGTCGGTGAGCGCAAGCGCCCAAACCGATGACCAGCAGCAGCGCCAGAGGTTTGCAGTAAGCCATCGAGAACATCCTGGTGGTCTGGGTCACACGCATCATGACGGCACCCGCTCCGGGTAAGCCTCTGTGCGCAGGCGAACAAGCGAGCGTGGCAGAGGTTTGTAAGTTTTAAGTGATGCAGGCCATTTTTGCAGGTTTTGCATGGCGGATGCGCGGTCTGTGTACCGCCCTGCATACACAGCCCATGCATTCATCGCAATTCCTGACGATTTGTCAACATAAACCCGGTCTTGCAACCAGACTTCAACACCTGCCTGGGTGATCTGCTGCACCAGACGCAAGGCACCTGCCTCACTGTCAGCCAGTCCCACCTGCACCACCCAGAAGTCTTGAGCAGGGTCGTCGAACACCGCGCGGGTGCGCAACAAGGTTTCGCGCAACGCCGGATTGACCGTTGCATAGCGCCGCTGCAGATCAGATGAGATCGGTGCGGGGTTGACGTGAGGCGTGGTGGCAGGCAACGCTGCTGCCGTCCGGGCAGGTGCAGGCGCATCTGCAGGCATTGGCTTGGGCATCACGATGGCGTTTGTCACGCCAGGCTCGGCCGTCGGTGCCGTGCGCTGCCCCAGACCGTAGCCCACTGCGCCGCCAACGCCCAAACCGAGGGCAGCCAGCGCACCCAAGGCCAACCAGGGCGACACGCGATGCGGCGTCACCGACATGAAGTTTGACCGCTTTGCGCCTGCCCCTGTGTTCTGAAACTCGGCCAGCGCCAGGCGCACGTGCCCTTGATCAACCTGATGTGCACCTTGCGCAAACGCGGCCAGCAAGGCCTTGTCGGCCAGCAGATGGAGTGCGCGGATGCGCCCACCCGACGCACTGGTGAGTTGCTTCAGCGCGCGTGGCTCAAACAATGCGCCCCCCTGCCACCCCGCGCGCCGCAAACGATGCTCGATGTAGGCGGCCGCATCCGGGCCATTGAGGGGTTGCAACTCAAAACGGTGCACCACCCGGTCACGCACCTGACGCAACTTGGGCAATGCGAGCAAATCGTCCAATTCAGGCTGGCCGAACAGCACGATTTGCAGCAGCTTGTGCTGGGCCGTTTCAAGGTTGGACAGCAGCTTGATCTCTTCAAGCGACTCGGGCGGCATGGCCTGCGCCTCGTCAATCAGCACCACGGCCCGGCGCCCTTGGGCATGGCGTTCAAGCAAGGCCTGCTGAATGGTCAACACCAGCGGCTGACCCTCGGCGGGTGGCTGCAATCCCCAATCGGCAATCAACGATTGCAGAATCTCGCGTGGACCGAACGATGGGTTGGCCAGATAGACCAGATCCACCTGCTCGCGTGGCAGGCGATCTGCCAGCATGCGGCACAGCATGGTCTTGCCGCTGCCCACCTCACCCACAACCACCACGATGCCGTCTTCGTCCAGCACGGCATGCTGCAAGGCATCAAGGATCGCGCCTCTGGCCTGCCCTTCGAAAAAGAATTTCCCGTTGGGCGTGATGCCGAACGGAGCCTCAGTCAACCGAAAATGTTCAAGATAGAGGGAAGACAAAGCAGATTCGTTTCTGGTCGATGGCGAAAATGTAACTGTTGAAAAGCATAGTGCATCGTACGCTGTCTGCGAGCGGGGTTTAGCCCTTTGCCTGTCCGAATATGGCAACAAGCAACCTGCCTTGAGCGCCCTCCCTCACCACCCTGCCGTGAATTTGACACGTGTGCCTTGAGCCTGTGGTCATGCTAAGGGAAAGCCACCACGCCCTTGACCAATGTCAGCTAATGTCGCGCGTTACGATCCGACCAAATGACCGATGCCATGCACCATGCACCGAGTCAGCTGTGATGACTGCCTTGACCGCCCAATCTTTTGACTCAACCGAATTCACGCCCTCCGGGTTCGGGGTGACTGTGCCCGGTCCAGAACTTGACGAGCCGATTGATGCGGATGAAGTTGAACGCTTGCTCAACAGCGGCAAGCACGCCTTGCGCCTTCCCGAGCCGCTGGAAAAGACCTTCCTGAGAGATGCCGGACACCAGCGACTGCGCACCATGGTCATCAGCGGTGTGTTGGTTGCCTTTGTGTTCAACTGGTTGCTGCTGTCCGACTGGTTGCTGACGCCTGATCAATTTGATCTGGCCCTGCGTTTGCGGTTGTTTCTGTTTACACCCGCCATCATCGTCGGCGTGTTCCTGTTGCCGCGCCTGCCGTCGCCATCCATGCGCGAATGGTTGTTGGTGGCACCTGGCGCAGGCGCTGCGGCCATCAACGCGTGGTTGAGCATCTCCAGTTCTGACCCGTTTGCCGCGCCTTATCTGGTCAGTCTGGCGTCCATTGCCATGTTCTCCAACAGCGTGGTTCGGATGCGTTTTGCCCCTGCTGTGGTGCTGGATGTCATCATCATGGCGTTGTACGTTGTGGCCGCGCTCTCCATGTCTGCCGAACACATACCCATTTTGATTCCGGGCGTACTGCTGCTGTCCTGCACCATGGTGTTCACCCTTTATGGCTGCTACTGCCAGGAGCGTGACGATCGGCTGAACTGGCTGCTGCACCTGCGCGAACGCTTGTTGCTCAAGGATCTGGAAAGTGCCAATCTGGAACTGCACGACGCATCGCGCAGCGACATGCTGACCGAGGTTGCCAACCGTCGCCACTTTGACGAGCACCTCGCTGAAGTGTGGGAGCAGGTCAAACGTGATGGGGGCGAGGTTGCGATCATGATGATCGACGTGGACCATTTCAAGGCCTACAACGACCGCTACGGTCATCCGGTGGGCGATGCCTGCCTGCGAGCCGTGGCAGGTGCCCTGAAGCGACGCCTGCGCGGCCCAGGCGATCTGATTGCCCGTTATGGTGGGGAAGAGTTCATCGCCGTGCTGGGCGGCACCTCCTTGCCAACCGTGCGGGGCGCGGCAGAGCGCATCCGGCGTGGCATCGAAGGGCTCAATCTTTTGCATGCCACCTCCAGCACCCACGAGGTGGTCACGGTCAGCATCGGTGTGGCCACCATGAATCCGTCGGCAGACGGGGCCACGATCACGCGCCTCATCTCTGCAGCAGACACAGCCTTGTACCAGGCCAAGGACGGCGGCCGTAACCGTGTGGTGGCCATGGGGCTGGACGAATGAGTTTGCCCCCCGATACCAACGCACCGGACACTGAGCCCGTCCCTGATGTTGAACGCGACGCTGAGCGCACCGCCACGATTGACACCTTGCTGGAACGCGGTTTTCCGCTCATGGTGTTTCCGCAAGAGCTGGAGCATGACTTTCAGCAAGCCGGGTTGGTGGCGCGACGCACCCACATTTTCAAAAGCGGTTTGATCTCGCTGGTGATCTTCAACGCCTTCCTGATCACCGACCATTTGATGCTGCCTGATGTGTTCACCCTGTCGCTGGTGTTGCGATTGCTGGTGTTCACGCCCATGGCCTTGCTCTTTTTGTGGGTGTTTCGATCTGGGCAGACGCAAACCCTTGAAAGGCTGTCTCCGCATGGACTCGAAGGCATTGCCATCGTCAGCGGCCTGTCTGCAGCAGCGGTGCTGGGATTTGTTCAGATCAGCAGCAGCAGTCCCCTGGCCTACCTCTACCACATCGGATTCATGGTGGTCATCACCTACGGCAACATCGTGCAGCGCTTGCGGTTCTGGTATGCCGTGGGCTACTCGCTGGTGTTGGTTTCCGTGCATGTGGTGGGGATACTGACCCTGGCCTCTGCACCTGATCGGATGCTGTTGCCGCTGATGGCGATGGTGCTGTCTGGCGCAGCCTTCACCCTGACCGCCAATTACGCGCTTGAAAATGACGAGCGTCGGCGTTTTTTGTTGACCGAGCGTGAGCGGGCGCTGATCCGATCCCTGAAGCAGACGCAGATCCGTCTGCGGGACCTGTCACGCGTGGATGAGCTGACGGGGCTCTTCAACCGGCGGCACTTTGAAACCTCGATGCATCAGCTGTGGCAGCGCGCCAGTTTCGGTCGGTCACCCATGGCGATCCTGATGATCGACGTGGATCACTTCAAGAAATTCAACGACCACTACGGACACCCCGCTGGCGATGCCTGCCTCAAGCAGGTCTGTCAGGTGCTGAAGCAGACGCTGAGTGGTCAGGGCGTGATCGTGGCGCGGTATGGTGGTGAGGAATTCATTGCGGCCATTCCCAACATGGGTGAGGCTGAGACCGCGGCATTGGCCGAGCAAGTGCGCGGCAATGTCGAGCAGTGCGGCATTGTTCATGAACGCTCACCGACAGCCAAGGTGGTGACCGTCAGCCTGGGACTGGCCTGGTGCGAGGCGCGACCCGAGATGCGCGTAGAACACCTGTTGGCGCTGTCAGACGGCGCGTTGTACGAGGCGAAGCATCTGGGGCGTAACCGCGTGTGCAGTCAATCCATCTGAGCTCAGTGCGGGGTACGGGGTGTCTCGTGATCGGTGTGCGGAATCGGGTCGAGGTGGGTCATCACATCCAGCACGGGCAATGCCTTCATCACCCGGTTGCGGGCATGGGTGGCAATGTCGTGTCCTTGTCTGACCGTCAGTGAACCATCTACCTCCAGGTGCGCATCCACCACAATCATGTCCCCCATCTTGCGGGTGCGCACATCATGAACCCCAGCGACACCGGGTGTTTCCTGCAGCAGAGCCTGAATGTGGTCAAGCTGTTCCTGGGTGGCTGAGCGGTCCATCAAGTCGCTCAGGGCATTCCAGGCGAACTCCCAGCCCATCTTGCCCACCATGAAGCCCACGATCAGCGCGGCCACCGGGTCCAGCATGGGATAGCCCAGCAAGTTGCCGAGAATGCCCATCGCCACCACCAAGGATGAGGCCGCATCCGAACGGGCGTGCCACGCATTGGCCACCAGCATGTTCGAGCGCACACGCTCGGCTGCCTTGAGCATGTAGCGAAACAGCAGTTCCTTGGCCAGGAGTGTGAACAAGGCAACGTAAAGCGCAATCGGCTTGACGGCTGCGATGTCATCGGGTGCACTCAGCTTGCCGACTGCCCCCCACAACATGCCCACACCGACGCTCAACAGCAGCAAACCCAGCACCATCGAGGCTGCGGTTTCAAAACGATGGTGTCCGTACTGGTGGTCGGCATCGGGTTCTTTGCGGCTGTGCCGAGCGGCCAGCAACACCACAAAGTCGGCCACCAGATCGGACAACGTGTGAATGCCATCGGCAATCAAGGCTTGTGATTGCGCCAGCGTGCCCACCACCACCTGCAAGGCCGTCAGCACCAGATTGACGACCACGCTCACCCAGGTGATGCGTTGGGCAACGCGGTGCCGCTCGGATGCGGACACGTCTTTGTCGTCGCTCAGGTAGGACTCGCTCATGGTGAGATCAGCCCAGCCAGTCGATGTGATGGCCGAGCTTGCGGGCCTTGGTGCCGAGGTAGCGTTCGTTTTCTGATTGCACTTCGCTGCGAACCGGCACACGCTCTTCCACCGTCACGCCGTGTTGGGTCAGGGTGTCCACCTTGCGAGGGTTGTTCGTCATCAGCTTGACAGATGACACGCCCAGAAACGCCAGAATCTGTGCGGCCACGTCGAAGTTGCGTAAATCTGCGGCAAAGCCCAGGTGCTCGTTGGCCTCGACGGTGTCCATGCCCTGGTCCTGCAACTGGTAGGCGCGCAGCTTGTTGGCCAGGCCAATGCCGCGCCCTTCCTGGCGCAGGTACACCACCACGCCACTGCCCTTCTTGCCGATTTCGCTCATGGCGAACTGGAGCTGGGGACCGCAATCACAGCGCAGCGAACCAAACACGTCGCCGGTCATGCATTCGGAGTGCACGCGCACCAGGGCGCTGCCTTTCACGTCGCCCATCACCATGGCGATGTGCTCCCGGCCGGTGCTTTGCTCACGGAACAACTTCATGGTGAAGCTGCCATGTTCGGTGGGAATGCGTGCTTCAGCCTGAAACTCGACCAGGGCGGCGCTCACCGGGGTCAGGGCGTCAATCGGGGACTTCTTGTCGGAATCAGGGGTGGACATTCATTTTCCTCAGGGGCCCGCCATTTTGCCAAATGCCTGCGAGGGTCAGGACTCAGGTCGCAAAAAGACCCGAATCTGACCTCACGCTTGCATCGGCACCTCTGGCGGGGTCGGCCCAGGCGCGGCCAACAGCGCTTGCAAACCGGCTTCATCCAGCACCGGCACGCCCAGCGTCTGGGCCTTCTCCAGTTTAGAGCCCGCCTCCTCGCCGGCCACCACGTAGTGGGTTTTCTTCGACACCGAGCCCGCTACCTTGCCACCGGCCTCTTCAATCAAGGCCTTGGCCTCTTCGCGCGACAGGGTGGGCAGCGTACCGGTCAGCACCAGTGTCTTGCCAAACAGCGGCAAGGTGGCGGCATCGGCGGCGGCCGAAGGTTCATGCTCGGTCCAGGTCACGCCTGCGGCACGCAACTGCTCCACCACCTCGCGGTTGTGGGGCTGGTCAAAGAAGGTGCGGATGCTGCGCGCCACCACCGGGCCCACGTCACGCACGGCCAGCAACTGCTCCTCGGGCGCGTCCATGATGCGGTCGATCTGGCCGAAATGCCGGGCCAGGTCTTTGGCCGTGGCCTCGCCCACATGGCGAATGCCCAGGCCAAACAGGAAACGTGGCAAGGTTGTCTGCTTGCTCTTTTCCAGCGCGGCCACGATGTTCTGCGCGCTTTTGTCTGCCATGCGGTCGAGGGCGGCCAGCTTCATCACGCCCAGTTTGTACAGGTCGGGCAAGGTGCGCACCAGGCCGCCGTCCACCAACTGGTCCACCAGCTTGTCGCCCAGGCCTTCGACTTCCACAGCGCGGCGCTGGGCAAAGTGCAGCAGCGCCTGCTTGCGTTGGGCGGCGCAGAACAGCCCACCCGTGCAGCGGTGATCGACCTCACCGGGCTCACGCACCACGGTGCTGCCACACACGGGGCAATGCGCGGGCATGCGGAAATTGGGCACATAGGCCGGGCGCTCGCCCGCGACCACGCC
>JAGOKC010000028.1 GCA_017994835.1 Aquabacterium sp. | reverse complement strand
TTGTAATCCGGCTTGCCAAAAATCGCGCTGCCGGCCACAAATGTGTCGGCGCCCGCATCGGCGATGCGGCGGATGTTGTCCACCTTCACGCCGCCGTCGATCTCCAGGCGGATGTCGCGGCCCGAGGCGTCGATGATCTTGCGCACCTTCTCGGCCTTGCGCAGCGTGCTGTCGATGAAGCTCTGGCCGCCAAAGCCGGGGTTGACGCTCATCAGCAGCACCACATCGACCTTGTCGATCACCCATTCCAGCACATCCACGGGCGAAGCGGGGTTGAACACCAGACCGGCCTGGCAGCCTTCGGCCTTGATGAGTTGCAGCGTGCGGTCCACGTGGGTGGAGGCGTCGGGGTGGAAGGTGACGATGTCGGCACCCGACGTGGCAAACGCCTGGGCCAGCGCGTCCACCGGCTGCACCATCAGGTGCACGTCGATGGGCACGGCGGTGCCGTCGGCCTTGACGGCGTGCTTGCGCAGGGCCTGGCACACCATCGGTCCGAAGGTGAGGTTGGGCACGTAATGGTTGTCCATCACGTCAAAGTGGATCCAGTCAGCGCCCGCGTCGATGACGTTGCGCACCTCTTCGCCCAGGCGGGCGAAATCGGCAGAGAGGATGCTGGGGGCGATGCGGAAGGTGCGCGACATGGCAGGGCCTTTTCGTGGTGGACGCAAGAGGTATCAAGCGCCCATTTTACGGAGCCCCGTCATCGCCCGGCTCCGTCAATCAAAAGCCATCGGTGGATTGTGAAGTCAACCAGGGCAAGGACATGTACTTACGCTGCCGGGCAATGCACTTGCGCGAAACCTGTGGGTCGGGCGACGATTTGTCAACCGAGTAGGCCACCCACTCGGTGTAGCTGCCGGTCATCTCCAGGGTGGAATAGCCCTGGCTGGTGCTGTTGAAAAATCGAATGTGGGGGTTGTTGATCTTGACGGCGGGAGTGGCCAATCCCTTGAGCAACAAGTCGCGCTGGTTGGCATCCATCTTGGCGGCCAACATTTCGCCCAAGTTGGACGAGGTGACGGCCGGGGTCATGAACTCTGTCCCCAGGTAATTCGAGAAAGCAAATGGACTGCTGTTACCGTAGTCTGCCTTGATGTCACTGCTGATGTATGTGTGCAGGTCGCCTGTGGCAATCAAAAAATTAGACACCTTGGCCTCGCGAATGGCGTCCGTCAATTGACGACGCTCCGCATTGAAGCCATCCCATGCGTCCACATTGAGCGGTGCCAGCTGCTGACCCATGAACGTCAAGGCGAGGCGACCAAAGAAGGTTTGGTTCCCCATCAGTTTCCAAGTCGCCTTCGAGCTGGTCAAACCCGAGATCAACCAGTCACGTTGCCTGGTGCCCAACATGCTCTGCTCAGGATTGTTGAGGTTGGTGCATCCCAGCGGGACATAGCGTTGCAACACATCGCCTTCACCACAAGCATGCGGGCTTCGATAGCTGCGGTTCTCGATCATGAACAGATCCAGAAAACTGCCGAAGGCAAAACGTCGATAGATGGTCAACGCATCATGCGGATGCGCAGCGCGCGCATTGAACTGCACCCGCGCCGGCACGTACTCGGACCATGCGCGCTGGGAGTCCAGCTTCAATTGCTTGAGCAGACGCGGATCATTGCCGTATTGGGCATCCTTGGTAAACGGATGATCGGGGGCACCCAGGGTGTCTCGCGCGTAGTCCCAATAGCAGTCGTTGGCCGTTTCGTGATCGTCGGGGATGCAGATGAACGTGTGCTGCTCCATCGCAGCCTGCAAGTTCTTGTCGCTGCGGATGGTTCGATAAATGAATCGATAGTCTTCCAATCCCAAGGAAACCAGCCCGCCAGAGGGCAGCACCATGGTCCGGTCTGCAAAGGGCAGGCTTTGGAAGCGGGGATCGCCCGCGGTCTCGTAGATGAAGTCGCCCAGGTGCAACACGAAATCAATGGAGGTGTCGCGGGCCAGATGAGCCAAGGCACCGTAATAGCCGTTGGTGTAATCCTGGCAGGTCAGCAAGCCCAGCTTCAACCGTTTGATGCCTGTGGCCGAGCCTGGCGTGGTTTTGCAGCGCCCCACACGACTGAGAACGCGCTTGTAAATGAACCGATAGAAGAACACGCTGCCCGCCGCCGATGAGGGCAGCTGGCCATCCAGATCCACTTTCACGGTGTGGTCGTGGTCGGGTTGAATCTCGGTGGATGGGATGCGCGCCTGCAGCACCAGGCTTTGAAACTGCGCGTCTCGGGCCACCTGCAGGTACAGGTCTTCACCACTCGTCACCGCATGCGGCGCAATGTGCGTCCATAGCATGACGCCTGTTGGCGTGGGATCGGCGGAGGCTACTGACAAGTCAAATACGGAAGCGGCATTGGCGCTCATGCCCGTCGTGTCGATGGGCGCAATACCCAGGCTCATCCATTGCGCTGCTTGTGCATGCCAAGACAGCAGAAATGAAGCTCCGAGACCGCCACCGACGGTCCCCACAGTTGACAAGAAACGACGACGATCCATGACGCATGTCCTCCGAAGTTGGGCTGCGAATAACGCTGCATATTCATCAAGAACGATGACATCCTCATGAACATTGAGGGTTTGCCGATGGCCTATAGTCATTCACATGAGCCAAGCCCAATTCACCTGCGCCGTGATCCCTCAGTACCAGGAGGACCAGAGCAACCCCGTGCGACACGAATATACGTTTGCCTACACGGTGACCATCGTCAACAGCGGCGAGGTGCCGGCACAGTTGATCGGCCGCCATTGGGTCATCACCGATGCCACCGGCCGCACCGAGGAGGTGCGCGGCCTGGGCGTGGTGGGCCAACAGCCTCTGCTCAAGCCCGGCGAGCGTTTCGAGTACACGAGCTGGACGCGCCTGGACACGCCTCACGGCCTGATGCAAGGCACCTACTTTTGCATGACCGACGCGGCCGAAGCCTTTGAGGTGCCCATTCCGGCCTTCACGCTGGCGCGTCAACAATCCCTGCACTGATTGATGAAGCGACTGGCCTTTCTCACGAAGCTGTGGCAGCGACATCCCTGGTGGTCTCGTCCTGGCAAGGAGCTGGAGTTGCTGGCCCTGCTGGACGGTGCCGACCCCCAGGCTCCTCAGGCAGTGCGGCATCTGTGGCTGATCCGCGTGCTGGGGTGGGTCCGGCGCACCGACCCGATGCGTGGCATGCGCATCCTCGTTGACGCATTGAAGGACGATCCTGCCCGCCGAGCCCGCGTGGTCAGCATGCTCGCCAGCATTTGGCGCGATGGCGACGTGGCGGCCTTGTTGGCGGATTTCGGTTTTTCGCCGCGCACCTCCTTCCTCAACGAGTTGGGCGAGCGACTGCGTCGGCGCTGGTTGCCCTTGAGTCCGGACACGGACGATCTGGGCACGCTGTTCAACCTGCTGTTTGATGCGCCTGGCGATGCGCAGTGGCTGGCCAGTCTGGATGAGCCCACCCTGGATGCCCTGGGCGAGTTGTGGGCCGATGCCATGCGTGAGCTGGACGCCGCACACCACACGGGGTCGGCGGCGCAACTGGGGTGGCGCGAGCCGTTCCACGATGCCATGCTGTACCTGGCCACGCAAATCCGGGCGGCAGGGTTTTCGCCGGCGTTTCGTTCGCGCATGGGGGTGCGGGTGGACGTGGACTTTGATGCCAAGTCATCGCGCTCTGATGGTCTGGCCCCTGACGCAACAGCCCGCTATGCCTTTCGGCACCTGTCGCAAACGACCGAGCGGGTGCATGAACTGGCGCTGGCTCATGCGCAAGAGGCCGGGCCGGATGCGCCTGCCTCTGCCGCCTTGCTGCAAGAGGCGCAGTACCTGCGGGCCTTGCTGGACACCTGTGCGAACGCGGCACGCGGCATTCACGGGCACCTGGAAGCGCATGGCATTTCGATGGACCTGGTGTTTCAAATTGACCAGTTATGCGAACGTTGCCGGCGGATGGAGCGCCTGCTGGAAGCTGTGCTGAGTCCTCAACCGGGTTCAGTGTTGCGCGGTTTTTTGGTCGAGTTGCTGCAACTGAGCGAAGATCGGCGCAGCGTCCGCGCCTTGTTCACCCAGCATTACTCGATGCTGGCGCGCAAGGTGGCCGAACGCAGCGCTGAAACCGGCGAGCACTACATCACCCGCACGCGGGGCGAGTACCGCGCCATGCTGGGCAGCGCCGCAGGAGGCGGTGCGGTGATGGTCGGAACCACGTTCATGAAGTTTGCAGTGCTGAGCCTGGGCTTGCCACCGTTCTGGACGGGCGTGGGCGCGGGCCTCAACTACGCCACCAGCTTTGTGGTGGTGCAGTGGCTGCATTTCACGGTGGCCACCAAGCAGCCTGCCATGACGGCACCGGCCATGGCCGCGAAGCTGGAGGACACACGCAGCGAGGCCGGCGTCGAGGACTTTGTCGATGAGGTGGCCCACCTGATCCGCTCGCAGATGGCAGGCATTCTGGGCAACCTGATGGTGGTCGCCCCGCTGGTGCTGGCGGTTCAGTTGCTGGCCATCTGGGCCTTGGGTGCACCGCTGGTCAGCAAGGAAAGCGCCCACTACGTGCTGAAGAGCATGACCCTGCTGGGTCCGACCCTTTGGTACGCGGCCTTCACAGGGGTGCTGCTGTTTGCCTCCAGCATCATTGCGGGCTGGGTAGAGAACTGGTTTGTGTTGCACCGCCTGGACAGTGCGATGCGCTGGAATCCGCGCATCCGTGCGCGCCTGGGCGCACGTCGGGCCGCGCGTTGGGCGCTGTGGTGGCGCGAGAACATCTCGGGCCTGGCTGCCAACATCTCGCTGGGCTTCATGCTGGGCGTGGTGCCGGTGGTAGCGCAATTTCTGGCGCTGCCGCTCGACATCCGTCACGTCACCCTGTCGGCCGGTCAGATTGCAGCCGCGGTGGCCGCCCTGGGCTGGGAGGGGTTGCGCAACCCGCAACTGTGGTGGTGCGTCGCCGCTGTGCCGTTGACCGGCATGCTCAATGTCGGCGTGAGCTTTGCGCTGGCCATGCGCGTGGCCGTGCGCTCGCGCGGTGTGCGCCTGGGCGACCGGGCCCGCCTATGGCAGGCCATCCGGCGTCGCCTGTGGCGTCAGCCCTTGAGTTTTCTGCTGCCCCCGCGTGTGTCGCCATGATGGGTCGGCAACGGCTTCCCGCACAATCGACCCCATGATCGTTCGTTCGTTTTTGAAGTTGCGGTGGGGCGCGACCGCCCTGCTCCTGAGCAGTCTGGTGGGCTGCGGCCTGTTGAGCACCCTGCCCGGCCAAGCGCCCGTTGCGGTGAATGCCCCTGGCGCAATGCCCGACCCAGGTGCATCGCCCCCCGTCAGTTGGCAGCGCCCCAAGGCCACCTGGACCCCAGCAAGCTGGACAGATTTGCCCGGCTGGGAGCAAGACCGCGTTCAGGACTGGTGGCCCGCGTTGTGGCGAGGTTGCATCAAGCCTGCCGCTCCCTGGGTGCCCTTGTGCGCCGAAGTGCGCAAACTCGGCCCCCAGTGGGGCGCGCAGGTGCAAGACGGTTTTGTGCGCCAGTGGATGCAAAGTCGCCTGCGCCCCTGGCGGGTGAGCGCCCTGGATGGCCGCACAGCCGGCCTGCTGACGGGTTACTTCGAGCCCTTGCTGGATGGGCGGCGTCAGCCCGATGCTCGCTTTCGCCACCCCTTGCACCGGGCCCCGCAAGGTCTGGGCGTGCGCAAACCATTTTTGAGCCGCAGTGACCTGGCACGCACCGCCGAAGGGCGCGCTGCGTTGGCTGGGCGTGAGCTGGTGTACCTGGCCGACCCGCTGGACGTGTTGCTCATCCAGGTGCAGGGCTCGGGCCGCATCCGCCTGCAAGACGAGCGTGATGATCAGGGTCAACCGAAGGTGGTGCGCCTGGCCTTTGCCGGACACAACGATCAGCCTTATGTGTCGGTGGCGCGCTGGTTGGTGGAGCAGGGGGCGTTCACGCTGGACCAGGCCTCGTGGCCGGCGATTCGCAACTGGGCCACGACCAACCCGGCTCGGGTGGACGAGATGATGCACGCCAACCCGCGCGTGGTTTTCTTCCGTGAAGAACCCCTGCCCGACCCGAATGTGGGTCCGAATGGGGCCCAGGGCGTGCCGCTGACGCCGGGCCGCTCGATTGCCGTGGACCGGGACAGCGTGCCGCTGGGCACCCCCGTGTGGCTGGACAGCACGGTGCCGCAAACCTGGTCAGCCACCAGCGCGGGCGCCGTCGCCCCACTGCTGCAGCGCCTGGTGATGGCGCAAGACACAGGTGGCGCGATTCTGGGTGCCGTGCGGGCCGACTACTTCTGGGGCTGGGGCGATGAGGCTCTGGCGATGGCCGGGCGCACCAAACAGAACCTGGCGATGTGGGCGCTGTGGCCACAAGGAGCCGAACCGGATGGCCCCGGCGCAGGCACGCTCACCGGCACGCCTTTGCCAGCGCCTCGGCCAGCGCCGTGTGTGCCTGCGCCGCTTCGGGCAGGAAGCGCCCCATGTTGATGAAGTCGTGGATGACGCCCGGCCACACACGCAGCTCAACCGGCACACCCGCAGCACGCAGCTTGTCGGCGTACAGATAGCCATCGTCGGTCAGTGGGTCGCACTCGGCCAGACCGATCCACGCCGGGGCCACACCGCTGTGATCGGGCGCATGCAGGGGTTCGCGGTGCCAGCGCTCGCTGAGGTCGCCCCCTTGTGCATGGTTTTCAAACCACTTCATCAGCTCGGCATTCAAGAAGGTGGCGCGTGCATAGGTCATGAACGACTCGGTACGCACCCCCACCTGCACAGACGGGTAGAACAGCGCCTGCAATTTCAAGGGGATGTGGGCATCGCGTGCCAGCACCGCGAGGATGGCCGCCAGGGTGCCACCCGCGCTGTCACCGCCCACTGCCATGCGGCTGGCATCGAGGTGCTTGGTGTGGCCGTGCTCGACCAGCCAGCGCAGGGCCGCCATGCAGTCTTCCAGGCCTGCCGGGTATTTGTGCTCGGGTGCCAGCCGGTAGTCAATGGCCACCACGGCCACGCCGCTTTGCTGGGCCACCTGGCTGCACATGGCCGCGCAGGTGTCGATGCCGCCCACCACAAAGCCACCACCATGCAGGTACAGGAACACCGGCAGATCATGGTCGTGCGTGCTGGCCCACAGGCGCGCCGGGATGTCGCCAGCCGGACCGGGAATGGTGAAGGCCTCGACACGGGGCAAGGGCACGGGCGGGTGCGCCATTGCGCCCACGCCAGCGGCATAGGCTTTGCGCGCCATCTCGACGGGCTGCTGGCTCATGGGCGGAAATCCGGCGCGGCGGATGTTGTCCATCAAAGCCTGGGTGTGGGCGGCAAAGGGCAGGGGCTTGTCGTCAGCCATGTCAGGGTCTCCTGCCGAGCAGGGCTCGGCTTGTGGGATCGGGGGAGCGTTGCGCGGTCTTGACGCGCACTCAGGGTGCGGTGATGCGGATTTCCAGCTGATCGGACTGGCTGTGGTCCAGCGCCTCGGTGGACAGCGTGCCGTTGCGCGTGTGCTGCGTGCGGCCGCCACTGCGCGCCACCACCACCCACTCACCCAGCGAGACGGACAGGGTGCTGGCCACCTCGTTGTGGCGAATCTGGCCATCGGGCTCGTAGGAGCGCTGTTCGCTGGCGCTGGCTTGCAGCTCGACCGTGACCGGGGCTTGTCCACCTGGCCAGCTGGGGCGCACATCCAGCCCTTGCCCCAGGTCCAGCCAGGAGGTTTCACGCCAGACCTGCGCGTGTGAACCATGCCCACCCGCCCACTGCCAGACCGTATAGGGTTGACTGCGCCCGACGAACAAGCGCGCCCGCCCGCCGTTGAGCACCTGCACCTGCTGCACCGAACGGGTCTGCGACTGGGTTTGCCAGTGGCCCAGGCGCACATCACCCTGTGCGACCACGCCACGCGTGCTGTCTATGATGATGCGGCCCTGGCGCACGCCTGCGCTGCTGTCCTGCGTCTGGCCCTGACCGGCCATGCGCCACTCGACGATCAGGTTGCGCCGGGGCAGATCCGGGTCGATGCCCTGTGTGCGACCGGGCAGTGCGGCACCCAGCAACACAACGCCCAGCCCCCACACGGCCACGCGCCGGGTCCAAAGGCGTGCGTTTGTCTGAAAATACGGGAAATCAAGCATCATCCTGTTTCCTTTGCGGCGCACAAAGCAACAAGGCTCGTGCTTCAATGTGAGCGGATCCGACACCTTACTGCACCCTTGCCCGGCGTGCCTGACCTTCATGCAGCTCGACGAACTGTTCCAACAACCCCAGGCCCTGCCTGCCGTCCCCAAGATCGTTCATGAACTGATTGACAGTTTCAACCAGGAGGACGTTTCGATCAACGAGATTGCGCGCAAGCTGGCTGCAGATCCGGTGCTGTCGGCGCGCTTGTTGCGTCTGGCCAATTCGGCTTACTACCATGTGTCGCGCACCATCGGCACGGTGCCCGAGTCGATTGCGATGCTGGGCTTCGTCACCGTGCGCACGCTGGTGATCAGCTCGGGCCTGACGGGGGGCTACAAGTCCATGCCGGGCCTGGACCTGCATCAGTTCTGGCGCTACAGCATGCACGCTGCGGCCGTGTCAGGCTGGCTGGCGCAGCAGGTGCGCGTGAACCGGGATCAGGCCTTCACCGTGGGTCTGATGCATGCGATTGGCGAGTTGGTGATGCATGCGGGCATGCCTGCGGTGATGCTGCAAATTGACCAGCAGTCATCGCCGATGGACGAGAACCGTTTGACACTGGAAGCGCAGACGGTGGGCTACCATTTCGCGACCGTGGGGGCGGAGTTGGCGCGCCAGTGGCGCTTCCCGCAATCGTTCATTGAAGCGATTCGCCAGTTCCCGGCCCCCTTGGCCCAGCCCAAGTTTGACTCGGTGGCCGGGGTGCTGCACCTGGCCGCGTGGCGCGCACGGGCCGACTTCCACAACCTGGACGACGCGGCGATGGCCGCCCAGGTGCCCGCTGACGTGTGCGCGGCGCTGGGCATCTCCCCCGATGTGCTGCTCAAGGACATGCCACCGCTGGCCGAGCTGTGCGACGGCCTCGAAGCGCTGATCGGCTGAGGCTGAGGCTGAGGCTGCTGCAGCCTCAGATCGACAGTGGGTCCACATCCACCGCCCAGCGGATCAGCCCGCTGCGGCGGTGCTGTTGCGCCAGCATGAACCAGGGGGTCTGCGCGGCCGATAAAAAGCGCTGCAAGGGCATGCGCTGGGCGCTTTCAATCATCAGCTGCGCCCGCTCGACATTGGCCACGCGCTGCACGGGCGTGGGCACCGCCGGATACAGGGTGACGCCCACGGCCTGGGCCTCGGCCATCACGGCCTGTGCGGCGGCCTCCAGAAAGGCCTGGGCGGCTTCCTGCGTCTTGCCCTCGGCGCGCAGCATGGCCAGGTGGGCGTAGGGCGGCAGGCCCGCCATCTCGCGCTCCTTGAGCTGCTGCGCGGCAAAGTCGGCAAAGTCATACTTGCGCAGCGCCTGGTACAGCGGGTGCGTGGGGTGCCAGGTCTGCACCCACATCTCGCTGTGGCCCGCCACCTCGGCATCGCGCCCGGCCCGGCCTGCGGCCTGCAACAGCAGCGCGAACTGGCGCTCGGCGGCGCGGAAGTCGCTGGCAAACAAGGCGGCATCGGGGTTGATGGCCGCCACCAGCGTGATGCGCCGGAAATCGTGCCCCTTGGCCACCATCTGCGTGCCCACCAGCACGTCCACCTCGCCGGCGTGCACGCTGGCCAGTTGCTCCTCCAACGCGCCCTTGTGCCGGGTCACATCGGCATCGATGCGGCCCACGCGGGCACCGGGCAGGGCCTCGGCCAGCTGCTCTTCCAGGCGTTCGGTGCCCCGGCCCACGGGGGCGATGTCCTGGTTGCCGCAGTCCGGGCAGGCGCGCGGCACCCGCTCGGAAAACCCGCAGTGGTGGCAGCGCAGGGTGCGGTCGGCCTTGTGAAACACGCGCCAGGCGCTGCAGTGCGGGCAGCCGCTCTTCCAGCCGCAGTCGCTGCAATGGAGCACCGGCGCATAGCCTCGGCGGTTGAGCAGCACCAGGCTTTGCTCGCCCCGCTCGACGCGCTGGGTGATGGCCGCCAGCAGTTCGCGCGCAAACGGGGGCTGATCCTGGCCCATGGTGGGGCGCAGCAGACGCGACTGGTCGAGCAGGCGCACCTGCGGCATGTCGCCTGCGCCAATGCGCGAGGGCATGGCCAGGCGCACATAGCGGCCCGCCCCACCTTCGGCCACCGGCAGGGCGTTGTACCAGCTCTCCAGGCTGGGCGTGGCCGAGCCCAGGATGATGGGCACCTTCTCCTGCTTGGCGCGGTAGATGGCCAGATCGCGGGCGGAGTAGCGCGCGCCGTCCTGCTGCTTGTAGCTGGGGTCGTGTTCTTCGTCGACGACGATCAGGCCCAGGCGCGGCAGGGGCGTGAACACCGACAGGCGCGTGCCCAGAATCAGGTCGGCGTGGCCGGTGTGCGCCATCAACCAGTTGCGCAGGCGCTGGGCTGGCGTCAGGCCACTGTGCAGGGAGACGATGCGCCGGCCCGCAAAGCGCTCGGCCACGCGGGTTTCCAGCTGGGGCGTGAGGTTGATCTCGGGCACCATCATCAGCACCTGCTGGCCGGCATCCAAAGCCAGTTGCGCCTGGCGCAGATAGACCTCGGTCTTGCCGCTGCCGGTGCTGCCCCACAGCAGATAGGGCTGGTCGCTGCCCTCGGCCAGTCGGTCGAGCACGGTTTGCTGCTCATCGGTCAGCGTCGGCAGCAAGGGTGCAGACAAAGGTGGCACCGGTACGCTCACCTGCGGAGGCAATGCCGCCAAGTCCTCGGAGGCGCTCGGCTCCGTCACGCCGGCCGCCTTCGCACGGGCGCGTTTGGGCTTGGTCGGCGGGGGGGCCACGGCCTTGTCCAACCGCTTGCGACGCCGCTCCCACTGGGTGGCATCGAGCTGACGCAGTTCGGGGGGCAGGACCATCAAGGCCATTTCACCCAGGCTGCGTTGGTAATAAGAGGCGGCAAAGCGCACCAGCTGTCGCCAGGCGGGCGGCAGGGGTGGCAGTCCGTCCAACACCTCGATCACCTCCTTGAGCTGTGTCGGATCGATCGTGGCGTCGGGGGCCACCTCGCCCGCGCCCCACCAGACCACGCCCGTGACCACGCGCCGCCCGAACGGCACGCGCACCAGGGTGCCTGCAGGCAGGGCATGCGCGCTCAGGTAATCGAGTGGCCCCCACAACCCCGCATGCTGTGGCGCTTCCACCACCACGCCCAGGCGGTGCAAACAAGGAAGAGCAGAAGGGTCAGAGGCGGACATGTCAGGGCAGCAAAGTGCCTGAGATTCTGACAGATCCCTGAACTTGCCACTGCAAGTGCTTGATTCTGCAGGGACGCTTTGCCTGACAAAGCAAGCTTGTGGATAACTTTGTGGGAAATTCAGCCCTAGCACACCCGCCAACGCCTCACACCTGGGTTTGACGTGCTTACACCCCTGCCGTGCACCACCTTGATGCATCTATATGAATCAAGCACTTGGCGCGATGTGGCGTATTTTTCACGGGGCGAATGCAGGCAGGGTCAAGGAGCATGCCCCGCGCGCTCACGGTGGGGATAACTTCATCTCGTTTTGTGCAAAACCCGGGATTGCCCTAGTTGCCCCACACTCGCCCAACGCAATCGCATCCACGCCATGTTGCAGTGCAACCTTGCAATTCGGACACGGTGGCGTACAGGCTTCCCAAGTTGCTGAAAACACCCAAAGTGACACACAACAAGTCACCCCTAAGTGCTTGATTCATAAGCCCTGCGGATTTACCCACAAAATCTGTGGATAACTTTGTGGGCAACCCATGCACAGGTGCGCTAAGTGCTTGTCACACCAGCGCGAAGCTTGAAATGCCTCATGCGGCATCAACCTAAAATTGTTCATATGAATCAAACACATACAACACAAACACGTGTTTGAAGCACCCCCTTGACGCACATCACACTCTGCGTTGGTCGTTCCCACTTTTGTGGGGATAAGTGTCTGCCGTTAGCACATAAATCACACCGATTCAGGTTAAAAATCAGTCGGGTTTTGTGCTACCGCGATCTGGCGCACGCCACAGGATTCAGGGGTGGCGGGCCTTACCGTTAGGTCAATCCGCTTTCAGACGATGTATGCTTGCCATGCGAACGTTCTGGTTGCCTTTGATTTTCGTGGGGCAGCCTTTCAATTCTTCTTTCTTTGTGAGACACGCAATGAGCTTCTCGATCGAAACCAAACTCGGCGACCTGCTGGACAACGAAGCCACCAAGGCCATCTTGGAAAAGCACATGCCCGGCATCTCCACCCACCCACAAATCGCCATGGGCAAGGGTTTCGCCCTGTCGATGGTGGCCAAGTTCTCGGGTGGCATGATCACCGAAGACATGCTGTCCAAGGTCAACGCCGAACTGGCTGCGCTGGGCTGATCCTCCCGGATCCCCTTCGCTACAGCGAACATGAGCCTCCTTCGGGAGGCTTTTTTGTGTCCGCAGGCGACGGCCTGCAAGAAAAGGGCATGCCCATGCGACGTCCCCATATCCCCCCTCTGCTGCTGGCCTTGATCGGATCCCTGGCGCTCAGCCTCGGCTGCGACGCCGCTGAGGCCACGGGCTGGCGTGCCCGCCTTCAGGCGCAGCGCGAAAGCACCACGGTACGACCAACCTGGGCGACGCCGGGCACGCACCGTGTCGAGCTGCAGCACGATGGGCTCACGCGCCACGCTCTCGTCCATCTGCCACCGGGCTTTCGGCTGCAGCAAACCACTTCCGTGGTGCTGGCGTTTCACGGCGGCGGCGGTGATGCGGCCTACATGGCCGATGATGATCGCTACGGCCTGATCTCCCTGGCCAACCGGGAGAACTTCGTCATCGTGTTTCCCAGCGGCTACAGCCGTTGGCCGCGCGGCAAGCTGGCGACCTGGAACGCCGGCGACTGCTGTGGCGATGCCCGCGACCGGCAAGTCGATGACGTGGGCTTTGTGCGCGCCCTGCTGCAGCATCTCGGGCAGCAGATCCGGATCTCGCCGCAGCGCACCTTTGCCATGGGCATGTCCAATGGGGCGATGATGAGCTATCGGCTGGCCTGCGAGATGTCGGACGCCTTCCGGGCCATTGCGGCCGTGGCCGGCACCGAAGCCCTCACCAACTGCCAGCCCAGCCGTCCTGTCGGCATCCTGCACATCCATGCGCGCGACGACACCCACGTGCTGTTCAACGGTGGGGCTGGCCCCGATGCCTTCCGCGATGCCAGCAAGGTGACGGATTTCGTGTCGGTGCCGACCACCGTGTCACGCTGGGTGACGCGCCTTCAGTGTGCGCCCACACCACAACGCACACTGGAGGTGCCGGGCGCGTCCTGCGACACATACAGCGGGTGTGCGGACGGGGCCGAGGTGCGCCTGTGCGTGACCGCCAGCGGGGGACATTCCTGGCCCGGGGCACCTGGCTCCCGACTGGGCCGCAAGCCACCGCCTTCGCAGGCGATGTCGGCTCACGAACAGGCCTGGCGCTTTTTCCAGGCCCAGGCAACGCGCTCGCGGTGAACAGCGCAGCGCGGTGCCCGCCCGCTCAGAGGCGGCCTTGGCAACCTGGCGCGCCGCAACGGCAGGTGAGCCGGCCGGCGTGGTGGGTTTCGCCGTAACGCGCGGTGAGCTCCTCGCCAGCCTCGATGTCTCGAATCGCATAAAAGGCCACGCGTCCTTGCTGCATCTTGAGCACCATATTGGGCGCACAGGAGTGGTTGGCATACCGCAGCGGGTCGGTGGAGTGGGTGGCGTCCACCGCGCGCTTGTCGGAGATCGCCACCATGAAGATGCGACCGGTGCTGCGCTCCGCCGCTTTGGCACGGGCTCGCGCCTCGGCCATCGAGACGAACTCGCCCCGGATTTCGCCAATCTTGGCCTTGGCAGGGATGGCCACTTCGGCAAAAGCACCCAGGCCATCGATGGCACTGGGCCCGACCCGAACGGGGTACTTCTGTGGGTCAGCAGGCTGTCGAGCGCCCGCCTCGGGCGCGGCGGCGGACGTCGGGGTGGACGCCTCCGGTAGAGATTGAGGCGAACGGGGAAGGGGGCGCAGCGTGGGCATGGCCCCGAGTATGCCGCTTGCTCGCCTGCTGGGGCGCGCGGCTCGACCCGATCACGGACTCAGCTCCACGTTCAACTCACGCGACTCGGCCCGACCTTGGTCATCGACCACGCGCAAGGTATAGCGCCGCGCCTGCGGCGGCACCCAGCTCACCGACTCGCCCGGCGCAACCCGGGCAATCAAGGCATCGTCGGCAAACCAGTACAGGGCTTGCACCCCAGCAGCCGCCTCGGCGCGCAAGGTCAAGGCCTGAGGCTGACGCGTGCGCAGCACATAGCTCACCCCCCGCAAGGGTGCGGTGATGGTGGGTGCGCTGTCGGCACGGCCCTGGGCATCGCCCCCCGGACCGACACCCGATGCGCAGTCATTCGGTCCCGCGCTGCGCCGGGGCAATCCGGCCTGGCGAAACAGGCGCTCCATGTCGCTGCCCCATCGCTCCAGCACGATGCGTTTGGCATGGGGGTGCGCTTGCGGATTCTGGCCACACAGACGCTGTCCGGTGCGCGCATCCACCCACACCGCCTGGTGCAAATTGCTGGTCTGAATGGGGGACTTGCCCGCAATGAACCAGGTCCGGGTCCGCACGGGACACAAGGCATCGGGCAGCCCCCCTGTGGCTGCGCAGACTTCGACCTCACGCAAGTTGGGGCTGATGCGTTGGGCCAGATCGCCGGGGTCCAGTCTTTCGGCTCGCAAGGCATCGACCATGCGCAAGAACAGCGGCGCAGCGGCCTGGATGCCGATGAAGGCCGGGTTGCTGGCGCCGTCAAACTGCCCCACCCACACCACCAGCACATGACGGCCAAACACACCCGCCGTCCAGGCATCACGAAAGCCCCAGGATGTGCCCGTCTTCCAGGCCACGGCCGGCCGCGCCGGCATGCCGCTGTCAGGCCGGGGAGTCTGGCGCAGCATGTCCAGGGTGATGAAGGCGGCTTCTTCGCTGAGGATGGGCGGAGGCGGGTGGTCGCGCAAGGCCAGGTCGTTCTCTCGCGCTTGCTCGCGCGTGTAGGCCAGGGGGCGGATCAAGCCGCCGTTGGGCAGCAGGCTGTACAGACGGGCCAGCTCTTCCATCGTGACCTCGCCCCCGCCCAGCACCAGGGCCAGACCATAGTGCGACTCGCTCTCGAGTTTGCTGATCTGGTTGAGCTGCAAGAAGCTGTACAGATTGGGGTGATTCAAGCGCGCCGCCACAGACACGGCCGGGATGTTGCGGCTGCGGATCAAGGCATCCTGCGCAGTCACGGGCCCGACGAACTCGCCATCGAAGTTTTCCGGGGTGAAGGGGCCGAAGGACGTGGGCGCATCCTTGAGCATGGTCTTGGGATGGAGCAGCCCTTGATCCAGGGCCATCGCGTAAATGAAGGGCTTGAGGGTGGAGCCCGGCGAACGTTTGGCCAAGGTGCCGTTGACCTGTCCCTCGATGCTCGCATCCCGGTAGTTGGCCGAGCCCACCACCGCCCGCACTTCCATGCTGCCCGCATCCAGCAACAAGGCGCTGGCATTGCGGATGCCCACGTCGGCATGCGACTGGATGTAGCCACGGATGACCCGCTCCAGCGTGCGCTGCATGCGCACATCCACGGTGGTGTGGATCTCGTTGACCCCGCTGCTGGATTGGGCCAGCAGCATGTCGGTCAGGTGCGGAGCCACAAAGGGCAGGTTGGCGCGCCCCTGTGCGGGCAAGGCCAACAGGGCGTCGGGCGCATGGGGGCGAGCGTCCTGCGGGTGCCGGGTCAACCAGATGCGCCACAGGCGGTCACGTGCCGCTTGCAACTCGGGATTGCGCCCCCGGCTGGCAATGCGCTTGACCGGGTTCTGCGGGATCACGGCCAGCGTCAGGCTCTCGGCCATGGTCAAGGCCTGGGCATGTTTGCGAAAGTAGATCAGGCTGGCCGCCTCGACACCCTCGATGTTGGCGCCATACGGCGCGGTGTTGAGGTAGGCCTCCAGGATGGCGTTCTTGCTGTAGCGGGCCTCCAGCCACAAGGCGGCGCCGATCTGCAGCAATTTGCCCGACACCCGGCGGGTGTCCAGGCGATACAACCGGCGCGCCAACTGCATCGTCACGGTCGAGCCGCCTTGACGCCGCCCCCCGCTGGCGGTGTGCCATGCGCTGCGCAGCAAGGCCACTGGATTGACCCCCGGATGCCAGCGAAAACGGCGGTCTTCGTACAACAGCACGCTGTCGATCAAGCCAGGCGCCATCTGGTCCAGCCGCACCCACAGGCGAAATTGCTGGTCGGGCGCCAGGGTCAGGCGCATCAGACTGCCATCGCGCGCCAACACCGCCACCGAGCCGCCCACCTGATCGGACAGGGGGGCATGTGGCCAGAGGCGCAGCCCGGCCAGACAGGCCAGGCTGAGCACGCACAGCAGGAGCAGTCGACGCACTTACTTGACCAGCGGCTTGACCGTGAAACGCCCCCCCGCCGAGCGGGCAAAGATGCGACGCTCGTACATGGCCTCGCCATAGGCCGCAGGCATGGCGAACTCGCCCACATTGGTGGCGCGGGCCTTGTAGGTCACCTCCAGCATGTTGCGGTTGACGGTGCCGAAGAACAGCACCCGGTCTTCGCGCACATCGGCAAAGTCGAGTGACCAGGTGCCCCCGCCGCCAATGCGACGCTTCCACAAGGGCTCGTCGGTTTCCTCGCTCATGTCCACGGGTTGCTGAACGGGCTCCAAACCACCGGGCAGGATATCGACCAGGGCCACTTGCGGGATGCTCGCCCGGTCCAGGCTGCGCACACGCACACGCACCGTCACTTCGTCGCCCAGACGGGCTTCGGTGATGGGCTGCCCCTTGTCATTGAGCACCTCATGCAGGATCTCCATGCCTTGACCCGAAGCCGTCTCTGGCAAGCCACGCTCGTAACCCGACTCCGCCCACGCATAGAACAACGGCAGGCTGCCGCCACTGGCCAGGCGCACCTTGGCACTGCCTTGCGGCACCCGCGCACGCGCCATCGGGAACAGCTCACCCAAAGCCAGGGCTTGCACCTGACCTTGTGGACTCACGGACGATGCCTTGACCTGCCCCTTGGCCGACTGTGCCGCTGCGCTCGCATAGGCGTCAACCGCCAAGATGGTGCTGGCTGACGACGAGGTGTTGTACCAGCCATCGCGGATCATGCGGGCCAGCACATCCCAGGTGTTGGTGGGCAAGGCGGCCAGCTTCTTGGGGAAGTGACGCGCCACCAGGTACAGCAAGGTCGAGTCATGCACCAGGGGGTCGTAGTACGCGCCCCAGACATTGCGCGGCTGTTGCTTGCTCATGCGCGCCAGCAAGTCCTGCCAGACCGGCTCCAGCAACTCGTTGGCCGCACCGTCTTGCTTGAGCAGTTGGTAACTGGCCGCCAGGTAAACAGCGCCCAGGTCGGTGTGGAGCTTGCCCTCTTTGCCAGGTTTGCCGCGCAAGGTTTCGCGCAGATTGGCCAGTGCCGCCGGCACCAAGGTGCCCTGACGGGTCAGCAGGTAGGCGCTTTGCGCACGGGTGCGCCAGTCATGGGCGTTGCCTGAGCCCGACCCCGACCCTGAGCCCAGTTGTCCTTGCAGGTAGTCCGTGGCCTTGGTGAGCACATCCGCAGGCACGTTGAGCTTGCGTTCGCGGGCCTCCAGCAACAACTGCAAGGCATGGGCGGTGGCATACAGGTCTGAGCCGCTGCCAGGCCACAGACTCATGCCACCGTCCCCCGTCTGGCGTGTGCGCAGTTGCGTCACATAGCTGGACCAGGCTTTGGCAGGATCCACCGACGCCACTTCAGCGGCGGCGCGGCCACGTGCCACCTCTCGGGCCAGATCCGGCCGACTGGCCAGGATCACGGCGGGCACCGTGCGGCTGGTGATCTGCTCGGTGCACCCATAGGGGTACTGCTCCAGGTACTGCATCAAGCCCGAAGCAAAGGCCCATGGCGTGGCCGACACGGCCAGTTCGCTGCGCGCCAGTTGCGGATAGACCTTGGCTTGCGACAGCAATTCACCGCTGCCCACCAGGGTGCCGCTTTGCACCAGGGTGACCAGGGCCGACGCCGGGCGCACGCTGATGTCGGTCGACAAGCGCGCGCTGCTGTTGCCACGCTGGGCCGACAGGATGACGCTGGCCGAGCCCAGTTGCGCGCCCGCATCGGTACGCGCCCGGATGCGGAACACGGTCGCACCTTCATCGCGCTCGCTGATCTTGAGCACGCGGCGGGCCTCCCCCACCACTTCGAGGCCACCGTTCACCGCCAGGTTGAGCTGGATGGGCACATCCTTGCCCGAACCGGCGATGTTGTTGGCCAGGCCCACGCCCACCTCGACGGTGTCGCCCGGGCTCACCGCCAGCGGTACGTTGGGCAGCAGGACCAGGTCACCGCGCACGGTGGTCTTGGTCTCGGCTGCCGCCGTGGTCTCGTCGTTGACCACCACAGCCATCACACGCAAGGACCCGTTGAAGGTGTCTGGCACGGTGTAGCTGAACTCACGGCTGCCTTGTACCTCGACCAGACCCGACCAATAGGCCACCGGCTTGTCACGCTTGCGCTTGAAGGGGTTGAGGTGTTTGCCCAAAGCGCCTTCGCCATCCCCACCCGGGGCGGCTGCGCCTTGCATGAGTTTCTTGAACTCCGGCAGGATCAGGTCCAGGGTCTGCAAGGTCTTGACCTCCAGCGCCCGCTTCTGGAAGAAGTGCTTGAGCGGATCGGGCTTCTGGTAGCGGGCCACCTGCAAGATGCCCTCGTCCACGGCAAACACCATCGCCTGGACCGGGGCATCGGACTTGAGCGTCATCTTGACCGTCTGGCCCGGCTTGACCAGCTCGCTGCTGCTCAGGCTGATCTTGGCAGTGCGCTTGACCAGGCTGGTGGCGAAAGGCACCACGCCATAGCTCATCGGGCTGGTGTAGATCTCGTCCGAGGCCGGATCACGGATGAGCTGCACGCTGACATAGCCATTGCCCTCGAAATCCTTGGGCAGGGTGATCTTTTGCACCGAAGCGGTCTTGTCCGTCTTGAACCAGACATGGCTGTAGACCTTGTCGCGTTCAATGGTGATCAAGCCGGCGCCAATGTACGGCGCCTGGATGCTCAATTCGATGTCGTCACCCGGGTTGTAGTCTTTCCGGTTGAGCTTGATCTGCAACTCGGCGTTGCGGTCCAGCGAGCGGCTCAGGTTGGCCGCGCCCGCCACGCCGTAATCCACCCGGTTGAGCACCATGCCATCGGCATTGCGGATCAGGTAAACGAAGTTGCCGGGGGTCGAGGTGTTGAGCACCAGCTTGCTACCCTTGGCCGCGATGCTCAAGGGCGTCTCGTCCAGGGTCACATCTTTGGCACGCGACTCGTAGCGGTACAGACCGTTGCTTTGCTTGACGAGCACCGACAGCACCTTGCGCTCCAGGCGCACCAGCTTCAAGTCGCTGACGGCCAGCGGACGCACACGGGAGTCCACCGCCAACAGGTCCACCTCGCGGCGGGCGTTGCGGCTGATGTAACCCAGATCGCCACTGACTTTGGTGCCCACCAGATAGGGCCGGTCGCTGACCAGCGTCTGCACTTCGGCTGCGACACTGCGCCCCCCTTCGGGCTCAAAAGCCTTGACCAGCACGTGGGCCTGGTAGGTGGCCGAGGCAAAACGCTCCAGGCGCAGGTCAAACGTCGCAGCCCCTTGGGCATCGCTTTCTTGGTCACCCAGTTCGTCGACCTGCGTTTGACGCGTGGTTTGCGGATCGTAGAAGCTGTAGTCGGGCAGGCTGCGGAAGGACGGGTAGGCCGGCCGCAAGGTCAAGGTGCCGCTGATGCGGCGGTGCGGCGCGGGCGTGCCAAACAGGTTTTGCACCGAGACCTGCGCCTTCAGGTCACCGGGGCTGACCCACCCTTCAGGCACTTCACTGGACAAGCGGGCCGTGACCTTGGTGCGGTCTGGCAAGAACTCCTGCACCTTGACGGATGTGCTGCCCAACAACAAGGCCGGCACTTCGGGCGCCCCCGGACTGCTTTGGCGCGGCAGGCTCAGGTTGACGGTGTAGTTGCCCGTGGGTGCGCTGTCTTGCGTGGTGTGGGCCAGCTCGGCCGCACCGCCTGCCCCCAGTTTGATCAACTCCCGGCGCACGGACATGCCACGGGCGTCGATGATCTCGGCCTCCACCGGCATGTCCTTGAGCGAGGTGCCCCAGTTGCCGGCCTTGACGATCATGCCGATGTGCAGCGTGTCACCCGGGCGGTAGATGCCTCGATCGCTGAACAGGTAGGCCGTCATCTGATTGGGCACCCCGGCGCTTTGCAGGCCGCCCACATCAAATCGGGACAGGTCCAGATTGCGGTCGTAGCGGTTGAAGGGCAGGAAGCTCAGGTCACCATCCTTGCGCACCACCAGCAAGACGGGTTGCTTTTCACGCTGAAATCCTGCCAGATTGGGCAGGCGGGCGTGGCCGGTGGCATCGGTGCTCTGACTGGTCAGGATCAGACCGTTGCGGCCCCAGACCTCGACCGTGGCCTGCCCCACCGGCAAGCCGGTGCTGATGGACTGCACAAACACATCGCGCGAGCCATCGATGGTGCGCTTGGCGATCAAACCCAGATCGGTGACCAGGACCAGTCGCTTGTCCTGCATCGTGCTGGGGTCGACTTGCTCCGTGGGTTCAGCGTACTCACCATCGTCTTCCGCCCCGTCATAGCGGTCGTCGTAACCGGCTTCGTCGCTGTTGCTGTGGTCCTGCGGCGTGGTGGGCTTGTCGGCCCTGGGGTCATAGCCTTGCACACTGAGCAAGAAGATGCCGCGACGCTCGCCGTTGTCCGCCTTGAGGTACTCGCCAAAGTCCACGGACTCGTAATGCGTCCGACCGGGCTTGACGCTCAAAGGGATCTTGCGTTCAAAGCGCTCGGCCAAATGATCGGGCGTGACGCCCTTGTAGAAGTCTGGCTTGCTGAAGTCCCCCTCCGACTGGCTGACCAGCATGTGCAACTGCTGGGGCAACAAGCGGGCGATCTCGACCTTCATGCCCGGCAGATCGCGCACCAGCACGGGCAGCTTTTTCTCGCCCGACAAAGCCAGCAGCGAGCCTTTGCTCATGATGGTCAGCTCGGGGGCAAAGGTCTTGAATTGCATGACCTCGTTGCGCTCGGCGCCCAGCAGGTAGCCGCCAGGGGTCTTGAGCCCCTTGCCGACTCGCACGAACACGAAGCGCCCCCCTTCGGCTTGCGGAACGCGGAAGGACACACCATCGCCCACTTCCTTCTCGCCCGCAATGGCGTCCAGCTTCAACCTGGTGGCGCGTTGGAGCACCTCGGGCGTCACCTCGGCCGGATCGCTCCAGGGGTAGGGCTCACCACCGTCCTTGTCCGACACAGGCAGCATCCAGGCGGCCACCACACGGCCCAGTTCACGCTCATGCACAGGCATGCTGGTGCCCACATGCAGCACGTGTTCAGGGTCGCCCTCATCGTTGGACACCACGTTGGCGCTGACATCGTTGATGCTCAGGCTGTACAGACCGGGCACATCCACGGAATGGACCAGATCGGCCTCGATTCCTGGGCCCCCACGTTGAGCGGTCACACCAGCGGCCACCGTCAGGCGCATGGACTGGGTTTCAGCCGGAATCGGCAAGGGCTCGGACATCAACGTGGCCTGGAGCTTGAGCGGGTCATAGCTGATCACCACCTTGCGACCTGGACCTTGCCCGATGCCCAGGAAGGTCTGGCCGGGATCGCCTTCATCCAGGCGCACGCTGGACTCGAACTTCTTGGCATCCACCGGATGGCTGAAGCGCAACTGGTAGACCACGCGGCGCAGATTGACCTGCACCGGGTCTTGGTAGAACTCGGCACTGTCCACGCTGACCTTGAACGCGGGCGAGCTGAACTGAAAACGCTGCTCCGCCAGCTGCACATTGCTGGCCAGCGCCTTGCGACCCAAGCTCACCTCGTACTTTTGTCCAACCGGCCAGTCTTCCTTGGGCTGGAACACCAGCTTGTTGGCTGCAGCCCAGGTCCACGTCCCCGCCGCAGGTGGGTCCATCGTGATGTCGGTGGCCTCTTTGCCCACCTTGACCAGGGGCGCGGCTTGTCCAGAAAACTCCACGATCAAAGGATTGGGCGGCAACTGCTCTTCGACCCGGGTGCGCTCAGGTTCCATGACACTCAGGGTCAGTTCCACCTTGGGCGAACGATCGGGCAGCAGGCCGTGCCACCAGCGTTTGAGCCAGGCTGACTGGCTCCACAACGCGACGCCGAGGATCACCACCGCCAACACCTGCACGCCATGCCAACGGCACCAGCTCAAGGCCGCTTGCAGGCCACGGCCGAACCAACGCATCCAGGCTGGGGCTTGCCACACACCCACCAAGGCCCGGATCAGCGGCACCAGCCACGCGCCGAGCCAGCTCAGCAAGGCTTCAATCGGGGACAGGCTTGCGCCCAGCTTCTGGTTGATGCGGCGCAGCATGACGCTCCCTGTATCGCTTCTATTTCTGATAGCCGCCATCGTGCATCAATTTCAGGCGCAGCCCACACGCAGGCAGCCCCCTGAAAGGAGGATGGCAGCGCCTCTCAGGCGGGCAGCAGGCCGTCGGCCTTGAGCAGCTGCTCCAGGCACTGCTCCTGAATACCGTAGAAGGCCTTGATGTCCTGGATCTGGCGCACGACCTCTTCCGAGGAGGTGGCCTTGGCGCGCTTGACCGCCAGGATCATCTTGTTCTTGTTCGTGTGCTCCAGCGAAATGAACTCGAAGACCTGGGTGTCGTAGCCGGCCGCTTCGAGCAGCAGGGCACGCAGGCCGTCGGTGAGCATCTCGGCCTCCTGGCCCAGGTGGATGCCGTGCTGCAGGATCGGGCGCAGCGGGTGCGGGCTGAGCAGCTGGGGACGGATCTGCTTGTGGCAGCAGGGGGAGCACATGATGATGTCGGCCCCGGCGCGGATCCCTAAGTGGATGGCGTAGTCGGTGGCCACATCGCAGGCGTGCAGCGCGATCATGACGTTGAGCGCCGCCGGGTGGTAATCGCGCACGTCGCCCTGCTCGTAGTCCATGCCTTCGAGCTTCAACTTGCCGATGACACGCTGGCACAGTTGCACCAGCTCGTCGCGCAGCTCCACCCCGGTCACGTGGGCATCGCGGTGCATGGTGTGGCGCAACCAGTCGTGGATGGCGAAGGTCAGATAGCCCTTGCCCGAGCCGAAGTCCACCACGTGGATGGGTTCCTGGTCACGTGGAGGCAGGCTCAACGGGGAGCGGGCCAGCGCGGCGGCGAACACCTCGATGAACTTGTTGATCTGCTTCCACTTGCGCGACATGGTGGGCAGCACCTGGCCCCGGGCGTCGGTCACGCCCAGCTCGTGCAGGAAGGGGCGCGAGGGGTCGAGGAAGCGGTGCTTGTCGCGGTTGTGGCCACTGGTGAGCGGCGTGGGGGCGGCGACGGCTGCAGGCGTGCCGGGGGCTGCCGATTCAAGGGCGCGGGCGGATCGGGTGGCTTCGGCGTTCGAGGGCTTGCCCACACGCACGCTGGCCTTGCCCTTTTTGCTGAAGGCCAGCTGCACTTCCTCGGTGGGGGTGTGCAGGTGGGCGTTGCGGAAAGCCCCATGTGCGAACCAGGCCGCCAGCAGCGCCAGCGCGTCGGGCACGCTCAGGTTCTTGGTGATGTCCTTGGTGGGAAAGCGCAGCAAGAAGCTCAGGTGCGGCTGATCGCGCAGCACCACGGGGCGCACCATCACGCGCTGCAGGTTCGCCCCCAGCTCGTCGATGTCGGGCACGCCGCCCTGGTAGGTCACCAGCACCAGCTGTTGCAGGCGCTGGTTGGCCTCGGCCTGGCGCAGCAGGTCGGCAAAGCGCGCCAGGTGCGGCGCGTTGAACTCGGTCACATCGCGGTCCGCAGCCATGGGCGCTCCGCTCACGAGGTCTTGCGCGGCGGGCGGTTGTCCGGACGGCCACCTTCGCGACCGCCACCTTCACGTCCACCCTCGCGGCGAGGACCACGGCCTTCGCGCAGGGCACCCTCGGCACCTGGGGCGCGGGGCGCACGGCCTTGTCCTTCACGCGGGCCACCACGGTGTTCACCACGCGGGGCATCGCGGTGATCGCGACGGCCTTCGGGGCGCGGACGCAGGGCGTCTTGCTTGGCTTCCTCGCGGGCCTGGGCCAGGATGGCTTCGAGCGCGTCGGGGGCAATGCCCTTCAAGGCGCAGAAGTTGGCGGCCGTCAGGCGGGTGGTGTCGAAATCGCGCAGCAACTGGGCGCGGTTGCGGCGCTCTTGCTGCGCTTGTTGGTCTTGCTGCTGGGCGGCACGGTCTTGCTTGCGCGCTTCGCGCTGAACCTCGCGCTGTGCTTCGCGCTGGGCCTGGATGGCCTCTTCACGGCGGGCCTTGGTGATGGCGCGGCGGCGCGCCAGCTCGTCGGTGGCCACCTGGCGGTGTTCTTCGGTCAACTCACCAGCGGGTTGGCCGTCCAGGTCGAACCGTTGCGTGCCTTGCGACACGGCGATCAGGTAGGGCGTGGTGCCGGTGTGGCGACGGAAGAAAGCCGACAGGGCCTGCTTGCTGAACTCGCCAGGCGCACGCTCCTGGATGTCCACCTGGATGCGCAGCTTGAACGGTTTGGCCGGACCCGTGAAGAGGGCTGGAAACAACTCAGCCAGTCGCGCGCCGGTGGCAGCGGGCGAGATCTCGGTCTTGGCAGCGGGCGCAGCCGACGCCTCGGTCGCATCGACCACAGGAGTGTCAGAGGCTTGGGCTTCGGTGGCGGCTGAATCGGCGGGGGCCGCAGGAGTCGTGGACATGGGTCGGACGCGGTGAGACGAAAACGCCCATTGTCGCCTGTCTGGGCGATTTCAGCCAGCTTCGGGCATGGAGCCTCAGGCGTTTTGCGGCAGACGGCGCGCGAGCAGGGCTCCGGCAAAGCGCGCTTCCAGTGGCAAGCGCACGTGCAGGGGGTTGCCGGGCGCGGCGGTGATGGGCTCGCCATCGAGGTTGCGCATCTCGGTCAGCACCATCTCGATGTTGCCCGACGGGTGGATGACCTCCAGCGTGTCGCCCACGTCAAAGCGGTTCTTCACCTCCACTTCGGCCCAGCCATCGGCCGTGCCGAGCACCTCGCCCACGTACTGGCTGCGCTGGAACTGCGAGTGGCCGGTGATGTAGTTCTGGTAGTCCTGGGCCGGACGGCGCTCCAGCAGGCCACCGGTGTAGCCGCGGTTGGCCATGCCTTCGAGCTGCAGCAGCAAGTCGGGGTTGAAGGGGCGACCGGCCACCGCGTCGTCGATGGCGCGGCGATAAACCTGGGCCACGCGGGCGACGTAGTACAGCGACTTGGTGCGACCTTCGACCTTGAGCGAGTCGATGCCAATCTTGGCCAGGCGTTCGACGTGCTCGACGGCGCGCAGGTCCTTGGAGTTCATGATGTAGGTGCCGTGCTCGTCTTCCATGATGGGCATGAGCTCGCCAGGACGGGCGGATTCTTCGAGCAGGTACACTTGGTCGGCGGCAGGGTGGCGCGCACCGTCGCCGCACGACGAGAAAGCCTTTTCAGCGCTTTCCTGCTCCTGAGCGAAATTGAAGTCGCCTTCCAGCTTGATCGGGATGACCTCGCCGGTGTCGCTGGCCTGGGTGCCTTCGTGGGTTTTGTAGTCCCAGCGGCAGGCGTTGGTGCAGGTGCCCTGGTTGGGGTCGCGGCGGTTGAAGTAGCCCGACAGCAGGCAGCGGCCCGAGTAGGCAATGCACAGCGCGCCGTGCACGAACACTTCCAGCTCCATGTCCGGGCATTCCTGGCGGATCTTTTCGATCTCATCCAGGCTGAGCTCGCGCGACAGGATGATGCGCTGCACGCCCAGCTTCTGCCAGAACTTGACGGTGGCGTAGTTGGTGGTGTTGGCTTGGACCGAGAGGTGAATCGGCACCTCGGGCCACTTCTCGCGCACCATCATGATCAGGCCGGGGTCGGCCATGATGATGCCGTCGGGCTTCATCTCGATGATGGGCTCGATGTCGCGCAAGTAGGTGCGGATCTTGTCGTTGTGGGCGATCAGGTTGCTGGTGACGTAGAGCTTCTTGCCACGTGTGTGCGCTTCCTGGATGCCTTGCTGGAGTTGCTCCAATCGGAATTCGTTGTTGCGCGCGCGCAAGCTGTAGCGCGGCTGGCCCGCGTACACGGCATCGGCACCAAAGTCGTAGGCGGCGCGCATCTTGTCGAGCGAGCCGGCGGGCAAAAGGAGTTCAGGCGTTCTCAGCATGGACCAGATTGTGCCGTGCCCGGCACCCGCAGGTCCGTGTAGGGGCTTGATGTCTTCAGGCGGGTCGGGGCGCAAAGCGCTGCGCCAGACCCGCACACAGCACATCGAGCATCACTTCAAGGTGCTGCTCGGCCGGCATGCAGGGCACCCACGGGTCGTCTTCACCCATGACGAGGCGACGGGCGGTCAGGCCGTGAATGCCCTCCCAGAGGATCTGCACCATCAGCTCGATGTCCTGAGGGCACCTGGACAGCAGGCCCATCTCGGCCACCTCGCTGACCAGTTCGCGGGCGCAGGCGTAGGGGTCTTGCGCGGGGTTGCCGTGCTGCACGCGGGCGGTCTCGTTGGGCGCATGGGGCCGACGGGTCATGAAGACGAAGGCGTATTCGTCAGGGTGCTCCACGCCAAAGCGCACATAGGCACGGCCCAGCGCACGCAGGCGCGGCCAGCCGGGCTCGGCCTGCGTCACCGCCTGCTGGATGAGGCGGGTGAGCTCCAGCAGGTCTTCGTCCATCGCCTGGGTGATGAGCGAGGCCTTGTCGCCAAACAGCGTGTACACGACGGTGGTGGAGTAGCCCGCCAGTTCGGCCACTTTGCGCAGCGAGATTTCGTCGATCCCACCCTTGCGAATGAGCTTGCGCACGATCTTGATGATGGCCTTGCGACGCTGCTCAGCCTCGCGGGCCTTGCGCTGCTCGGTGGGGGACAGGGTCACGAACGGGATCTCCGAAGTTCAGGGTTTGTCTGGGTCGGCATGCCACCGGGTTAAGCGTATCGTAATAACAGTGTTTTTTTTCACATCGGTGTTTTTTATAAATGAGCTGGTTTTCGATTTTTCGACGGCTGCTTGGCGTGGCCCTGGTGATGAGCCTGGTGGCCTGTCAGGATGGCGCGCCCGCGCTGCCCAGTGATGCCGATGTGTTCACCGCTGAAGCGCTGCGCCCGGCGCGGCCGGAGCTGGCCGCCATGTATGAGCGCAGCTGCATGGCCTGCCACGGGGTGCGCAGCACCGCGCCGCTGACCGGGCACGCCGCATCGTGGCAGGCGCGACTGGCCAAAGGTGCCGACACGCTGCTGCAGCACACCCGTGACGGCATGGGTGGCATGCCCGCCATGGGCCTGTGCCCCGATTGCAGCGAGCAGGATTTGCGCGACCTGATCACCTTCATGAGCACGCCCCAATGAGCCATGCACCCACCTCCCGTTCGCGTCGTCAGTTGCTGACGGGCACCGCCGCCGTGGCCCTGTTTGATGTGCTGCGCAGCGGCACGCTGGCACCGTGGCTGCTGTCTGACGTGCAGGCCCAACCCACGACCGCACCCGCCGGTTCACGGCGCTGGCAGAACTGGTCAGGGCTGCAGCAGGTCACCCCCGCCCACTGGGCCACCCCGGCGAACGAGGCCGAGGTGCAGCAGCTCATGCGCCGCACAACCGGTGAAATCCGGCCGGCCGGTTCGGGGCACTCGTTCACAGCACTGGTGCCCACCTCGACCACGCTGGTGTCCATTGATCGGCTCGCCAGCGTGGTCCACATTGACCGCAAGGCCATGACGGTGACAGCCCAGGCGGGCATGCGCATCGGGGCGCTGGCGCGCGCCCTTGACGCGCAAGGGCTGGCGCTGCGCAATCAGCCCGATGTCGATGTGCAGACCCTGGCAGGGGCCATCGCCACCGGCACCCACGGCACGGGCGCGCAACTGCCGGCCTTGCATGACGATGTGGTGGCCATGCGCCTGGTGCGCCCCGATGGCGAGATCGTCGAGATCAGTGCCGACCACAATCCGGATCTGATGGCTGCGGCGCGTGTGGCGCTGGGCAGCCTGGGAGTGGTCACGCAGCTGACCTTGCGCGTGGTGCCTGCTTTTGATCTGGCGCGACACGTGTGGGTGCAGCCCCTCGACAGCCTGCTGGCCGATGCCCCCCGGCTGGCCGCCCAGCACCGTCACTTCGAGTTCTATGTGCTGCCACACACGGGTTACGCCGCAGGCATTCGCCACGATGTGTACACCGGGCCGGACCGCACGCTGCCCAAGTCGGCCGACGAGAACGTGCTGCACGATCTCAAGATGCTGCGCGACTGGCTGGGGCGTTTTCCGAAACTGCGCCGCTGGGCCGCGCAACAGGCCATTGACCCGAACCTGACCGAGCAAGCGCACCACCGCTCGTTCCGCCTGCTGTCGTCGGTGCGCCCGACCCGTTTCCAGGAAACCGAATGGCACCTGCCACGCGAGCGGGCGCTGACCTGCCTGAAGGCGGTCGTGGCCAAGCTCGAATCGCGCAACGAGGTGTTTTTCCCGCTGGAGTTTCGCTTCATCCGCCGTGACACGGCCTGGCTGAGCCCCTTCCATGCGCGCGACTGCTGCTCGATTGCCGTTCACACCGCCGTGGACGAAGCCTGGCAGTACCTCATCGACGATTTCACCCCGATTTTTCGCGCCCACCAGGGGCGTCCGCACTGGGGCAAGCTGCATCCCTTGAAGGAGGTCGATCTGGCCCAGCTTTATCCGCGCTGGGCCGACTTCCAGACCATGCGTCGCCGCTTCGATCCGCAGGGTCGCCTGCTCAACGCCCACCTGCGCCAGGTGTTCGGCCAAGCTTGAGGATGCTGCACATGCCCCCCATGTCCCGACGCCGTTGGCTGGGCCTCACCGCAGTAGGCGGTGTGGCCACGGCACTGGCCCTGCGCCCCGCCGAGGTCGGCGCACCCCACGATGCCTTTTTCAACCGCTTGTCCAAGGCGCTGCGCCAAGCGGGTCTGCATCAACCCACCCTGGTCATCGACCGCGAACGTCTGCACGCCAATGCGCGTCAGGTGAAGACGAATCTGGCTGCAGGCCTGGCTTTGCGGCTGGTCAACAAGTCCCTGCCCAGTCTGGACCTGCTCGACGAGGTGGCCCGCCTGACCGGCACGACACGGCAGATGGTCTTCAACCTGCCTTATCTGCAGTTGCTGGCCGAACAACGCCCGGACAGCGATGTGCTGCTGGGCAAGCCCTTTCCGGTCGGCGCGGCGGCACAGTTGCTGGCACGGCCACCCCGCAGCGCCTTCCAGGTGCCACGGCAGGTGCAATGGCTGGTGGACTCGCCCGCGCGGCTGGCGCAGTACCGTGATCTGGCCAGGGGGCAGGGCGTGCCCTTGCGCATCAATCTGGAAATCGACGTGGGCCTGCACCGTGGCGGCCTGCCCGATGAGGCCTCACTGCAGCAGATGATCGCCTTGCTGCGCGAAGAACCGCTGTTGCGCTGGTCGGGCTTGATGGGCTATGACGCCCACACGCAGCGCATTCCTGACGTAGCCGGTTCGCGCGCCGAGTCACACGCGCATGTGCTGCGGGTGTACGCCGAGCGGCTGAACGCCCTGCGCACCGCCGCACTGCCTGGGGCCGAGGGCGCGCTGACGCTCAACACGGGCGGCTCACCCACCTACCGCCTGCACCGTGCCGATGGCGCGGCCAACGAGGTGGCGGTGGGTTCGGCACTGGTCAAGCCCAGTGACTTTGACTCGGCGCTGCTGGCCGATCTGCAGCCCGCTGCGTGGATCGCCACACCGGTGCTCAAGGTGCAAGGCTTTCGCGCGCCGCAGGGGGTCGAGCCGGTGGGGCAACTGGCCCAAGGCTGGGACCGCAATCAGCGCGTGGCGCACTTCATTCATGGGGGCGCGTGGCTGGCAAAGCCCGCTTCACCCGCCGGACTGCAGGCCAGTGGCCTGATCGGCATCTCCTCCAACCAACAGCTCTTCCTCGGCTCGGGGCGGCAAGGCCTCCAACCCGACGACCTGGTGTTCTTGCGCCCCACACAGAGCGAAGCGGTGCTGCAGCAGTTTGGCGACATCGCCGTGGTTGAAGGTGACCGCGTCACGGCGATGTGGCCTGTTTTCCCGGCGCGCGCCTGAAGCGGTCCGCGCACCTTCTGACGAACGCGTCGGCCATGCCTGACCACACGCGCTGAGGCCGCCGAGGTTCAAGCCCCAACCCGGGGCACCAGCATCCCGTCGCACCACGTCACCGCGCCGGTGCGCGTCAATTGCGCGATCAACCGGGCCGTCAAGGCCTGCGCGTCGTCATCAGCCTGCTGGCGCAACCCTGGCAAGGTGTCCAGCAAGGTTTGCACC
>JAGOKC010000027.1 GCA_017994835.1 Aquabacterium sp. | reverse complement strand
ACACAGGACTATTAAGCGTCGATGTTCGTCGCCCGCAGCGCATTGGTCTCGATGAAGTCCCGACGCGGCTCCACCTCGTCGCCCATCAGCATCGTGAACACCTTGTCCGCCTCGATGGCATCTTCGATCTGCACGCGCAGCAGGCGGCGCACGGTTGGGTCCATCGTGGTTTCCCACAGCTGAGCGGGGTTCATCTCACCCAGCCCCTTGTAGCGCTGGCGGCCCACCGAGTTTTCGGCTTGCTGCAGCAACCAGGCCATGGCGGCGCGGAAGTCCACCACCTTGTTTTCCTTGGCCTTTTCACCCTCGCCACGGCGCACCACGGCGTCTTCGCTCAGCAAACCCTTGAAGGTCAAGCCGGCCTTGCTCAGTGCTTCATAGTCGGCACCGTGAACGAAATCGGGCGTGATGATGCTGTACTTGGTGTTGCCGTGGAAGATGCGGCTGATGCGCAAAATGTGCTTGTCGGTCCGCACATCCAGCTCGGCCACCACCTCTGCGTTGTGCAGGGCGGCCTTCAGGGCCGCTGCGCTGGCCTGGGCATCGGTCTCGGTGTCCAGGTTCAACACCAGTCCGTTGGCAATGGCCCGCAACGCTTCCACGTCCATCCAGTTACTCAAGCGGTCCACCACACTGCGGGCGGTCACATAGGCTTTCGCCAGGTCGGCCAGCGCCTCGCCGCTGATGGCCGGCTTGCCCTGGCCTGGCTCCACCACCGCGCCATCGAGCGCCACCTTCATCAGGTACTCGTCCAACGCACCCGCGTCCTTGAGGTACTGCTCGTGCTTGCCGTGCTTGACCTTGTACAGCGGTGGCTGGGCAATGTAGATGTGACCGCGCTCGACCAGCTCAGGCATCTGGCGGAAGAAGAAGGTCAACAGCAGGGTCCGGATGTGCGCGCCGTCCACGTCGGCGTCGGTCATGATGATGATCCGGTGGTAGCGCAACTTCTCGGGGTTGAAGTCGTCGGTGCCGGCACCGCGGCCAATGCCGGTGCCCAGCGCCGTGATCAGCGTGAGGATTTCGTTGCTGGTCAGCAGCTTCTCATAACGGGCTTTTTCCACGTTCAAGATCTTGCCGCGCAGGGGCAAAATGGCCTGGAACTTGCGGTCGCGACCCTGCTTGGCAGAGCCTCCGGCGGAGTCACCCTCCACGATGTAGATTTCGCACAGCGCGGGGTCTTTTTCCTGGCAGTCGGCCAGTTTGCCGGGCAGGCCCATGCCGTCCAGCACGCCCTTGCGGCGCGTCATTTCACGGGCCTTGCGGGCCGCTTCACGGGCGCGGGCCGCTTCCACAATCTTGCCGCAGATGATCTTGGCGTCGAGCGGGTTCTCCAGCAGCCAGTCGGTCAACAGGCGGCCCACGATCTCTTCCACCGGGGCACGCACTTCGGAACTGACCAGCTTGTCCTTGGTCTGGCTGCTGAACTTGGGCTCGGGCACCTTCACCGAAACCACGCAGGCCAGGCCCTCGCGCATGTCGTCACCCGCCACATCGACCTTGGCTTTCTTGGCCAGCTCGTTGTCCTCAATGTACTTGTTGATGACCCGGGTCATCGCAGCGCGCAGGCCGGTCAGGTGGGTGCCACCGTCACGCTGGGGGATGTTGTTGGTGAAGCACAGAACGGACTCGTTGTAGCTCTCGTTCCATTGCATGGCCACTTCCACGCCGACGTTGGTGCCGAACTCCGAGACCTTGTCGCCCTGGGCGTGAAAGATGTTGGGGTTGAGCGTTTTCTTGCCAGTGTTGATGAACTCGACAAAGCCCTTGACCCCGCCTTCGTAGGCAAAGTTGTCTTCCTTGTTGTTGCGCTCATCGACCAGGCGGATCTTCACGCCGTTGTTCAGGAACGAAAGCTCGCGCAAGCGCTTGGCCAGGATCTCGTAGTGAAAATCGATGTTGTTGAAGATCTCGTCATCGGGCAGGAAGTGCACCTCGGTGCCGCGCTTTTCAGTCTCGCCCGTGATGCGCATGGGGCTGACTTCAAAGCCATCGCGCACTTCGATCAGGCGATCTTGCGGAATGCCCTGCTTGAACTCGATCAGGTGGGTCTTGTTGTCGCGGCGCACCGTCAGGCGCAGCCACTTGGACAGCGCGTTCACGCAGGACACACCCACGCCGTGCAGGCCGCCCGAGACCTTGTAGCTGTTCTGGTTGAACTTGCCGCCGGCGTGCAGCTCGGTCAGCGCGATTTCAGCGGCCGAGCGCTTGGGCTCGTGCTTGTCGTCCATCTTGACACCGGTGGGGATGCCCCGTCCGTTGTCGGTCACGCTGATGGAGTTGTCGGTGTGAATGGTGACGACGATGTCGTCACAGTGGCCCGCCAGCGCTTCGTCGATGGAGTTATCGACCACCTCGAACACCAGGTGATGCAGACCGGTGCCATCGGACGTGTCACCGATGTACATGCCCGGGCGCTTGCGCACGGCTTCTAGACCTTCGAGGATCTGGATGCTGCCCTCACCGTAGCCCGCCGAAATCTGAGCCTCAGTTTGCGGCACAGGCACCTCGATGGGCTGGTCTGGCTGCTGTTCGGGCTGTTGATCGGAGTTCGTGACGTCGGTCATGGGTACAAGCGCTAGGTAAGGTGGGACGCAGGACCCTCATTCTATCCCCTGCAGCGAGGGGACCATTTTGAACGATGGACGTCAAATGCGCATTGGCATGACGACGTACTTGAAGCCCTCGTACTCGGGGTTGGTGATGAGCGCCGAGCTGTTTGAATCCTGCAGAGACACGGTCACCATGTCCTGGCTCATGTTGGCCAGCACGTCCATCAGGTAGCCCACATTGAAGCCGATTTCGAAGCTGTCGCCACCGTAGTCGATTTCGAGTTCTTCCTTGGCCTCTTCCTGCTCGGCGTTGCTTGACGCAATGCCCATCAGGCCCGGCGCGAACGACAGGCGCACACCCTTGAACTTCTCGCTCGTCAGGATGGCCGCACGTTGCAGCGAGGTCAGCAAGGTGGTGCGACCCAGCGTGATGTGGTGCTTGTGGTTCTTGGGGATGACGCGGTTGTAGTCGGGAAACTTGCCCTCGACCAGTTTGGTCACGAACTCCAGGCCGCCAAAACTGAACTTGGCCTGGTTGCCGGCAAAGCGCATCTCGATGAGTTGCTCTTCTTCGCTCTTGCTGTCGTCTTTCAGCAGGCGCTGTAATTCCAGCACGGTCTTGCGCGGCAGGATGACTTCCTGCTTGGGCATTTCCACATCCAGCGTGGCCTGAGACAGCGCCAGGCGGTGGCCGTCGGTGGCCACCAGTGTCAGCGTTTTGCCTTCGGCCACAAACAAAATACCGTTGAGGTAGTAACGGATGTCGTGCACCGCCATTGAAAAATGCACCTGACTGATGAGCATCTTCAAGGTCTTTTGCGGCACGCTGAAAGCGGGGCCGAAGTCAGCGGCTTCCTGCACCAGCGGAAAGTCTTCAGCTGGCAAGCTTTGCAGCGTGAAGCGGCTTTTGCCACCTTGCAGGGTCAGCTTGCTCTGATTGCCCGTGAGCGAAACCACCTGATCTGACGGCAGGCTTTTGAGAATGTCACCCAGTTTTTTGGCCCCGACGGTGATGGCGTAGTTGCCTTCGTCACCATCGAGCTGTGCTGTGGTGCGGATCTGAATTTCCAGATCGCTGGTGATCATCTCCAGCTCGGAGCCCTGTTTGCGAAGCAGCACATTGGCCAGGATGGGCAAGGTGTGACGGCGTTCCACGATGCCAGCCACGGATTGCAGGGCGGCAAGAACTTTTTCCTGAGCTGCTTTGAAAACGATCATCTGAGGTCTTTCCCGTTGGTCCTTGTCTGCGCGGTTTTTTGCGTGGCTTGGGCGTCTTGATCTGGCTGTCGTGCATGCACAGACTCGCTGATCGTACCTCGGTTCAGCCCTCTTGCTGTCGTGTGGAGACCCTTGTCGTCATGCGCTGCGGGTGTTTTTGCATCAGGGCATCAAGGTGCATTTTTTTGCGTCGCCTTGCCTGTGCCTTGTATTCATCTTAAATATGATCTTTAAAACTGGTCGTAGTAGTAGGGGGTGCCTTTTTCTGTGGACAACTCATGTTCAGCCTTGTAAATCAAGCACATGCCGCTACTGCAACAATGTGGAGTTCAGGTCTGTTTGCCCATGCACGAACCCACAATAACTTTGAAAAAGTGACTCGGGCTGTGGACAAGTGGGTACTTGTTCTGATCTTGTCCACAGTTTTGTTGGCTTGACAGGGCGCAAAAAATCAGCCCGGATCAGCCTTTGAGCGTCTGCTCCAGCACGTGCAACTGCTGATTGAGCTCGGAGTCCTTGCCGCGCTCGCCCCCGATCTTGCGCACGGCGTGCAGCACGGTGGTGTGGTCGCGACCGCCAAACAGCTCGCCAATTTCGGGCAGGCTCTTTTGCGTCAGCTCCTTGGCCAGGTACATGGCGATCTGGCGCGGCCGGGCAATTGAAGCTGGGCGCTTCTTGGAATACATGTCCGCGACCTTGATCTTGTAGAAGTCGGCCACGGTCTTCTGGATGTTCTCTACCGAGATCTGGCGGTTCTGGATCGACAGCAGGTCTTTCAGAGCCTCGCGCGCCAGGCTGATGCTGATTTCCTTGTGGCTGAACTTGGCAAAGGCCAGCACCTTGCGCAGCGCGCCTTCGAGCTCACGCACGTTGGCACGCACATTCTTGGCCACGAAAAAGGCCACGTCCTCGGGCATCTCGATGCCTTCCTGAGCGGCTTTCTTGATCAGAATCGCCACGCGCATTTCCAGCTCGGGGGGCTCGATGGCCACGGTCAGGCCAGCGTCAAAGCGTGAGGTCAGCCGCTCGTCGATGTTGGCCAGCCCCTTGGGATAGGTGTCGCTGGTCATGATGATGTGCGCCTTTTTGGCCAGCAAGGCTTCAAACGCGTTGAAGAACTCTTCTTGCGTGCGGTCCTTGCCGGCGAAGAACTGCACATCGTCGATCAGCAGCAGATCGAGGTTGTGGTACTTGGCCTTGAGTTCGTCAAAGGTCTTGCGCTGGTAGTTCTTGACCACATCCGAGATGAACTGCTCGGCGTGCAGGTACAAGATGCGCGCGTCCGGCTTGTCGGCCAGCAGTGCGTTGCCCACGGCGTTCATCAAGTGGGTTTTACCGAGACCGACGCCGCCGTAGATGAACAAGGGGTTGTACATCTGGCCAGGCGCACCGGCCACGTGCAGCGCGGCGGTGCGTGCCATCTGGTTGGCACGACCTGGCACGAGGTTGTCGAAAGTGAGTGCCGGGTTCAGACCCATCACTTGAGGTTGTGCGCGACTTCCCCGTGCGGGCTCCGACGTCTGTGGATAGGCAGCCCCGGCGTGCCCTGGGCTGGTCACCTGCACATGTGCAGGCTGAGCGGCCCCGGTCTGGGCATTGGAGGGCAAGGCCCGACCGGGCATGACCATGCTCGGACGCGGTCCACCTGCGGGTGCTGCCACGCGTGGGGCCAGAGCCAGCTCCAACCGGATCTCGCCAGCCTGCAACTCACCCACAATGGCTTCAATGCGTGCGCTGTACTGGGTACGGATCCAGTCGAGCATGAAGCGGTTGGCCACCCGCACGGACACCAGGGTGACACCCTCGGCCTGGCTCACTTCGGCCGCTGGCAAAGGGCGAATCCAGGTGTTGAACTGCTGTTCAGGCAGCTCGGTGGCCAAGCGCTCGCAGGTCCGATGCCACAGGGTGGCAGGGTCGTTCGGGGTCGGACCGGCGGCAGTCAATTCGGCGGCGCTCATGTGTGGACAAGTCGATCTTCGGGGAGCGAATTCTAAGCGCATGAACACAGGTCATTGACAGGTTATCCACAGTTTTTTTCCGTGCCGATGCGTGCTGGGACGCATGAAGGGTCGATGTGACGACCGCCGCTCTGACCGAGACCCTTGGCGGGGTCAACCCGCAAAAACATTGACCCTGAACGAAAAACCTGTTGTAATCGCGGGTTCGTCCGGTCGGCTGAATGCTTTGGCATACAAAGTGCGCAAAAGTGAGCAGAAAGGGCCGGGTGTCACCTGGGCGGCAATTGCATCGCCTCAGGGATCACAAAACAGATAACAGATCAGGCCGCCCCCTCGAGGTGCGGCCTCATGAAGGACCATCTCATGAAGCGTACTTACCAACCCTCCAAGACCCGCCGCGCCCGTACCCATGGTTTCCTGGTGCGCATGAAGACCAAGGGCGGCCGCAAGGTCATCGCCAACCGTCGCGCCAAGGGCCGCAAGCGTCTGGGTCTGTAATTTTCCGTCCCGGTCTGGTCGGTGCCGTGAGGGCACCTGACCAGTACAGGTGTGAACGAGGCCGGGCAAATGCCCGGCTTTGTTTCGATTTGACTTTCCTGACACACCGTGCGGCCACCCAGCCTGAAAGCTGCTGATTTTCAGAGGGCTTTGGGTTCGCGCCCGGTTTCGCGCACGACGCATTTCGTCCTGCATGCGCTGCCGTTGGTGCGTGCTGCGGATGCTGCTTCGGCAGGGTCCGAGCCTGATGCGCTCGCTTGTCCAGCCCCTTTGTCCACAGACGAGGGGTTGCAGGCAGTCATGTGTGTGGATGAGTGTGTGCTCACTTTGCCAGAGCTTGGCCCTGTGGTGTGGCGATTGGGTCTGGTTCTGCCTAAAAAACAGGCACGTCGCTCGGTCACCCGTTCCCTGATCCGTCACCAGGCCCGCGAGGCGCTGCGCCGCCACGGACCCGAGGTCTGGGCTGCCGGACACCACGGGCCGGAAGTCGATGGGTGGGTGCTGCGCCTGAAAGCACCCTTTGACCGTCAGGTTTTTCACAGCGCCGCATCCCCGGCGTTGAACCTTGCCGTGCGCGCCGAACTTGACCAGCTCTGGTCACGCCTGTCTCGGAGTACGGCATGATGCATACCTTCCTTCACGTGCTGCGTGCAGGTCTGGCTGCGCTGTGCGCCGGGCTCAATGCGGTGCTGATGGGGGTGGTGAAAGCGTATCGCCTGTTTCTCAGCCCCTGGCTGGGGTCGGCCTGTCGCTTCACGCCCACGTGTTCTCAATATGCCTTGCAGGCGCTCGAGCGTCACGGTCCGGCCGCTGGGTCTTACCTGGCGGCACGGCGTCTGCTTCGTTGTCATCCGGGTTGTCCGGGTGGCCCTGACCCGGTGCCCGATCAGGCACCGCGTCTGTTGTCCCGTTTTTGCAACCCTTCGTCGGATTCCAATCGCCCATGAATGATCTGCGTCGCACCCTGTTGTGGTCGGTCTTTGCCGTCTCGTTGCTGATGTTGTGGAATGGCTGGCTGATTCACACTGGCCAGCCTTCCCTGTTCGCGCCTGCACCGGCAACGCCCGCACCTGAGTCACTGGGGGCGGCGTCCTCCAGCACTCTGCCCTCGCTCAGCGCGGCACCGGGCACGCCTGCTGCCGCCGTGGCTGCTGCAGAGGGTGCCAGTGCACCTGCTGTGGTGCCGCAAAGTGAGCAGGTCACCGTGACCACCGATGTGGTCAAGGCAACCTTCGACACCCTGGGCGGCAGCCTGGTCAAGGTCGAGTTGTTGCAGCACCGCGCGCAAGACGATTTCGGGCAGAACATGGTGCTGCTCAACAAGACGGCCGACCACATCTATGTGGCCGAGTCGGGTCTGATCGCCAGCGCCGGTCTGCCCAAACACAAGACACTGTTCACGCTGCTGAGCAGCGAGCGTGCCTTGGCCGACGGCGCTGACAAGCTGGTGGTGAAGATGGCCTCCGTGCCGGTGGCGGGCGTGCAGTTGATCAAGACCTTCACCTTCCAGCGTGGCAACTACGCCATCGACGTGAAGCAGGAAGTGGTCAACGCTTCGGCGGTGGCGGTCAACCCGAGCCTGTATGTGCAACTGGTGCGCGATGGTGCCGTACCCGTTGCCGAAGGCCCGACCATGATTGGTGCGCCTCAGGCGTATCTGGGCGGTGCGTTCTACACGGGTGAAGCGAAGTTCCAGAAGGTCGAGTTCGCCCAGATCGAGAAGAACGAAGCCGAGTTCCAAAAGAGTGCCGACAACGGCTGGGTGGCCGTGGTGCAGCATTACTTCACCGCAGCCTGGTTGAACAAGCACAAGACTGCGCGTGAGTTTTACGCTCGCAAGCTCGACAACAACCAATATGCCTTGGGCATGCTGTTCCCGGTCGGCGAGGTCGCCCCCGGCCAGACCAAGGCCATCGACACGCAGCTGCTGGTCGGCCCGCAAGAAGAGGTCAAGCTGGCCGAACTGGCCGAGGGACTCGAACTGGTCAAGGACTATGGCTGGACCCATCTGATGGCCAAGCCGCTGTTCTGGCTGCTGAACTGGTTGCACAGCCTGATCGGCAACTGGGGCTGGTCGATCGTGGCCCTGGTGGTCTTGCTCAAGGCGGCGTTCTACTGGCTCAACGCCAGCGCCTACCGCTCGATGGGCAAGATGAAGGCGCTCAACCCGCGCATCCAGGCGATGCGTGAGCGCCTCAAGGACAAGCCGCAGGAGATGCAGCAGCAGATGCTGAAGATCTACCGCGAGGAGAAGGTCAACCCGATTGGCGGCTGTCTGCCCATTCTGATCCAGATCCCCGTGTTCATCGCGCTGTACTGGGTGCTGTTGTCCTCGGTCGAGATGCGCAATGCGCCCTGGATCGGATGGATCACCGACCTGTCGATCAAGGACCCGTACTTCGTGCTGCCGGCCTTGATGACGTTGTCCACCCTGCTGCAAACCTGGCTGAATCCGACGCCGCCGGACCCTCTGCAGGCCAAGATGATGTGGATCATGCCGCTGCTGTTCAGCGTGATGTTCTTCTTCTTCCCTGCCGGTCTGGTGCTGTACTGGCTGACCAACAACATCCTGTCGATCGCCCAGCAATGGATGATCAACCGCCAGCTGGGTGTGACGAAGTAAGTCGCGCGCAGCAAGAGGGCGGTCATGGCCTGGAGTGAGCGCAACGTTCCGATCGTGGCCGTGGCCACGGCCTCGGGGCGCGGGGCCGTGGGCATCGTGCGGGTGTCGGGCAAGGGCTTGATGCCTTTGGCGCTGGCGGTGTGTGGGCGCGAGCTGGTGCCCCGCATGGCCACCTACGGGCCATTCCGCGATGTGCGGGGCGAGGCGATCGACCACGGCCTGGCCCTGTACTTTCCCGGCCCACACAGCTACACCGGCGAAGACGTGCTGGAACTGCAGGGCCACGGCGGCCCGGTGGTGATGCAGCTCTTGCTGGCGCGCTGCCTGGAGGCTGCGGCTGAGGTGGACGCCGTCACCGGCCGCGCGCGCCTGCCCGGCCTGCGTCTGGCCGAGCCCGGCGAGTTCACGCAGCGGGCCTTTTTGAACGACAAGATCGACCTGGCCCAGGCCGAGGCGATTGCCGACCTGATCGACGCCAGCACCGAGGCTGCAGCCCGCTCGGCCAGCCGTTCGCTGGGCGGCGCCTTCAGCCACGAGATTGAAGCATTGCGCGAACGCCTGATCAACCTGCGCATGCTGGTCGAGGCCACGCTCGATTTCCCCGAAGAAGAGATCGACTTTCTGGAAAAGGCCAACGCGCGCGGCAAGCTCGACCGCGTTGCCGAGACCCTGGACGCCGTCTTGCAACAGGCCCGTCAGGGTGCCCTGCTGCGCGAGGGCCTGCAGGTGGTGCTGGCCGGCCAGCCCAATGCGGGCAAGAGCTCGTTGCTCAACGCGCTGGCGGGGGCCGAGCTGGCCATCGTCACGCCGATTGCCGGCACCACGCGCGACAAGGTCAGCGAGACCATCCAGATTGAGGGCGTGCCCCTGCATGTGATCGACACGGCGGGCCTGCGCGCCGCGCACGAGGCGTCCGACGAGGTCGAGCGCATCGGCATGGCGCGCAGCTGGGAGGCGATTGCCCAGGCCGATGCTGTGCTGTTTTTGCACGACCTCACGCGGGTGGAGGAGGGCGCCTACGCCCAGGCCGATGCCGACATCGCCACGCGCCTGCCCGAGGGCGTGCCGGTGGTGCATGTGTTCAACAAGGCCGATGCGGGTGAACTGCAGGCGGCGGTGCAGGCGGCGGTTCAGCCTGCGGGGCCGGTGCTGGCCTTGTCGGCGAAAACTGGCGAAGGGCTACAGGCCTTGCGTCAATCCTTGCTGGACATCGCGGGTTGGCAGGCCGCCCCCGAGGGCGTGTTCATTGCGCGTCAGCGCCATGTGCAGGCTTTGCGCACGGCGCGCGCGCATCTGGAGGCCGCTCAGGCTCATGCGGCCTTGAACGATGGCGCACTGGACCTGCTGGCCGAAGAACTGCGCCTGACCCACAACGCGCTGGGTACCATCACCGGTGCGTTCTCGGCCGACGACCTGCTGGGCGAGATCTTCACGCGGTTTTGTATCGGCAAGTAAATGGGTATTGAGGGTTTGACCTGAGTTGCCACCATGCAAAAACGAAAGGCTTCGCGCAAATACTGCACACCTTGTGTGTCAGATCGTTTAAATTCCAAGATCTGAATGAAGCGGGAATGCCGCAGATCGAAACGCAGAGGCCAAGATGGATTCCACGGAACTGATTCAGGCGATTCAAACGCTCAATACGGAAGATGCCTTTCGTCCGCGTCTGGATCCTCAGCAGTGGCGCACCTTCTGCCAGTATCTGACGCGTCACGAGTTGCGCTCGGGTGATCTGCTCATCAAGCAAGGCGATCAGGATCGCACCGTGTATTTTCTCGGGCAGGGTTCGCTGCAGGTGTTTGTCACCGGCTCGACGCCGGGTGCCTCGCGGATTGCCATCTTGCGTCCGGGTGCCATTTGCGGCGAGCCGGGTTTGTTTGGCGAAGGCACCCGCAGCGCCAACATCGAGGCCATGACGCCGTGCGTGGTCTATGCCCTGCGCCTGCCGCGTTTTGAAGAGATGGCCGCGCGCGTGCCCACCATCGCCATTGAGGTGCTGCGTGCGGCGGGCAACATCATGGCTTTGCGCATGCGCGCCAACCTGCACAAGCAGATTCCCTCTGCCTGAGCGTGCGCTGCCGGTGAAAGATGGCGACAGGGCGGCGGCACGCGCTGCTTGTCCCTAAAATCGCAGGGTGCGGCCTGGGCCGTTGTCCTGAATTTTCCCGATTGCCATGTCCGCCACCAACCTTACTCCAGACGCCATCGTGGCGTTGGCCCGCCAGGCCCTCGACATCGAAGCGGGTGCCCTCCACGGTTTGTCTGAACGTCTGCTGGGTGATGCGGGGGTGGCATTTGCCCGCGCGGTGCAGGCGATGTTGAATTGTCAGGGCCGCGTGGTGGTGATGGGCATGGGCAAGAGCGGCCATGTGGGCCGCAAGATCACGGCCACGCTGGCCTCCACGGGCACCCCCGCGATGTTCGTGCACCCGGCCGAAGCCCACCATGGCGACCTGGGTATGGTCCAACCCGGCGATGTGGTGCTGGCGATCTCCAATTCCGGCGAAAGCGAAGAGCTCACCGGCCTGCTGCCCGTGCTCAAGCGCCAGGGCGTGACCCTGCTGGCGATGACCGGCAAGCCCACCTCGTCGCTGGCCCGCCATGCCGACATCGTGCTCGACAGCGCGGTGGCGCAAGAGGCCTGTCCGCTCAACCTGGCACCCACGGCCAGCACCACGGCGCAGATGGCGCTGGGCGATGCGTTGGCGGTGGTGTTGCTGGACGCCCGTGGCTTCAAGGCCGAAGATTTTGCCCGCTCGCACCCGGGCGGCTCGCTGGGCCGCAAGCTGCTGACCCATCTGACCGACGTGATGCGCAGTGGCGAGGCCGTGCCCCGCGTGGCTCCCGATGCCCCGTTTGGCGACGTCATGCGCGAGATGAGCGCCAAGGGTCTGGGTGCCACCGCTGTGGTGGGCACCGATGGCCAGGTGCTGGGTGTGTTCACCGACGGTGACCTGCGCCGCAAGATCGAAGCCGGGGTGGAGCTGCGCAGTGCCACCGCGCGTGAGCTGATGAGCCCTTCGCCCCTGACCATCCGCCAGGAGGTGCTGGCCGCCGAGGCGGTGGCCTTGATGGAGGCGCGTCGCATCAACACCTTGCTGGTGGTGGATGGCGCAGGCATGCTGGTGGGGGCCGTCAACACCAATGACCTGATGCGTGCGAAGGTGATCTGATGCAAGTCCTGGTGCCCACCCTGAGTTTTCCGGCCTGTCTGCGTCAGCAGGCAAGTCCCATTTGTGCGGCCATCTTTGACGTGGACGGCGTGCTGACCGATGGCACGCTCTACATCTCGGAAGCGGGCGAGACGCTCAAGGCCTTTCACGCCCTGGATGGTCATGGCCTGAAGCTGTTGGCCCAGGGCGGCATCACCCCAGTCGTCATCACGGGGCGCGATTCGCCTGCGGTGCGCCGTCGCCTGAAGGATTTGGGGATCGTGCATGCCGTGTTTGGCGCGCACGACAAGTTGGCAGCAGCTGAGCCGGTGCTGGCGCAGCTGGGTTTGAACTGGACGCAGGTGGCCGTGATGGGTGATGACTGGCCCGACCTGCCGCTGCTGGTGCGCGCCGGCCTGGCCGTGGCTCCGGCCAACGCGCACGCCGAGGTCAAGGCCATTGCCCATCATGTCAGCGCTTTGCGGGGCGGTGAGGGCGCTGCGCGTGAGTGCTGTGACCTGTTGCTGTGGGCCACGGGCCACTATGCAGGGCTGCTGCAGGGGCATTTGCAGACGCTGGACACCACCGCGACCGGGGCTCGTTCGTGAACGCGCGTTGGTGGTTGGTGCTGGAGCGCGTGCAGGCCGGTTTGCCTGTGCTGGTGGCCGCAGGCCTGGCCGCGTTCACTTGGTGGCTGGTGCAGTCATCACCACAGAACGAAGGTCCTGCCCGTGCGGCGCAGGCGTCCTCGGCCCCTGACTATGCGTTGCAGGAGGCCCGTGTGGCACGGTTTGACCGCAGCGGTCGGCTTGAAGCTGTGGTCGATGGCAAGCGGATGCGTCACTACCCGCAACCTGATCGTTTGTTGATTGACGAGGTGCAGTTGCTGGGCCGCGACGAGAACGGCCAAGGCCTGCGTGCCACGGCGCGCCAAGGCGAGGCCGATCAGGTGGCCGAGGTGGTGACCCTGCGCGGTGGCGCACGGGTGGTGGCCACACCGGCCCCAGGCAAACCAGGTGGCCCCGTGCGTTTTGAGGGCGAGGCCTTGAGTGTGAACACGCGTGATCGCGTGGTCAGCTCCAGTGTGCCTGTGACTTTGAGCCAGGACGGTGATGTGGTGCGCGGCCAGTCCATGCGCCACGACGAGCGTACCGGGGTCACCGTGCTGGGTGGGCGTGTGACCGGTCGGTACCAGGGACCGAGCCGGTAATCACGCCTTCAGGCTTCAGCGATGGCCGTTGCCATGGCCGTGATCATGACCCTTGTTGGCGCGGCTGCGTTCTTCACGACGCTCTTCGCGACGGTCATCCCGACGGTCATGGCGGTGGTCCATGCGGTGCTCGTCGTACCGAGGGGTGGGGGCGTAGGCGTGCGGATGGGCTCTGTCGCCGTTCACGAAGTACACCGGCTGGTTACAGGCACGGTACTGAGCACAATAGCGTGACCAGCGTTTGTAATGGCCGGGCGGCACGCGCATGTAGATGGGGCGTTGGTGCACGCTGTAGGGGCTTTGGTGAATCACGACCGGCTGAGGGTAGATCAGCACCGGGCGTTGGTCGCCAATGTCCACGCGGCCATAAAAGCCCGGCTGGTTCACGCTGATGCTGACGCCGACATCGGTGGCAGCGTGAGCGGGGGAGACCATCACCAGGGTGGTGGCCAAGGTGGCTGCAGCAGCGAGGCGGGCCACCAGAGAGCGGGATTGTTGCGACATGAGAGAGCATCCTGCAAAAAACCGACACATGGATGTGTCGGCGAAGTCTCGGAACGCAGGGTGAAAGCCATGCGTCATCGAGGGCTGGTGAGATCTATAACGCATGACCCATGAAAAAAGGCGACACCATGAGGTATCGCCTTTTTGCTGGATGTATCAGTTTGTGTGCCGACGGTCAGCCCAGAGGCAGGACGCCAGCATCACGTGTGACACACAGATCAGTAGCCGCCGCCGTAGCCGCCGCCGTTGCCACGACCACCGCCGTAGCCACCACCGCCGCCGCCGCCACCGGAGCGACCGCCGCCGTAGCCGCCACCGCCACCACCTTCGCGGCCACCACCGTAGCCACCGCCGCCGCCGCCACCGGAGCGACCGCCACCACCGTAGCCGCCACCGCCACCTTCGCGGCCACCGCCACCGCCGCTGCCACCGTAGGGGCTGCGGAAGCCAGCCGGACGCTCTTCACGAGGACGGGCTTCGTTCACGACGATTGCACGACCGGCAACGGGCTGACCGTTCAGGCCGTTGACGGCGGCTTGCGCTTCAGCGTCATTGCTCATTTCCACAAAACCGAAGCCCTTGGAGCGACCGGTTTCGCGGTCCATCATGACTTTGGCCGATGCCACGGCACCGTATTCGGAAAATGCGTCTTGCAGATCTTGATCGCGCACGGAATAGGCCAGATTGCCCACGTAAAGTTTGTTGCCCACGAGAGAGCCCCTTTCAAAGTAACAAAGTAACCATGTGGAGCTTCAACCCATCCGGACCTATTCCAACGACGGTGCCGCTACCAGACACAGACCAAACCATTATGTGTGAATCGAGCACACTCTTCTAGGGTTTTCAACCCTCTTTTGTCAGCGCGTGTCAACCGTTGATCAAAATTGTTGCGTCGTCCCCTCATTTCCCCCCTAGGGTGAGCACCTATCATCCATGCATATTCGGGCTTCGCGTTCAGCTTCCTTTGTCCTCAATTACCCAGGTCAGACATGTCGGATTCTTTCAAGGAGACACAAACCATGACGGAGCGCGGTTCAGGGGCACGACGCCGCAGTTTTGACTGGTGGGGTGGTCTGGGGCGGGTGCTTGCCAGTGTCGAGGCGGTGCGGGATGGCCGTGCCTTGTATCTGCTGTTGGCGGCCTTCGCTGGAGGTGGTCTGGCGCTGGCGACGGCCCGCGCTTCGTTGGGGCGTGGCGAACTGAACTGGGCCATTGGCCAGGGGGCGGCGGCCTTGTTTGTGGCGTTCTACGGAACGCAGGCTGCGGGTTTGTTGTTGATGGACCGGGCGATGGGGCGCACCCCCCGCGAGGTGGCCGATGCCCTGATCGACGCCCTGGGTATCGGGCATCGCACGTTGCTGGTGTTGTTGGTCATGGGGGCGGCAGGGGCTGGTTTGGCCGGGTTGCTTCTGGGCTTGTACTGGCTGTGCAGCTTGCCGCAGATCGGTCCGTGGTTGTTTGTGCTGGTGGTGCCTTTGACGGTGGGTGTCATCGGGGGGGCGGTGATAGCGGGTGCGGCGGTGGTGGCCCCCCTGACGGGACCGATGGTGTGGGCCGGTGCGTCATCCTGGCAGGCCTTGCGTGCCGAGTTCGGATTGATCCGTGCGCGTCTGCTGCAGGCCACGGTGTTGGTGGGGGCGCTGAGCGGGGTCACGGCGGTGGTGGGCGGCGCGGTCAGCCTCATCGTCTTGCTCGGTGGACGCATCATGGCCGAGGCGTCGGTGTGGATTCTGGGCGTGAACATCCCGCCACAGGCGCTCATGCTGGGGCTGTTGGGGCGGACTTTGCCAGCAGGCGGTGGCGGCACGGTGTCGCCCGAGGTGTTGAGCTACGTTTCGGCGGCGACCGTGGGGGGCGGTGTGGTGTTTGCGGTCGCCCTGGTGCTGCCGACGGTGGTGTACCTGCGCGGGGTGTGCGAGATTTACCTGACCTTGCGGCCTGGCCTGGATGAAGGGGACGGCATTGACCATCGTTGATGCCTGTCCTTGTGGTCGGCCGGCAACCTATGGCCAGTGTTGTGGCCGCTATCACTCAGGGCCGCTGGCCTTGCAGGCTCCGGATCCCGAGGCATTGATGCGATCGCGTTACAGCGCTTTCGTGAAAGACTTGCGACCGTATCTGTTGGCAACCTGGCATCCGGACACCCGCCCCTCCGCGATCGAAGCCCCTGAGCCAGGCTTGAAGTGGCTGGGCCTGACGGTGCGACGGGCCTGGCAGCCTGAGGTTGGCAGGGGTGTCGTGGAATTTGTGGCGCGCAGCAAGCTGGGTGGGAGGGCTCACCGCCTGCATGAGGTCAGCACGTTTGTCCGTGAAGGCGGGCGCTGGTTGTATGTGCGTGCCGAGGCCTGACCCCCGCATTCCAGGGGTTTAACGCGACCCAGCAGGGCTTCCCCTCGGGACGAGGGGCGTGTGGCGGCCTAAGGTTGCGCGTTCACTCACACGCGCGCGCGAGGCGATGCCCATGCTCGAACATCTCACTCTCATCCAGTTGGCGACGCTGGCCGTGACTTTGCCGGCCATCGTGTTGGTGCTGCTGGAGGCGCGGGTGATCGGTCGGCGGCGGCTGCGGCGCGCTGCGGCGTACGACTGGTCTGCTGTGTGGACCACGGCGCGCATGCAGGGGTGGCGCTGGGTGGTAACGACCATCCCGATGGGGGCCGTGCTGGGGGCAGCTTTGCCCCTGGGCGACTGGATGCACGCCCATCGGCTGTGGACCGTGTCCATGGCCAGTGTCTGGGCCTGGGTGGCGCTGTTTTTGTGCAGCGAGTTTTGCTACTACTGGATGCACCGCGCCGGGCATCGGGTGCGGTGGTATTGGGCATCGCATCAGGCGCATCACAGCAGCAATCAGTTCAATCTGGCAGCGTCGTTTCGCCAGTCCCTCACGGACAAGGTGTCGGGCGGTCTGGTGTTCTTTGCGCCGCTGTGTTGGCTGGGTTTCTCGCCCGATGCGGTGTTGGGTGCCTGGTTGTTCAATCTGGTTTATCAGTTCGGGTTGCACACCGAGTTGATTGGCAAGCTTGGTTGGCTGGAGGGTGTGATCAATACCCCCTCGGCTCACCGTGTGCACCATGCGGCCAATGTGGAGTATCTGGACTGCAATTACGGTGGGACGATATTGCTGTTTGATCGCTTGTTCGGAACCTATGTGGCCGAAGAGGAGGGTGTGCCGATTCGCTACGGGTTGGTCAAGCCGCAGACCTCGCGCAGTGCCTTGCGGATTTGTCTGGCCCCTTGGTGGGGCATGTGGATGGATTTGCGAAAGGTGCGTGGTCCGCGTGATCTGCTGGGATACCTGTTCGGTGCCCCGGGTTGGACGCCTGATGGTCAGGGCTTGACGACAGCCGAGTTGCGCGAGCACATGATGGCGTTGACGGGGCAGCCTGCCGGGGTGCCGCCGGAGTGGTTGCTCGATGGCCGCTTGCCACCCGAGGAAGACAACGGGCCGGAGACGGTGTTCAGCGCGTCGCCGTTTCCAATGCGGTGAGCCAGCGCAGGGCCTGTTCACGCGTGTTGCCGCACATTTCTTCTGACGATTGCAACGAGCTGCAAACGGCTGGACGCTCCGGTTGACCGAACAGGCGGCAACGCAGATCGGCATCCAGATGGGGGCAGGGTACCCCAGCGGGTTTGCCGTGTGGCAGTCTGGGCATGGGGGAGCTGATGGAGGGCGCGATGCAGCAGGCGGCGCAACCGGGACGGCAGTTCATGTTGTGATTGTCGCCCGAGCGCGGGGAGTCCCGATCCCGCGTGAGTAAGTCAGCGGTGTTTCACGTGAAACACCGTTGGTGTTGGTATCGCTGTGGCCACGCGGACGTGGCCGATCGGCAATCTGTCAGGCGATGCGACGACGATGCGTCACGCCACCGATGGCAGCGAGTCCGAGAGCCAACATCGCCCAGGTGCTGGGTTCCGGGACTGCGCCCACAACCATGTTGGCGGTGTCGTAGCCCATGGCGCTGTCCAGGAGGGTCAGTTGCCCGTCGGCCTCGAAGCGCAGTTTGGCCCAACCGAGCCCGGTCCAGTCTGCCGTGCCGTGGTTGCCATCGCGGATCTTCGCGCCGATCCAGAATGTGTCGCTGCCTTGAACGGTCAGTGTGCTCCAGGGTTGCGCTGTTGGGCCCACCAGCGCAGGGTAGGTGCCAGCATCCAGAAGGGTGTTGTTCAGCGGGGCACCTGCCGTCACGGCATAAAGCGCGGCTGCAGAATCCAGGGTGTAAGTCGCGCCCGTCAGCGTCCGGGTGATGGTGCCATTGGTGGACGTTGTGCTGTCGACGCTCACGTACAGCGAGGTGAAATCTTGGTCGGTCGGCTCCTGGAAAAGCGTGAACCGAATGCCATCCCCGAGGCCGTATCCAATGTCTGTCCCACTGTACGCCGTCCAGTGTCCGCTTTCGACCACCGCATGCGCAGACAGGCTGAAAGCGGCACCGACGACAGCGGCGCCCAGGGTTCGGTATGAATGACGGATCATGGTTTCCTCCTGTTTGTTGTCCGGTCATCATGATTGGGGTGGGGTGGCTTTTCACGTGGGAGAACCCCTACCTCCCCCCGGAATCGGGCATGGACTTGGCACCGGAGGCCACCTCCGGGATAATCCTCGTTTCACACGCGCAAACTGGCGCGACCTCGGTCGGGGTCGCGCCCGTTTGCTTTGGTGTTCTGGATTTTTGCCATGCTTTATCCCCAAGAATTTGATGTCATCGTGGTCGGCGGCGGCCACGCCGGTACCGAGGCCGCGCTGGCGGCTGCCCGCATGGGCTGCGACACCTTGCTGCTGACCCACAACATCGAGACGCTGGGGCAGATGAGCTGCAACCCGTCGATCGGCGGCATCGGCAAGGGCCACCTGGTCAAGGAGGTGGATGCGCTGGGCGGGGCCATGGGCGCGGCGACCGACGAGAGCGGCATCCAGTTCCGCATCCTCAATGCCAGCAAAGGGCCGGCTGTGCGTGCCACGCGTGCCCAGGCTGACCGCATCCTGTACAAGGCCGCCATCCGCCAGCGTCTGGAGAACCAGCCTAACCTGTGGCTGTTCCAGCAGGCGGTGGACGACCTGATGGTGGAGGGCGACCGCGTGGTGGGTGCCGTGACCCAGGTGGGCATCCGCTTCCGCGCTAGAACCGTGGTGCTGACGGCGGGCACCTTCCTCGACGGCAAGATCCACGTGGGCCTGAACAATTACAGTGCGGGGCGGGCGGGTGATCCGCCGGCGGTGTCGCTGTCGGCACGCCTGAAGGAGTTGAAGCTGCCGCAGGGGCGACTGAAGACGGGCACCCCGCCCCGCATCGACGGGCGCAGCATCGACTTCAGCAAGCTGACCGAGCAACCGGGCGATGGTGTGCCGCTGGTGGGACAATGGGGCGCGTCGGCACCCAGTGGCCCCGAGGTGCCGGTGTTCAGCTTCCTGGGTTCGCCCGCGCAGCACCCCAGACAGTTGCCTTGCTGGATCACCCACACCAACACCCGCACGCACGACATCATCCGCTCGGGGTTCGACCGCAGTCCGATGTTCACCGGGGTGATCGAGGGGGTGGGGCCGCGCTACTGCCCGTCCATCGAGGACAAGATCAACCGCTTTGCCGACAAGGACTCGCACCAGATTTTCCTGGAGCCCGAGGGCCTGACGACCAACGAGTTCTACCCCAACGGCATCAGCACCTCGTTGCCCTTTGACATCCAGCTCAACGCTCTGCGCACGATGCCGGGCCTGGAGAACGCCTACATCCTGCGCCCAGGCTATGCGATCGAGTACGACTACTTTGACCCGCGCGAGCTGAAGTCCAGCTTCGAGACCAAGGCCATTCAGGGCTTGTTCTTTGCCGGCCAGATCAATGGCACCACCGGCTACGAAGAGGCGGCGGCGCAAGGGCTGTTTGCTGGGCTGAACGCCGCCTTGCAGGCCCAGGGCCGTGACGCATGGACGCCACGCCGTGACCAGGCCTACCTGGGCGTGCTGGTGGACGACCTGATCACCAAGGGCGTGACCGAGCCTTACCGCATGTTCACCAGCCGGGCCGAGTTCCGTCTGCAACTGCGTGAGGACAACGCCGACATGCGCCTGACCGAGGTCGGCCGTGAGCTGGGTCTGGTCGATGACGTGCGCTGGGATGCCTTCAACCGCAAGCGCGACGCTGTTTCACGTGAAACAGCGCGCCTGAAAGCCACCTGGGTTCGCCCGGCGACCTTGCCGGCGTTGGATGCCGAGCGCCTGCTGGGCAAGGCGCTGGAGCGCGAGTACAACCTGAGTGACCTGCTGCGCCGCCCTGGGGTGAGCTACGACCAGATCAACGAGGTGGGGGCGATCGCTGCGGCGCGCCATGCCGACTTGCGAGCTGAAGCCGGCAAAACCGCCTCGACCGAGGGCGGGGCGGGTGTTCCACGTGAAACACCGAACCGCGCGACCCTGCGTGCCGAGCTTGGCGATGCGCTGGCCGATGCGGTCATCGAGCAGGTAGAGATCAGCATCAAGTACGCGGGCTACATCGACAAGCAGAATGACGAGGTCGAGCGCACGTCGTACTACGAGAACCTGAAACTGCCGGCGGACCTGGATTACCTGCAGGTGTCGGCCCTGAGTTTCGAGGCGCGTCAGACCTTGAGCAAGCACCGCCCGGAGACCTTGGGGCAGGCGTCCCGCATTTCGGGCATCACACCGGCGGCGGTGTCGCTGCTGCTGATCCACCTGAAGAAGGGTCGCTTCAAGGGCTTTGCGACCACCGGGGGGCAGGGCGAGCCTGTTGCGCCGCAGGCCTGAGCGGCGCCGGTCTGGATGGGCACGTGCAGCGACCGTGGCCGCCTGGGTGATGATGTGAACAGAACATGAATGGCTTGGCCGTGCGCGCACACCTGCGTGGCGGTGGGGCAGAGGACACTGTGATGGCAATGAACAAACGGGGCCCTGGCGGCAAGTCTGGTGGCGGTGGCGGCCGGGGGCATCGCCCCGGTGCGGTGGACCACAGCGTGCTGACCGCCTACGAATTGCGCGGAGGCAAGGTGAGTGCGCCAGCGCGCAAGGCGGGGCCGATCAAGCGCTCCGTGCCGTCGCGATCCACGGAAGTGTGGACCGAGGCGCAGTGGTTGGAGGCTTTGCCGCCCGTGCTTGCACAGTTGCCTGCCGGGGCGGGTGAGCAGACCTTGAACGAGGCCTTGAGTGAGGTGCAGCAGCGCCAACTGGCGGCCTACATGGTCATGCTGGCGCACTGGAACAGCACCTTCAACCTCACCGCCTTGCGCGATGCGCCCGAGATGCTCAGCCACCATCTGAGCGATTGTCTGCGCGTGCTGGCACCCTTGCTGCGTCACCTGCACACCGCCGGCTTGCTGAGTCGTGAAGCGCCGCCACGCCTGCTGGACGTTGGCAGCGGGGGAGGTTTGCCGGGCGTGGTGCTGGCCATTTGCTGCCCTCAGGTGCAGGTCACCTGCGTGGACACGGTGGGCAAGAAGGCGGCCTTCATCCGCCAGGTGGCGGCCGAGTTGCGCCTGCCCAACCTGAAGGCCGAGCACGCCCGGGTCGAGCAACTGCAAGGACGCCATGACCTGATCACCTCGCGTGCGTTTGCCTCGCTGCCTGACTTTGTCGGCCTGACACGCAACTTGCTGGCCGAGGGGGCGGTCTGGATGGCGATGAAGGGCAGGGCTCCTGATGAAGAGTTGGCCGAGTTGCCACCCGGGGTGCAGGTGTTCCAGGTAGAGGCCATGCAGGTGCCAGGTCTGGATGCCGAGCGCTGCCTGGTCTGGATGAGGCCCGTGACCGGGGCGCAGGCCGGGGCATGAGGCGAGCGATGCAGCGGGGTGCTGGATGGGTGATGGTCTGGGCCTGCATGGCTTTGCTGTACCCGGTGCGGGTGGGCGCTGCACCCGATGACGTGAGTCAGGCTCGCGAGGTGCCGCCGCCTCCCGGCGACCGAGGGGAGTTGCTGCATGAGGTGCCCGTTGGGGCACCGGCGAAGGCGCTGATGAAGGCTCCGATCAAGGTGCCCGCGCCGCCACCAGAGCTTGGCAAAAAGAGATCCACAAGCAAAACAGCGGCATCCAAGGCCACGTTGACCCAAACGGGCAGGGCGAAATTGCCACTTAAAAAAGCAACAGCGAATCAAGCGCCAGCGACAAAAGCGCTCATGAAAAAGGCGAGATCGACACAGACGACACCGACAAAGGGCACGGCGAAAAAAGCGATAGCGAGAAAGAAGCCAACCACCCAAACGCCAGTAAAAAAAGCCTTGCCAACGAAAACTGTGACGAGCAAGGCCGCGACAGGCAAAACGGTGCTTCGCAAGGATCGGCGCACCCAGAAGACCCCAAGCCCCCAAGCCAAACCGCGTGCTGCTGTGCCAACGGGTGCCAACAAGATCAGGCCACAACCCAAGTCACCGACGAAGAAGGTTGTTCGCCGACCCTCCCGGTGAGCGTGACCCTCGTGCAGCGGAGATAATGGTCCCATGCCGCACATCTTTTGCATTGCCAACCAAAAAGGCGGGGTGGGCAAGACCACCACCACCGTCAACCTGGCCGCTGGCCTGGCTCAGATCGGCCAACGCGTGCTGGTGGTTGACCTCGACCCACAGGGCAACGCCACCATGGGATCGGGCGTGGACAAGCGCACGCTGACCCACACCATCTACGATGTGTTGCTCGAAGACGCAACGATTGCCGAGGTGCGTGTGCGCAGTCCCAAGGGCGGCTATGACGTGCTGGGGGCCAACCGCGAGCTGGCGGGGGCCGAAATCGAGTTGGTGTCGCTGGAGCGACGCGATCGGCGACTCAAGACCGCGCTGGAGGCCGCAACCGCCGATTACGACTTCGTGCTGATCGACTGCCCGCCTTCGCTGAGTCTGCTCACCCTCAACGGGCTGACCTGTGCGCACGGCGTGATCGTGCCGATGCAGTGCGAGTACTTTGCCCTTGAAGGGCTCACCGACCTGGTCAACACCGTCAAGCAGGTGCATGCCAACCTCAACCGCGAACTGCAGCTCATCGGGCTGTTGCGTGTGATGTTTGACCCGCGCATCACCCTGCAGCAGCAGGTCAGCGAACAGCTCAAGGGGCACTTTGGCGACAAGGTGTTCGACACCGTGATCCCGCGCAATGTGCGTCTGGCCGAAGCGCCCAGCTATGGGGTGCCGGGTGTGGTGTTCGATCCGACCTCCAAAGGGGCGCAGGCTTTCCTGGCGTTTGCCCACGAGTTGGTGGCGCGTGTGGCCCAGCCCGAGGGCCTGGCGTCACTGCGTGCGCGCGCTTGAAGGCAGGTGCTCGTCGAGGCAGTGCAGCAAGGCCATCACGTCCAGGGGTTTGGTCAGATACGCCTTGAAGCCCCGGTCTTGCGCCGCGTGAATGCGGTCGGGCATGGCATCGGCTGACAGCGCCACGCGCGGCACCGTGCGCAAACGGCCGTCGCGGTCCATCGCATCGACCAGATCGAAACCGGTCATGTCGCCCAGATGCATGTCCACCAGCATCAGATCGGGTGGGTGTGCCTGGGCCAGTGCCAACGCCTGGGCCCCGGAGCGTCCGACCTGGAGTTGCCATTGCGGGCGCATGCGGATGACCTCCTGCACCAGCAGGACGTTGACTTCGTTGTCTTCGGCGTAGAGGATGGTGGCGGTCATGGGTTTGTCTTTGGAGGCGGTGCCAACCGGGGTGTCGTCCAGCGGGATGGCACCGGAGTCCACGGGGGTGTCAACGGTCAATGGCAGCCAGATGCGGAAACAACTGCCTTGACCGGGGGTGCTTTCCACTTCGATATCGCCCTGCATGAGGGTCACCAGACGCTGCACGATCACCAGGCCGATGCCGGTGCCTTCGATGCCGCTGCGCTCGGCCCCGAGCCGGTTGAAGGGTTCAAACAGATGGGCACGCTGGTCGGCACTCAAGCCGATGCCCGAGTCACGGATCTCGAGCACGACGCGTCCGCCGTCTGACCATCCGTTCACGGTCACCTCGCCACCTGGGCGGTTGTACTTGATGCCATTGACCAGCAGGTTGACCAGCACCTGGCGCAAACGCACCCGGTCGGCCTGCACGGTCAGGTGGGGGGCGATGTCATCGTCGCGCAGGGTGATGCGGTGGCGTCGTGCCAGATCCGACACCATCTGCAAGGCATCATCGACCACGTGACGACAGTCTTGTGCGCTCATGTCCAGGGGCAGTCGCCCGGCTTCGATGCGCGACAGGTCCAGCACGTCGCTGAGCACCGACAGCAGATGTTGCCCCGCTTTTTCGATCAGACGTACATGACCGCGCTGGGTGTCACCGAACACCTGACTGCGGTCCATTTGCAGCAACTGTGCGAAGCCGATCACGGCATTGAGCGGGGTGCGCAACTCGTGGCTCATGCGCGAGAGGAACTCGCTCTTGGCCTGGTTGGCCCGCTCGGCGGCCTTGGCTGAAATCATCGCATCGGCATAGAGTTTTTGCTCGGTCACATCCGAGGTGTAGCCGTACCAGGAGACACTGCCGTCGGGCTCGGTCATCGGCATGGCCTGCCCGGCCAGCCAACGCAACCCCTTGCTGGGCAGCAGCACGCGGTATTCGTAGGAGACGGGCTTGCTGCTGTCGAGCCCCTCGGTGGTCAGCAATTGGCGGACACCGGCCGCGTCGTCAGGGTGGATGCGCTCGTAGTGCCGGTTCCAGTCGTTGGGGGGCGTGTCGGCCGGCAGTTCGTACAGTTGCTTGACCTGCGCGCTGACGTACTGCATGTGCGGCTCCCCCTGGGGCGACACCCACACCTTGTAGATGATGCCCGGCAGGTTGCGCCCCAGGCTTTTGAGCAGCAAGTCGCGCTCGTGCAGGCGCTGCGCCATGTGCTGGCGGTCCGTTACGTCCTGCAGCATGCCGAACCAGATGCTGTGACCATGGTGGTCATCGACCTGCATGCCCAGTTGCATGGCGATCCAGCGTTCCTCGCCATTGGCGCGCGTGATCTTGAAGTCACCGGCCAGTTGCCTGGAGCCGGCATCGGCTGCGGCCTCCCACTTGCCGATCATGGCGCGGTGCTCGGGGTGAATCCGCTGCACCATGGCCAGGAACAAGGCGTCTGGGTCGCTCGCCAGTGCCGGATCCAGGTCCAGCAGGGCGAACAAGCCATCGCTGGCATAGGGGATGCGGCGGTGCTGGTCGGGCTGGCGATCGAGCACGATCAGGCCACCAGGCGTGTGGCGACTCAGCCCTTTGACCAGGTATTCGCAGTGGCTCAGGCGGGTGCTGAGCTCAGCCTCGCGTGCCTGGCTTTGCGCGAGGGCCGCGCGCACACGCTCAAGTTCGTCGTGCAGCGACGAACCCGATGGGCCCTGGCGATCTGGGGTTGCGCCAGCAGAGGGAGCATCTTGGGCATCCATGTGGGCCATTATGGGCTGCCTGACGCGTCAATGGGGGTGAAACGAGGGACAATCCCGATCTATGGCGACCAAGAAATCCAAAGGCCTGGGCATGGGCCTGGAGGCCCTGCTGGGCCCCAAAGTCAGCGACACCGCACCCGCATCGGCCGAGGGGGCACCCACGACCCTGCGTCTGGACCTGATGCAGACGGGCAAGTACCAGCCGCGCACGCGCATGGACGAGGGCTCGCTCTATGAACTGGCCGAGAGCATCAAGGCGCAAGGCATCATGCAGCCCATCTTGGTGCGACCTGTGGGCGGCGGGCGCTACGAGATCATTGCCGGCGAACGCCGCTCGCGTGCCGCGCGGCTGGCGGGCCTCACCGAGGTGCCGGTGCTGGTCAAGGATGTACCCGATGAGGCGGCCGCCGCGATGGCCCTGATCGAGAACATCCAGCGCGAAGACCTCAATCCGCTGGAAGAGGCGCAGGGCCTGCAGCGCCTGACGTCCGAGTTCGGGCTCACGCATGAACAGGCCGCGCAGGCCGTGGGCCGCTCGCGCAGTGCCGCATCCAACCTGCTGCGCCTGCTCAACCTGGCCGAGCCGGTGCAGGGCATGCTGATGGCCGGCGACATTGACATGGGCCATGCCCGCGCCCTGTTGCCACTGGACAAAGCCTTGCAGATCACCACCGCCCATGAGGTGATCGCCAAAAAACTCAATGTGCGCGATGCCGAAAAACTCGTCGCCAAGGTACAGGGCGTGGGACGGCAAGCCCCTTTGCTGCGCGTCAAATCCGAGAAGCCGCGTGATGTCCAGCGTCTGGAAGAGCAGTTGTCCGATCTGCTCACCGCGCAGGTCGAGATCCGCACCCGGCGCAAGACTGCGCGTGGCCTGCAGGGCGAGGTGGCGATCCAGTTCGGCAGTCTTGAAGAGCTCAATGGCCTGATCGACAAGTTGCGCGGTGGGCGCGGCGAAGCCTGATCTGGCACGTCCGCAAGCCACAAGCCGCATGCACGTCTGCTTGACCCGGTTGCTCTCCTGGCCTCTGGCAGCCTTGTGGGTGTGGGGGCTGGCTTGGGGGCTGGCCTGGGCCTTGCGCGCTGCCGGTGCCCCCTTGTGGCTCTGTCTGGGTGGGCCTGCTGCTCTGGCGGCCGCTGCTGCGCTGTGGCCACCGGTGGCAAGCACCGGCTGGCGCAGACTGTGGGTGGCCGGTGGGTTTCCCTTGAGTGTGTGGGCGCTGGGGCAAGGGGCTGGCGTTGCCGCAGCGTGGTGGCTGTTGCCCCTGGCTGTGGGCTTGCTGGCTTACCCCGTGCGCGCCTGGCGCGATGCCCCCATCTTTCCGACCCCTCGTGGGGCCTTGGATGACCTGGCGCGTGTGGCCCCCCTGCTCACACCGACCGGGCGTGTGCATGACGCAGGTTGTGGTCTGGGCGATGGTCTGATGGCCTTGCGGGCGGCCTACCCGCAGGCCCGCATCACCGGGGTCGAATGGAGTTGGCTGTGGCGGTTGCTTGCGGCGCTGCGCTGCCGGTTTGCCGAAGTACGTCAGGGCGACATGTGGGCCGACGACTGGGGTGACTGCGACCTGGTGTATCTGTTTCAACGCCCTGAGAGCATGCCCCGTGCCCTGGCCAAAGCGCGCACCGAGATGCGTGCCGGCACCTGGCTGGTGAGTCTGGAGTTTGCTGCAGTGGACGCAGACGGCCGCGCGGTTGCGGCGCAGGCGCGGTTGATGTTGCCGGGGGAGCGCTCTGTGTGGGTGTATCGGATGACCGCTGCACGCGGTGGCTGACACCACTACACTGGTCAGCCTGCCACGAAAGCCCTCATGAGCCTGTTGTCCGAATCCTCTGCCTTCACCCCCGATGAGTTTCGTTCGGCGTTGGGGCAGTTCGCCACTGGCGTGACCATCGTGACCGCACGCGACGCTGAGGGGCGTTTGATGGGGCTGACGGCCAATTCCTTCAATTCGGTGTCGCTGTCGCCGCCCCTGGTGCTGTGGAGTCTGAGTGGTCAGTCATCGAGCTTGCCGGGATTCCGTGCGGCCAGCCACTACGCCATCAATGTGCTGGCCGCCGATCAACGCTTGCTGGCCGAGCGCTTTGCCCGTCGGGGCATTGACCGTTTCGAGGGCACGGCCTGGCGGCCTGGCTTGACCGGCGCGCCCGTCATCGATGGCGCTGTGGCCGTGTTCGAGTGCAGCCAGCATGGCCAGCACGAAGCCGGAGACCACATCGTGTTTGTGGGACGTGTCGCGCATTGCCGACGTCGGGTGGGGGTGGCCCCGCTGGTGTTCCACGGGGGCCGCTTCTTCACCGAACTGGTCGATTGACTGGCGACGTGACCCGCGGGTCATGAAGCCTTGAGTTGGGCCACCCGATCGAGCAGTCGCAACAACCGCTCCACATCCAGGGGTTTGGTCAGGTAATCAACAAAACCATGGGTGCGCGCCTCGCGGATGTGATCAGGCAGCACATCGGCCGACAAGGCCACACGCGGAATGTGTGCCGTGTAGGCATGGCGGGCCAGCACGTCCGAGACATCGAGCCCACCCATGTCACCCAGGTGCATGTCGAGCAGCAGCAGATCGGGCGGATCGCGCAGGGCCATCGAGATTGCATCCTGACCGCTGTAGGCCACTTCCAGCCGCCACTGCGGGCGCATGCGCATCACCTGGCGCACCAGTTCGATGTTGACCACATTGTCTTCTGCGTAAAGCACGGACAGGGGTTGCTCGCTGGCCTGTCCTTCGATGTCACTGAACGCCGAGCTGTGGGTGAACGGGTCTTCCGATGTGGGACTGGTGCTTTGACTCTGTGGCAACCAGATCCGCAGGCGGGTGCCCACCCCAGGGGCGCTGGTCACCTCGACACGCCCGCGCATCAACTCGACCAGGCGCTTGCTGATGTGCAGCCCGAGATGGGTGCCGTCACTGGGGCCGGATGGGTGGCCTGGGCTGGGCATGTCGAACAGCTCGGCCTGTTGCGCAGCGCTCAGCGCGTGTCCGGTTTCACTGACGGTGATGGCCACCTGGTGGTTGAGTGCCTGTGCCTCCAGCAAGATGAGGCCGCCTGACTCCGATGCGCGCAGGGCATGGTGCAGCAGCCTGCGCACGATCTGGCGCAGGCGATCACGGTCGGCCCAGACACACAGAAGGGGGGAGGACAGCTGCCGCTGAACCCGTACGCCTGTCTCGTCGGCGAGGGCTGCGACGTCGGACAGGGCATCGTCCAGCACCGCAGCCAGCGGCAGTTGCTGAATTTGCAGAGGCAGGTGCTGCGCCTCCAGACGGGCAAGGTCGATGACGTCGGACAACAGGGCCAGCAACTGCGCTCCGGACTGCTCGATGTGACCGATCTTGTCGCTTTGGCCCGGACTCAGGCTTTGACTGGGATCCACGCGCAGCAACTGCGCAAATCCCAACATGGCGTTGAGCGGGGTGCGCAGGGCATGGCTCATGCCAGCGATGACATCGAAGCCGGCAGCGGGGGCCGCAGCGTGGGCCATGTCCGTGCTTTCGTGCACCGCGCTGACGAACTGCAGCGGGTGCCCCTCGGCGTCGCGCAGCAAGATCGCCCGAATGCGCGCCTTGACCAGGCGACCGTCTGCGTGGATGAAGCGCTGGTGCATGGCAAACGGACGGGGATCGCCGCTCAGGGCCGCATCCATTTGCGTCAGACTGGCGGCGAGGTCTTCCGGATGGGTGAAGTCGGCAATGTGCAGGCCGACCATGGCCTCGCGTCGATGCCCCAGCAATCTGGCAAAGCGCGCGTTGACCTCGATGAGGTAGCCCTCCAGATTGACCCTGGCCAGCCCGACGTCGAGCGTGCGAAAGATCTGGTGATACGTCTGGGCATCATCGACGGGCGGTTGATCCTCGAAAGCCGGCATGGTCAGGAGTGTGGGTTGGCAAACTGGGCAGACACTGCCTCAGTGTGCCGTCTTCTCGGACTTTGCGCCGGTTTTTCCCACTTGAGAGGGTGGCTTGTTGTCGATCACGGTGCGATTGCGTCCGTTGGCCTTGGCGCGGTAGAGCGCCTGATCGGCCCGGTCAATGCAGGTGCTCAGGTCTTCGATGTCGAAGTAGCCTGTCAGGCCGGCTGAGAAGGTGACCTTCAGATCGGGCATGTGCGGCAGCAGGGGTTCGGCTGCCAGCAGTTCACGCGCACGGTCCACGCAGATGCTGGCGAGTTCGGGGGCGGTGTCGTTGATGAGCAGCAGGAACTCTTCGCCACCCCAGCGGGCGATCACGTCGGTGTCGCGCAAGGCGCGTTGAACGGTTGCGGAAAATTCGCGCAGCACTTCATCGCCCACACCGTGACCATGCGTGTCGTTGATGCGCTTGAAGTGGTCGATGTCGAGCAAGGCCAGGCAAAAGCGATGGTGACCCGAGCGGATCAGGCGCTTTTGATGCTGCGTCAGCACCTCCAGCATGTGCCGGCGGTTGAACAGGCCAGTGAGTTCGTCGCGGGTGGCCAGGATCTGGATGCGGGTGAGGGCATGGGCCAGTTCACTTTTTTGATCCTGCAAGCGGGTGCGCATGGCGTTGAGCTGTGCCGCCAGGCTGGAGATGGTGGGCAAGATGGCCGCAACCAGGACGAAGTGGGCGAGTTCGACCTGATGAGGGTAGTTGACCGGGTCGGTGATGGTTTTGTAAGCCATGGCCAGGCCCATCAACACCACGCAGGCGATGCCCGTGATGCGGGAGTCGCGCTGGTTCATGGTGAAGATGCCGAACACCTGGAGCAGGGTCAGCAGCATCATGAGGGAGCCGTGGATGTGGCCCGTGCTCATGTAGCCGTAAACGATGATGATCAGCGCGGACATCACCTGAGGCAGGGTCAACGCTGGTTCTTTGAAGCGCAGGTTCACGCCCGAGCGCAGCATGCCGTACCAGAAGACGACGTTGAACACGGTGATGGAGCTCACCCCCCAGACGTTTGTCAACGTCATGAAGTCATTGTGATAGGCATAAACCATCAGGCCGACGCAAGCGATGAACACGTATGCGGCGGTGAGCGAGCGCGAAACGCGCAGGCGCTGCTTGCGCTCGGTGCCCAGGATCAGATCAGCGAGCTTGTGGAAGAAGGTAGCGGTGTGCATGCATTCGGAAAATTTTGACCCATGATGCGCCATCGGGAAATAAGACACAAGCCCGGATCAAGGGCTTTGACGGGTGGTGTGGCAAATTTGCTGTTCAAAAATATTGAATCAAACGATGAACCACATGCAACGTGTCATGGGAGCGTGATCATTAGAGTATCTTCATGCGGCAGTGCTGAATGTTGGAACCTATTTTCCCCGTGTTTGGGCGGGGTGGGTGCCTGCCGAACCTGCTGTTTTCCCTTGCATGTGGGCCCATGCCACGCAATTCAGGAGATATGACATGAAACGTACCGTGAATGCATCCGTTGTAGTTTTTGCCGTGCTGACTGGTTTCGGTGTGGCCCACGCCGCCCCGGCGACCTACGCCATCGACCCGACGCACACCTTCGTGACCTTCGAGGCCAAGCACTTCGGTACCTCGACCAACCGGGGCCGTTTCGACAAGAAGTCGGGCACAGTGACCTTGGACAAGGTCGCCAAGACTGGCTCGGTGGACATCACGCTGGACATGGCCTCGATCAACACCGGCACCGCCAACTTTGACGG